>NZ_CP087715.1:2157500-2457500 GCF_020991125.1 Microbulbifer celer
CGGCGAGAATACCCCGACGCCACGATCATCGCTGCCCTGGGCAGCATGGACGCAACCGCAACGGAAAAATGGCCAGACTATATCCGCAAGGCGGTTGCACAGATGCAAGCGCAATACGATGACGACAAGCTGCACACCGTCTTCTTTGACTACACCGGCTACGGGCAGCATCCACGCATTGCACAACATGTAAAGAACGGAGAACAATTGGCGAGTGTTATCCGGGAGAAAATGGGCTGGTGATCACCAGCCCTCCCACTACCATTTTTCGCCCCGACTGCGCGCTAATTACGCACTAATAAAGATCCCGTCGGTAGCGTCCCTCTGCCATCAGCGCTTCCAGGGCCTGCTCACCCAGGATCGCCGCAAGCGCCCGGTGGACGCTTTCCCCCATCCCTGAGCGACTGCCGCAAACATAGATGTCGGCGCCACGGGCAACAAACGCCTGCACGTCGTCGGCCCGTCCGGTGAGTACATCCTGCACATAGCGTTTTCCGGTGACCTCGCCTCGGGAGAAGACCCGATCACAGCGGGCAATGACGCCCCCAGTCAGCCAGTTATCGAGCTCCAGTGCCAATGGACAGTCCGCGGTTTCGCTGCGCTCTCCAAACACCACCCACGCCGGCCCGGCGCTTGCACACCCTGACCGTTCAGCCAACTGCGCGCGCAGCCCCGCCAGGCCGCTGCCGGCGCCGATTGCCAACATCGGTGGCGTGTGATCGATCGTATGGCAATTGTTATTGTGGCGCAGCCTGCCGGCAAACCGGGCACCCGGCTCGCTGAACGCCGTCAGCCAGCCAGACCCGACGCCAAGCCCCCCGTCTGTCTGCATCTGCTGGCGTACAATCAATTTCAGGTTGCCTTCCCGAGGCACTGAGGCCACCGAGTACTCCCGCGCGGGGAGCATAGGCAGTGCGGAAAAATCCCCGCGGAGCAGCTCCGAGCTCTCCACTGCGACGGTGCTCAGATCGCGCTCGCTGAGCCAGTCCCGCAATTGGCGCGTGGACTGTTGTGACGAAATCCATAAATCGCCATCGAGGTTTCTCGCCGACAGCCAGGCGGAGACTACCTCGGGGGCGTTGCGTGGCTGCAGCACGAAAATATCGCCGGCGCGCCAGGTGGGCAACGGGCCGCAGGCGCTCAACGTCACTTCATACAGCGGAGCGCCGGGGCTACCAGGGTTCAAAAGCGTGCGCGCGGTCAGGGTCCAGAAACGGTTGCCAGCTTCGCCCCCCTCCGAACCGTCATCAGGGACAGCGGCAATCTGACCGCTGTCGATCTGCTCCAGGGGTGCCAGCGCCTGCGCCCCCATCGCCGCCATGCCCTCGAATAGACGTCTCCCAAACGCGCAGAATTGCGCGTAGGCGCTGTCTCCGAGCGCGACAACGGAATAAGAAAGGTGGGAAAGGTCCAGCGCGGGGTTTATCTGTCCCCCGGCTTCGGCACCACCGGCGTGCAGCGCCGGACGAAGAAACTGGCGCGCAAATCGAACACCATTATCCGGTGGTTCCCCCTCGCCGTAAGTACTCACCACAAACACCGCTTTACGGGCCGCAAGCAGAGTCTGTCGGGAAACCTGATTCAGCGGCAACAGATTGACTGAAGCCTCCCCTGCCTCGACCTCCAGTTGTCGGGCACGCCGGGCGGCCAACGCTGCGGCGGTACCACTCTGGCTGGCGTAGGCGACCAACGTGTGGCCACCGCGATTGGCGCAAGGTTGCGCCCTGCGGGCGCGCCAGTACAGCCAGACGCACCAAAGGAGCCAGGCCATCACTAACGCGACGGCCACAGCAGTTCGTTGAAGTTCTGTCACCACGGTACCTGCGGATTACATCGGCAGAACTTCAAAAGTTGCGGAGTAAGAACCACGGCGGGCAGTCGCTGGTGCCTTGGCCTGGTCATCCTGATATTCCGCTTCCATAAAGTAACGGCCTGCACTGGGCCAGGTTACGCTGAACTGCCCGGTATCATCCGCTTTCACCTGAATATCTTCCTGGCTGTCGCGGTAACGACTGCCGCCGGGCACCAGTACAACCTCGGCATTCTTTGCCGGCTCGCCATCAATCAGCAACTTGAAATTGGCACTTTCTCCGGCATAAAGATCATTGGGGTGCGTCACCGGTACCAGCTCCAAACCAACGCCTTGCGGCTTGAACACATCGCTGGTCGGCTGGCCAGCGGTGACAAACGTCTCAATACGATGGGAGCTCTGAAACACGCGTAGCTCTTTCGCGTCTTTGGGCACAGCGCTATCAAACTCGGAATCGTTCGCCCGCTGGCCGCGACCAGGCCACATATGGCGCTTGCCCGCGTCGTCTTTCCAGAAGGCACGCAAACCGCTGGAGGCGAGCCCGATTTTGTAAGTCCCCTCTTCCTTCAGCTGTACATCAAAGGTACTGCGGTACTTCCCTTTGGACGGGTTTTCCAGAGCGATCTCTTCCCCGCTGGGCGCAGTCGCAGTTACATGATCCACCCCCATGGCGACATGATCAGGAAAGAAAATGGTGTTGGATACCGCGGCGTCGAAGGTTACGTAAGGATCTTCACCGGAGAGGACGGTGGTGCTGGGCAGAATCCACGCGCGGTGTGCCTGGGCCTGCATCGCGATGCTGGCACTGACCAGTCCGGTCATCAGAATTTTTGCGAAAGTCATTTTCTTCATGAGAGTCTCCTTGAAACTTGGGGGGGAAAGTCGGGGGTCACTGGACGAGGGCAACCCGGATACTGCCGAGTTCTTCTTCACCGCTGGCAGACAGTGGCAGTGCGGACTTTTCCAGCGGCCAGGTGATGGGAATTTCAATCAGCTCACGACCGCCCACTTCCCGTGCGGCCTCGATACGCAGCCGGTACTTACCCGGTACAAGCTCTGCGAGTTCGCTTTCGGCAATCGCGACTTCCAGCGCGTGCTCACCGGGGCCGTAGGTCGCTGAGGTAATACCATCTACCGGCATATCCAGCGCCCGTCCGCCGCGACGCCACCACTGACGCAGATCCTTGAGCCACTTCTCCCCTTCGTTGTTACGCATCTCGACGTCGTACCAGACGGCGAGCTGGGTGGCATTACGGGATTCGTCCTCGAGCCACACCGCAACATAGGGGTTATGGTATTCCGCTACTTTCAGGCGCGGGATCTCGATGCTGACCTGCAGGCTTTCCGCGTGCGCGACATTACCGGCAAACAGCCCTGCCAGCAGCAAACCGCCCGCCAGCTGTCGGAAACACTTTTTATCCATATCTATTCCCGTTTTTCCATTTGAGAGATGGGTCGATCAATGTATGAAAACCAGAGCAATCACCAGGGGAATCAACACCCCCAGCGCGGTGATCGGCCAGGTGGAAACACGCTGCGACGACTGCTTCCACAACAGCCAGAATCCCGTGAGGCAGAAGATGATGCAGGCCGCGGAAAACACATCCAGAAACCAGCGCCATACAGTACCGGTATCGCGGCCCTTGTGAAGGTCATTGAGATACGCGATCCAGCCGCGGTCGGTACTTTCGTAGATAAAGTCACCGGTTTGCGTGTCGACTGACAGCCAGGCATCGCCGCCGGGCCGCGGCATGGCGAGATAGAACTCACCACTGTCCCACTCCCCGCTGCGCCCCCCAGGAATAAAGATCCGATATTCGCTGGCAAACCAGCGTCGCAAAACCCGCGGCAGTACCGGCGGCGCGTCTTCTCCGGTATCCCACCCCTGCAAAAGTTCAACAGGAACCACGGACTCATGGCTCACCAGCTGTGGCTCAGCGGGGATTTCACCGGCGTGATTTAACGTGATACCGGTAATCGCAAACAGCAACATACCCACCAGGCACACTGCCGAGCTGATCCAATGCCATTGGCGTGCGCTGCCGAGAGAGATTGCCACGAACTTCAGGTTCCTTTTACCGGGGTCCTCAATGGCCAAAGATGATAATCCATCTCATTTTCAAACAAAAGCGGCGAGCCGCCGTGAAACCGTTAATATTTGTAAACTTGATCAGAATCGATAGCTGAGACCCAACCAGTAACGTCGCCCATCGGCCACAAAGCCATACTCGTCATAGGTCACCGATTCATCGGCGAGGTTGTAGATACCGGCTTTCAATTTAGTGCTGGTCGACAGTGCGTAATTCATACCAACGTCCACGAAGGTGTATGACGGCGCGATCAGCGCCCCCTGGGAAGGGCCGGTTGTGGGCTGGCTTTCCTCTCCGCGATAGGTCACGCGCAGCCAGGAATTGGTATTATCGGTTGCCTGCCAATCCGCACTGACAGAGGCCAGATGTTTCGGCAACTGGTTCAGTGGTTCACCCTTGTATTCGCCGGTCTTCTGCTCTGAGTCAGTAAAGGTATAACTGGCATCAAGACGGAAAGTTTCAGATACCGGGACCGTCGCACTGACCTCCACACCGCGTGTCACTGCCTTGTCGACGTTGACCCGATACGTGGGATCCGAGCCAAACTGATTCGGGCCTGCGTCACAGCGCTCCAGCGGGCAGACTACCCGGGTAATCTTGTCTTCGAAGTCATTGTTGAACAGGGTCAAGCCACTGTGAAAGCCACCCTCGCCCTGGTAATGCAGCGCGAGCTCCTGGTTCACCGAAACTTCAGGCTCCAGATCCGGGTTACCATAAATATTGCCACCGCGGCTGACCTGCCCCCAGTCCGGGGTGATTTCACGCAAGCTCGGTGCACGGTAACCCGTGGACACACCACCTTTCAGGGTCCAATGGCCGTCCAGCTTCCACACGCCATACAGTCGCGGGCTGATTTTGCTTCCGTAGTTTTCGTCGTCGTCCAGACGCGCGCCGGCGGTCAACGCAAAGCCGTCCAACAGCGACCACTCGTCTTCCAGAAACACCGCCCAGCGCTCGCCTTCAATGGTGGTGCGATCAGAAACCTGGTTGGACGTCTGGTCGTCCAGCTCCTCTGCCTGGTAATCCACGCCGATGGACACCGTGTGTGCACCGAGATCGGTCACATAGCTCGATTTGGCAACGGTATTGGCAATTTCCATCTGCCGGGAAATATTCTCCGTGACTTCCCGCTGAACAAATGAATTGACAGTGCCCGAGGCCAGCTCGCCCCGGTGTGTCAGGGACAGGTAATCCCGGTTGTACTCATTTTCAGAATCGCTACATCCACCGCGACACCCTTCCGTGGGCGCAGACTTGCCCATCAAGGCAATCTGGCGCTGCTCGGTAAGGCCGGTCTCCAGCAACACCTGGTGACGGCTGTTGGGGGTAAAAGCGAGCCGACCCGTCACGCTTTCCACATCGCGCTGGGAGTAGCCATTGAGAATCTGGTCTTCGTCCCGACGATATTTGCGCCCGTATAATTGCAGGCTCAGTGTGTCCTCCACCAGTGGCCCACTGAGGTGGAAGTTGCCCTGATTGACGTCACCAGACTCACTGCTCTCTTGCAGAATCGCGTCCACCTGCACGCTACCGGACCACTGGGCCGGTACTTTGCGGGTGATGATATTGATCACACCGCCGATGGCGTCCGAACCGTACAGCGTCGACATGGGACCACGCACCAGTTCGATTCGTTCGATCGCTTCCACCGGCGGCAACCAGTTCTGCTCCTCTCCCGGACCATCACTGTTGGGGCGGCTGGCGCGCCCGGACAGACGCTTGCCGTCCACCAGGATCAGGGTGTAACTCGCGCCCATACCCCGCAGGCTGATATCTGCGTTATCCCCGCCCGCTTCACCGCCGGTGATGATCACCCCGGGCAAGTCGCTCAGGGCATCGGTCACATCCCGGTACGCCCGCTGCAACAGTTGCTCGCGGTCAATAACACTCACCGACGCCGGCGCATCAATCACCGCCTGCTCTCGCCCAGAGGCGGTCACCACCACCGTTTCCACCGACTCGGTATCGCTGCTCGCCTCCTGAGCCAACGCCGGTGTTGCAGAAACCAGAATCGCTGAAGAGAGTAAAAGGCGGGAAAAAGGGATGAGGGTAGACCCGAGATGGGCTGAGGACATCGGTAACTCCTTGTCACTGCTTAATTTTCGATAATAATAATACTTCTCATTTGCTTAAAGAAGTGTAAACATGCGGAACATTGCGTTGCAAAAAGTGAAACATTGATCGGGGGGGCTACCGCCGCCCCAACGATTCGAGGCAGACATGCAGGATCTGAGAGAACTGAAAGTTTTTTCCCAAGTGATCAAAACCGGGAGCCTCACCGCCAGTGCCAAAAACCTGGCTACGTCCAAGTCCACCCTGAGCCGACGCATTCGTCAGCTGGAGTCTTCTGTGGGACAGATGCTGCTGAAACGTGAGGCAAACAAACTCGTCCCCACCGAGGCCGGCCAGGTGTTCTATCGCTATTGCGAAGAGATCCTGCGGCTGGCGGAGCTGGGGCGGGGAGAAATTGAAGAGCTGAGAGAAGAAGTCAGCGGCACACTGGTACTTTGTGCGCACGAAATCCTGATACGCCCATGGCTGGCAGAACTGGTAGAAGAGTTCGTGCTCAAATACCCGGCAGTCAAAGCCATACTGCATACCCAGACACAGCTACCCACGGAAACAGAAGATGACGCACTCTATTTCTGGGTCGGACGGGTCACCCATTGCGATCAGAACCTGATGCCCTTGGGCAATCTGACACAAAGTGTCTACGGCCATCCGGATTACCTGCAGCGCATGGGCATGCCAGACCATCCCCGCGCACTGGCGCGCTATGACTGGGTAAACTCAATCAACGATGACTCGGGCCTGCTGACACTGCACCGGGAGGGCGAAGACAGCCATCCAATTCCAGGCAAAAAGTCCTGCATGCAGGTGGATCAGGTGTCACTGCAGGCGGACACGATCGCTCGGGCTCGCGGCCTGGGCCTGCTGCCCGACTGGCATGCAGATCTGCGCGAGTCTTTTATCCCGGGCGCCCTGCAGCGCTGCCTGCCGCAATGGTCGGGTCCACTGCGGCCGGTGTCCCTGATTTATGGCCACGGACAGCTTCCGCGCAGGCTCAAGGTATTCATCGAGTTCGTACGCCAGCACCGCCCCGAGCAGTGGCAGGCTGCACGGGCTATGTCAGAATCCACCAGCACATAAACGCAATAATCAACGATGCCAGCACGCTCAACGCCGCGCCTTCGCGCACCATTTCCTGCATCCGGATTTTACCGGTACCGTAGGCAATGGCATTGGGTGCCGTGGCGACGGGCAACATGAATGCACAGCTCGCGCACATGGCGGCGGGAATCATCAGCACCATGGGATCGAAGCCTGCGGAGGTGGCAACCACCGCGAGAATCGGCATCAGCAGTGTAGCGGTAGCGGTGTTACTGGTGATCTCGGTCAGGAAGGTCACCGACAGGCATAACAGCAACAGCATCAGCCACAGCGGCATGGTGGTCAGGAAAGCGAGGCCGCTGCCCATCATTTCGCTGAGGCCGGATGCCTGAAAACCTTTGGCAATGGCGATACCACCGGCAAACAACAACAGCATGCCCCACGGAATACTCTCCGCGGCTTTCCAGTCCAGCAATCGCCCACCGTTGCCATTGGGCACCAGGAACATCAGCACCACAGCGCCGATAGCAACGGTACTGTCGCCGGCAGCCGGCACGTTGAACCACTGGCTCCAGCCACCGAAAGGCTCGTTGCGAGTCACCCAGAACAGGATCGCAACGGCAAACACTAGCAAAGTGCGCACCTCTTCCACCCGCCACGCGCCCACCGACGGGCGCTCAATCGCCTGTTCCAGTTTGATATTACGGGTCAGCCACAGCGCCATGATCGGTAGGGTGACAACCACCACAGGCACGCCGATTTTGAGCCAGCTCAGGAAGCTGAATTCCCTACCGGTCACCTCTTCGTATATTCCCATGAAGATCACGTTGGGGGGCGTGCCCAGCGGGCTGCCAACACCACCAAGACTCGCCGCATAAGCGATGCCGAGAATGAGCGCAACGGTCAGACGGTGATTATCCACCCGTGACAGGATGGCCAGGGCGATGGGCAACATCATCAAGGTGGTGGCGGTATTGGAGACCCACATGCTGAGCAGCCCCGCTGCCAACATGAAGCCGAGCACCAGCCGGCGGCCACTGGAAACGCCGACCACCTTCAGCATATACAGCGCAAGCCGCTCATGGGCACCGCTTTTCTCCAGCGCCTTGGACAACATAAAGGCGCCCATCAGCAGCAGAATCACATGGCTGCCCATTGAGGACGCCACCAGCTTGTGATCCGCCACACCGAATAGGGGCAGCAATACAAACGGCACCAGAGAGGTAGCCGGAATCGGCAGCGCCTCGGTAATCCACCAGATGACGGTCAACAGAGTGATCGCCGCGGTCACGGCGGGCAAATAGGGCATGCCGTAGTGGCTCAACACCCCATAAAAGGCCACCGCCAAAAGCGGGCCGATCAAAACAAAAGTCTGCCGGTCAATCATGATTATTATTATTTCCCAACTTGGATTCTGCGCCAGATGATAGGGGGATTGGCCCGGATTTCCAGTGGTGTGCATTTCACCAATTCGCTACCGCAAAAAAGTCACGAATGGGATATAACCAACTGAAAAAAACCGCGATGAAAGGGTTATTGGCCAACCGCGGCCTACACTGTTTAGAATCCGCGCCTTTTTCGCGCCCCGGCAGACAACCTTTTACCAACGTCGGGCAAACACGGTCAGAGCGGTACTCATGAAACAAGATTCCGTCGCTTCCTCTCCCTCCGCCATCGCCCTGCTGCCACTACTGCTTTTTCTCGCCCTGTTTGTGGGCGCGGGACTCTGGTATCAGTCTCAAGGTACGGCGATGGCGTTTTATCAGGTCTCGGCACCAGTGGCGATTCTGCCGGCAATCGCGCTGGCAATAGCACTTGCCCACGGGCGGTTGAGTCAGCGCATTGACACCTTCATCCGCGGCATCGGTGATCCCACAATTATCACCATGGTTCTGATCTACCTGCTTGCCGGCGCCTTCGCCAGTGTCGCCAAGGCGGTGGGCGGGGTGGACGCTACGGTGAACTTTGGCCTCAGCTACATTCCACCGACACTGGTATTGCCGGGGCTGTTTCTGATCACCGCGTTTGTCGCCACCGCCATGGGTACGTCCATGGGCACCATCGCCGCCATTGCCCCCATCGCGGTGGGACTCAGCAACGCCACCGAACTGCCAATGCTGCTCACCATCGGCACCGTAGTGGGCGGGGCCATGTTCGGCGACAACCTCTCGATCATTTCCGACACAACCATTGCCGCCACCCGCACCCAGGGGGTAAAAATGCGGGACAAGTTCCGCATGAACCTGCTGATCGCCCTGCCCGCCGCTGCGGTCGCATTGATCTGGCTGTATTTCTCCGGCACCACCGCGCAAATCACCGCGCCCGGTGACTACGAGCTGATCCGGGTACTGCCCTACATCGTGGTGTTAGTACTGGCTGTAAGTGGTGTAAACGTATTGCTGGTGCTGTTTATCGGTATCCTGCTGGCGGGCGCTGTCGGGCTGGGATTACAGCCGGACTACTCCATCGGGGCCTTGTCCAAAGATATTTATGCAGGTTACACCAGCATGCAGGAAATCCTGATTCTGTCGCTAATGATCGGCGGCCTCGGTGCACTGATGCGCGCCGGCGGCGGCCTGGCGTGGTTGGGACAACGGATCGATCGGATCAGCCAGATTGGCAGCCGCGGCAAACCCGGACGCAAAACCGGCGAACTGGGTATCAGTACCGCGGTAGCCTTGACCAATGTCTGCACCGCCAACAATACCGTCGCCATTCTGCTTACCGGCCACCTCGCCAAGGATATGGCCGAGCGCTATGGTGTAGACCCGCGCCGCAGCGCCAGCCTGCTGGATATCTATTCCTGCACGGTGCAGGGGTTACTTCCCTACGGTGCGCAGATACTGCTGGCATCGTCGCTGGCAAAAGTCTCGCCACTGGCATTGGCGGGGAGTATTCACTACTGCTGGCTGCTGGGGATCAGTGCCCTGGCATCCATATTCACAGGCTTTTACAAAGGCCGTCCGCGTCCGGCGCAAAGGTAGATCGCAGGTATTAACTCCCTAAGGGAAAATAGCGGCTGCGCCACATCACACCAATACAGACCACGGAACAGAAGACACCGCTGATAACTGCCACCATCGGCAGGCCGGTTACATGCGCAAGTGCCCCAAGAATGGAGGCCCCCAGTGCCGGCCCTGCCACCGTGGTCATCCCCCAGAGGCTGACCACGCGACCGCGAAACTTGCTGTCGAGGTCCGCCTGTAATGCGGCCTGCATACCGATACTGGCGAGGGTGGACATGGCGGCGATGCCGAAGATACTCAGCATCGCCAGCACAAACAGACTGGAAATGCCCAGCAGCGCAACAAACAGCCCCAGCAGGCCACAGCCCACGGAAATAAAGATCACCAGCGTACTGCGTCTGGTCGTTCCGGACAGCAATACCCCCGCAACAATGCCGCCAGCACCGGCCACAGCCATCAGCGTGGCGAGACCACTGCTGCCACTGTCAAACACACCGCCGGCAAAGGCCGGCAACAGTTCCAGCACGCCGCGGCCGAACGCGGCAATGGCGACGGAGAGAATGAAGAGTTCGAGAAATTTCGGCACACTTTTTATATAGCGCAGCCCTTCCAGCAACTGGAACAGCACGCTGCCCCCTTTGGCACTGCGCGCGCTGGGGTGGATATGCACTACCAGCAGGGAAAACAGGGTGCCGAGAAAACTCAGGGTATTGATCAGAAACGTTCCGCCAACGCCGAAAGCGCTGATGGAAATCCCCCCCAGGGCCGGCCCCACCATCCGCGTGACATTGAATATCACCGCATTCAGGCTGATGGCCTGGGTGAGAAAATCCTTCGGCGCAATATCGTGAATCAGGGTCAGACGGATCGGCTGGTAGGCGGCGTTGCCGATACCGAGCAGCACACAGCAGGCGAGCAAGGCGTGAATATTGAGAAGGCCCAGGGCATAAGTGATCAATAACCCGGCATTGAACAGTATCTGCACCAGTAAGCAGGCAATGGCGTAGCGCCGGCGATCCATGCGATCAATCAATACGCCAAACAGTGGCGCAATGAACACCAGCGGCAGGTACTGGGCGAGCACGATGATACCCACCCAGGATGACGATTCCGTCAACTCCCACGACAGCCAGCCGATGGCCGTGCGTTGCATCCAGGTGCCGATCCAGGAAACGGTATTACCCGCCAGGTAGAGCGCGTAGTTCCTGTCGGTCAATACCTCAAATGCCATAGCGCCGTCAGGCCGCTCCCATATTTCCATTGCACAGCCGGATTATACGGGATGGGGAGTGCCTCTGTAGCTGAATCTTCCACCCCATTTGTCGGAACGGGCTAATTCGTGGCGCAGTGCGTCGATCGGATCCACCACCAAGGGATCGTCGAAGCTCTGCCACCAGTCCCTTCGAAAAGCATCAGCTTCGCTGGACTACGGGACATCAAGATTTTCCGGGCTACTACCGCGCTCCGGCTCGGTATCCGCCAGAACCACCGCCGAAAAATGCATCAAAACGAAGACGAGAACGGCGCGTATTGCCAGCGAGTTTTGGCGATAGGTCAGAGTGTGCACGGTAGAAACTGTTGTTATGAACTGTACCTATATAATGACCCAGCTGCCGGTAAAGAAGCGTTAACCCTATGTAAACAATCAGTAAATCGGCCTACTCCGTATAAACGAATTTCACCTGAACCGCTATTTGTTACACGCTGTATACTTCCAGCATCTATAGTTAGCCAGGGAAACCTGATTACCCTATAACAATGAAATTATCTGGGGGACTAATGAATACGGGACTAGTCAACGCACAGGTATCACCAACCGGACAGTTCGACATCCTGTCCAAATACGAAATCCACAAGCTCACGGATGCCAGCCGCGGCCCTCAGTACCAACTGTTCCGCAACTGTTCTCTGGCGGTACTCAACTGCGGGAATTACATGGACGACGGCAAGGAGCTGCTGGAAAAATATGCAGACTTTGATATTGCCGTCATTCCCACCGAGCGCAGTGTCAAACTCAAGGTAAGCAATGCCCCGGCAACTGCGTTTGTGGACGGCAGGATGATCCAGGGCATTGCCGAGCACCTGTTCGCGGTACTGCGTGACATTATCTACGTCAGCAGCGAAATCACCTGCGACCCGCGCTACGATCTGGTTTCCGCCCAGGGTGTCACGGATGCGGTATTTCATATTCTGCGCAACGCGGGCACCTTTGACCGCGACCGTTCGCCGCGCCTTGTAGTCTGCTGGGGCGGCCACTCTATTTCACGGGAAGAATACGACTACACCAAGAAGGTGGGTTACGAGATTGCCTTGCGGCAGCTCGACATCTGCACTGGCTGCGGACCAGGTGCGATGAAGGGGCCGATGAAAGGGGCAACTATCGGCCACGCCAAACAACGGGATCGGGACGGACAGTATCTGGGCATTACCGAGCCCGGCATCATTGCCGCAGAGGCGCCAAACCCCATCGTCAACCAGCTGGTGATCATGCCGGATATCGAGAAGCGGCTGGAGGCTTTCGTACGCACCGGACATGGCATTGTGGTATTTCCCGGTGGCGCAGGTACTGCAGAAGAAATCCTCTACCTGCTGGGCATCCTGCTGCACGAAGACAATAAAGCGCAGCCATTCCCCGTCATTTTTACCGGCCCCAGAACCGCTGCAGACTATTTCATTCGCATCGATCAGTTTATTACCCAGACTCTGGGCGAGGCTGCCCGTTCACGCTACCAGATCATCATCGACGATCCTTCGGAAGTGGCGCGACAAATGGCTGCGGGCATTCAGAAAGTCCGGGAATACCGCAAAGAAAAAGGGGATGCCTATTACTACAATTGGCAACTGAAAGTCTCAACCGAGTTCCAGCGTCCGTTTGTGCCCACCCACGAAAACATGCGCAAGCTCGCACTGCACACCAATCAGGAGCCCTACCTGCTGGCTGCCAACCTGCGGCGTGCTTTTTCCGGGATTGTATCTGGCAATGTGAAGGATGAGGGGATACGCAGAGTGGAGAACAATGGGCCTTACGAACTGCTGGGCGATCCCGCACTCATGCGCAGTATGGATACGCTACTGGATTCATTCGTTCAACAACAACGAATGAAGTTGCCCGGCAAAGAGTACAAGCCCTGTTACCGGGTCATCAGAGGCTGAGGCAAAAGCTCCTGCCTCGGTAAAACGCCGGCCCCGATGCGGCTATCGGGGCCGGTGGATATCGGGTATCAACCTTCCACGGACACGCGATAAATCATACGGTGATGATAAGTTTCACCGGGATTTAACCGGGCAGAACCAAACTCCGGCTGATTCGGGGTATCGGGGAACAGCTGCGGCTCGAGCGCGATGCCGGCGCCCATCCGATACGCATGGCCGTTCTTACCGACAATATCGCCTACCAGAAAGTTGCCTGAATAAAATTGCAGGCCGGGCTCGGTGCTCAGCACTTCAAGCACTCTACCCGATTGTGCGTGTTCGACCCTGGCTGCCAGCTCGGGCTTTTCCGTGCGCCCCTTGTCCAGAATCCAGTTGTGATCCCAGCCGCGCCCCATCACAATCTGCTCGTCCGAACCATCGCGGATGCCGTCGGACATCAAACGTCCTTTAGTGAAATCAAACACAGTGCCAGACACTGCGCGGCGTTCACCGGTAGGGATCAGCTTTTCATTCACTGGCAAATAGTGGCTGGCGGGGATAGTGAGTTTCTGGTCGTAAACTCCCAGCGCAGAACCCTCACCGGCAAGATTGAAAAGTGCGTGGTTGGTGAGGTTGACGATGGTGGGTGCATCGGTCTCGGCTTTGTGATCAATCACCAGAGAACCGTTATCGTCCAACGCGTAGGTCACCGACACATCCATGTTACCCGGATAACCCTGATCGCCATCGGCACTGTGTAAGGTCAGGGTCACGCTGGCCTGCTGGCCCTCGTTCACCGATTCGATTTTCCAGTTTCGCTTATCGAATCCTTCGACACCACCGTGCAGGGAGTTGTCGTCATCGTTCCGGCTGAGTTGATATTTTTCACCATCCAGCACAAAGCGCCCACCGGCAATCCGGTTGGCATAGCGACCAATGGTCTGGCCCCAGTAGTTGGGCTGCTCCAGGTAACCCGCAAGGGCATCGTGACCCAGCGTGATATCGGCAACTCGGCCGTTGCGGTCTGGCACGTTCAGCGCCTGCAGCGTTGCACCGTAGGTGATGATCACCGCGCTGACGCCGTTCTCCCCCGTCAACGTAACGGATTCGACTTTCTCGCCCCCCGGCAAGGTGCCAAACGTATCGCGCTTGGCTTCGGCTGCCACCGCTGCATTTCCCACAAAGGCCATTGTCGCCAGGGCCAGCAGGCTGTTGCGTACATCAATTCCCATCAATCGGTCCTCCATTCTTTATTATTTGGGCTCCATGAGCACCAGGCATTATGGCCCCATGGATTCTTTCTCGGGCAATCCCGGGTACCGCGAAAATAGCACCCCGATCCCACGCCAACGCACCGATTCAGTGCTTTTGGGTGGTGCTTCGCACTAGCGTTGACCAACCCAGCAGCTAGATAATATAGTAATACATATTACTTTGACACGAATAAAACGACAGGAACAGCGAGAGGGGATGAGAGGCGATCATCGATTCTCCTGATCCAGCAGCTAAAAATTAAAAGATAAAATAACGGAGCAAAGCGATGGCGGAACCAGCAATCTCAGCGGGTCAGGTTTCCAGTGCAAACCAGTCGGGTACCCCGGCGTATACCAAGGCACTCACCCTGCTAGCCAGCCTCTTTTTTATGTGGGGTTTTATCACGGTCATCAACAACACCCTGCTACCGCATCTGCGCAGCGTGTTCGAACTGAATTACACCCAGACCACACTGATCGAATCGGTCTGGTTTATTGCCTACTTCGTCGCCTCCATCCCCTCCGCCAAACTGATTGAACGTATCGGCTACCAGAAAGCCCTGGTTACCGGCCTGCTGATTATGGCCGCGGGCGCAATGGGGATGACCCTGGCTGCAAGTCTGCCTTCCTACTACGTGACCTTGGTCATGTTGTTTGTCATCGCCAGTGGCATCACCCTGTTACAGGTGGCGGCCAACCCGTACGTCGCCGTGATCGGCTCCCCGGAAACCGCCTCATCGCGCCTGAACCTGGTACAGGCAATGAACTCCGCCGGCACCATGTTCGCGCCTATCTTCGGTGCCTACCTGATTCTCGGCCGCACAAAGGGCGGCACCTCTGAGGCCGGCACCGTACTGACTCAGGCAGAGCGTCTTGCCGATGCGCAGTCCACCATTCTGCCCTATGCGATGGTCGCCGTGGCGCTGGTGATTCTGGCCATCATCATCGCGCGCTTCCCCCTGCCCAGCATCGGCTCCGCCACCAGCCGCGCCAGCAAGGAAGAACGCAAGAAGCACTCCCTGTGGAAGCACCGCAATCTGGTATTTGGGGTGCCGGCCATCTTCATCTACCTGATCGCGGAGATCGGCGTTGCCAACCTGTTCGTCAATTTTGTCGCACAACCGGATATCGCCGGCCTGACGTTTGAGAAAGCCGGCCACTATCTCACCTTTCTGTGGGGCGGCATGATGGTAGGTCGTTTTGTGGGCTCCGCGATCATGATGCGGGTGCGTGCAGAAACCGTACTCGCGGCCTTCTCCATCGGCGCGTTTCTTGTGATGCTGGTCACCGTATTCACGTCCGGCCCGATGGCCATGTGGGCGCTGATCCTGGTTGGCTTCTTCCACTCCATCATGTTCCCGACCATCTTCACCCTCGGCATTCGCGGCCTCGGCCCACTGACCGAAGAAGGGTCCGGTCTGCTGATCATGGCGATCGCCGGTGGCGCACTGGTGGTGGTCCAGGGTTGGATGGCAGACATTTACGGCCTGCAGCTTTCCTTCCTGCTCACCGCTGCCTGTGAGCTGTACGTGCTGTTCTATGCGCTGTGGGGCTCGAAAGTGACCAACCCGCTGAGCATGCCGACGGCCGAGGATGATGACAAAGGCGAACGGGCCGCAACCGTGCAGCCTGCCGCTTCCTGATCCGGTAATAGCGCTAACGCCCCTATGCTACGGCCCTTTCGGGAAACTTTTCCCCAGGCACTATAGGGGCGTTTGTTTTTGACAATACGCCCTCCCCCCTTCAGCTCTCCCGAACCAACGTCTCCGCAGATGCAGGAAGATCCTGACACGCCCTTTCAGACTTCCCAGTCAGATAGTGGTTTCAGTGTCGCTTTGGTATCCTTGCGCGCTTGCACATGGCCCCCGCAACGGGACTCATTCGGCCCTGTCATCTGACCCGACGTCGGCCGCACAGGCCTGCGCACCAGAACAACCAACCATCTGATTTTTAAAGACTTTCTCATCCATGCCGACATCCGCCCCGAGCAAGAACCAGAAAACCGAACACACGCCGATGATGCAGCAGTACCTCCGCATCAAGGCTGAACACCCTCAAGAGCTGGTGTTCTACCGTATGGGGGACTTTTACGAGCTGTTTTACGATGATGCAAAGCGGGCGGCGGAGCTGCTGGACGTAACGCTGACCGCCCGCGGCAAGTCCGGCGGGCAACCGATTCCTATGGCAGGGATTCCCTACCACGCAGCCGAGGGCTATCTGGCCCGCCTGATCAAGGCGGGGGTGTCTGTCGCCATTGCCGAACAGATCGGCGACCCGGCCACATCGAAGGGCCCGGTGGAACGCAAGGTGGTGCGCATCGTCACCCCGGGTACGGTCACCGATGAGGCACTGCTGAACGAGCGTCGGGACAATCTGCTGGCCGCCACGGTTTTGGTGGGTGAAAAGTACGGTCTGGCTCTGCTGGATGTAGGTACCGGGTATTTTGCCGTTCAGGAAGTAGATACCCTGGAGGCCCTGGCAGAACAGATCCAGCGCTACAGTCCCACGGAACTGCTGGCGTCCGAAGACCTGGACCTGCTGACCGAGATCGAGCGTCGTCCCGGCCTGCGCCGCCGCGCGCCCTGGGAGTTCGACCTGGAGAGCTCACTGCGCCTGCTCAACCGCCAATTCGGCACCATGGATCTGGAGGCCTTCGGATGCAGCCACTTGCACGCGGCACTGGGTGCCGCCGGTTGTCTGTTGCAATACGCCCGCGACACCCAGCGCACTGAACTGCCCCACATCCGCACCCTGCGCACCGAACGCAGTGAAGATACCGTCGCCCTGGACCCGGCCAGCCGCCGCAATCTGGAGATAGATACCAATCTCACCGGGGGCGACGACAATACCCTGCTGTCGGTATTCGATGCCTGTAAAACCGCCATGGGCAGCCGCCTGCTGCGCCGCTGGCTGAACAATCCCCTGCGCAATCTGCATACATTGCAACAGCGTCAGCAGGCCATCACTGCGTTGATCGGTGACTACCGCTTTGAACCGCTGCGGGAAGCGTTGAAAGCCATCGGTGATATGGAGCGTATTCTCGGTCGCCTGGCCCTGCGTTCCGCGCGCCCACGGGATCTCTCCCGTCTGTGTATGTCCCTGGCCCAGTTCCCGGAATTGCAAAGCCAGCTGTCTGAGACCGACGCCGGACTGCTGTCTGAACTCAGCCGCGAGATGGGTGAGTGGCCACAAACCGTGGAGCTATTGCAACGCGCACTGGTAGAGAACCCGCCAGTGGTGATCCGCGATGGCGGCGTGATCGCGGAGGGGTTCGACGAGGAATTGGACGAGCTGCGCGGCATCAGCGAGAACGCCGGTGATTACCTGGTACAGCTGGAAGTGCGGGAGAAAGAACGCACCGGCATACCAACCCTGAAAGTCGGTTACAACCGCGTACACGGTTACTTTATCGAGATCAGCCGCGGCCAGAGCGACAAGGCACCCGCGGACTATATCCGCCGCCAGACGCTCAAGAATGCCGAGCGCTTTATCACCCCGGAACTGAAAGAGTTCGAAGACAAGGCGCTGTCGGCCAAGAGCCGCGCCCTCACCCGCGAGAAATTCCTGTACGAAGAGCTACTCACCACCCTGAACGAACACCTGGCGGAACTGCAGGCGGCAGCTGCCGCCGTGTCGCAGCTGGATGTACTGGCCAATATGGCCGAGCGCGCGGACCAATTGCGCCTGATCCAGCCCGAGCTGTCGGAACAGCCCGGCATCCATGTGGAAGGCGGCCGCCACCCGGTGGTGGAGCAGGTTCTGGACGACCCGTTTGTAGCCAACGATATCGACCTGCACGAGTCCCGCCGTATGCTGGTGATCACCGGCCCGAACATGGGCGGTAAATCGACCTACATGCGCCAGACCGCGCTGATCGCCCTGCTCGCCCACTGCGGCAGCTTTGTGCCCGCAGACAGCGCCCGTATCGGTCTACTGGACCGTATCTTTACCCGCATCGGCAGCGCCGATGACCTGGCCGGCGGCCGCTCCACCTTTATGGTGGAGATGACCGAGACCGCCAACATCTTGCGCAACGCCAGCGAACACAGCCTGATTCTGATGGATGAAATCGGCCGCGGCACCAGCACCTACGACGGTCTCTCCCTGGCCTGGGCCTGCGCCCAGTTCCTGGCCGACCGGGTACGCGCCTTTACCCTGTTTGCGACCCACTATTTCGAGCTCACGGAACTGCCACAGCAGAGCCCGGAGGCGGCCAACATCCACCTGAATGCCACCGAACACGGGGACTCCATCGTGTTCCTGCACCGCATTCAGGAGGGCCCCGCCTCCAAGAGCTACGGCCTGCAGGTCGCCAAACTGGCCGGCATCCCCCAGGAAGTATTGGAGGAAGCCAAAGCACGCCTTTCCGCACTGGAAGCCGGCCACACCACCCGCGATTCCGGCCCGGGACCGCGGAACCCCAGCTCCGCAAACGCGCCGCAGGCGCGCCCCGCTCCCGAACCGCAACCGGCCGGCAGCCCCGCCCAGGTAGACCTGTTTGGCAGTGCTCCACACCCGGCGGTAGAAGCCCTGGAAGAGCTGGATCCGGACGGCCTGACCCCGCGTCAGGCGCTGGAGCAACTCTACGCGTTGCGTAAATTGTTATAAGCACCCAACCAATTCGACTCAAAAGCCACTACAAATCGCGCCAGACCTTGCTAAAATCCGCTGCTTTCAAAATAAGGTTCGGGTTTGGTGCACAGCGCGACCGAACAGCGGCAACGCCACAGCATTATCGAGGGACAAGCATGACATTTGTAATTGGGGAAAACTGCATCAAGTGCAAATACACCGACTGTGTGGAAGTTTGCCCGGTAGACTGCTTCTACGAAGGCCCCAACTTTCTGGTGATTCACCCCGATGAGTGTATCGACTGCGCCCTGTGCGAGCCCGAGTGCCCGGCCAATGCCATCTTCTCAGAGGATGAGGTGCCGGATGATCAGCAGGAATATATCGAGCTGAATGCTGAACTGTCTGAAGTGTGGCCGAATATCACCGAGAAGAAAGACCCGCTACCGGATGCAGAACAGTGGGATGGCGTAAAAGGCAAGCTCGAGCACCTCGAGCGATAACACGATCCACCCACCTCCCATACGCCTATACAATGAAAAAGCCGCCTGACAGAGGCGGCTTTTTTGTACGCGACCTGTTATTACCGCCGTTTACTACACCTCCACAGGGCTCACCCGATTGATGCCTATCAATCACTGCGTGAATCCTACCCAACGGCTCCCACATTGAGTAACACCTGACGCTTTCCGGAACCCGGCACCTGCGACAACTTCCTCCGATTCCCATTTCTGGCGCATAACCGTGCAGCGTCTATACTTCACCCGAATAATAACGCAGCCATACCAAGCACCGAGGAACAGGGATGAACAAGTGCTTATTTCCACTCTTGGCAATATTGCTGGCGTGCATATACACCGGCGACGCGACCGCTCAACCGAACGGCCAGGACCAACCGATAGACCAAGACCCCAACCCCGAATCGAGCTCGGAACTTCCCTTTAGTGATATCAGTGTCTCCCTCTCAAAACTGGGAGAGAACTATCTTCGTACGGGCAGCTTTGTCAAAGCTCAAAAAATGGCCAAGGTACAACCCGGCACCTCACAGCAGCAGGTCATTACCTACCTTGGAATGCCGTACCTCAAAGGGCAGTATCCCGGTGGTGAAGCCTGGGAATACCACATCAATCTCCCCATAACAGAGAATGATGTCATCGTATGTCAGTATCAGGTGGCATTCACGGACGAGAAAGTGAGCAATCTGGCCTGGCGTCGTCCGCAGTGTGAATCCCTATATGAAAAGGTTCCCAAGCTGCCTACAGAAGTTTTTGTCACCTCAGCGGACATTCTGTTCGACTTTTCCAGCGCAAACCTGAGCGAACAAGGTAAAGAGCGCATCAATGAAGTAGCCAATGCGCTACTGAATAATTATGCCCAGCCTCAGATTTCCATCACCGCGCATTCGGATAGAATCGGTACCGAAGATTACAACCAGATCCTGTCCGAACTCCGTGCACATGCAATTGCCCACCACTTGGTCGCCGCGGGTGTCCCCGCGGGCCAAATACAGATTGAAGGGCGCGGGAAAAGCGAGCCACTAGTTCAGTGCGCCGGCAACAAAATCACCGCAGAGCTTAAAGACTGTCTTGCGCCCAACAGACGCGCGCAAGTTGAAGTCATAGAACTTCAACCAGACCGGGATGAAGGAACCACTTATTCCAGCAGCGCCGTATCCAGCAGCAACTGAGGGCCTAGACTATGTCCCTATCCGAGCAGCTCTCGCGCATTCGCCCACTCGTTGCGCGGAATCTCCAGCATAGAAAACCGCCTTACTGCCTGTTTTTCTCCCTATGCAACGGTGTACAACGTGCGACGGTCCTCCATGTAACGGGTGCGACCGTAGAGGAAACCTGGCAACGTGGTGCCCGCCAGGTGCAGCAAGTAAAACAGAAAGCTAAAATTGACTATCAATGGCTACGCGTAGACTGGGTCCGTGAATCCATCGAAATCAGCTGGCAAGAATTACTCGAACGCCTCAAGAACACCAAGCGCAACTACTTCCGATTTGGCCTGGCATTCGATAAGCAGCTCGACATCGCCTTTCTTGAGCAGGAAATCAACGGAAATGCCATGCTGTATGGTGGCAACAAAATTGCCCACGCCACCATCAACGAAAAAAATATCCGGGCATATGCCAGGAAACGATTCGGACTGGATCTGAATTTACAGTCGTGCGCAGAAAACCCCGTGTATCTTTTGAATACCCAAGGTATATTCTCAAAGGGGGCGGAGCCACTCAAAATCTTATACGCTACCGGAAGAAATGCCGGCCGCAGAATCATCAAGAACCTGGACGATGAAACCGTATACGAGCTGATCGATTCAGCAAGCCAATACCTGACCCGACAAGTACGCAAGAGTGGCCTGTTTAATTATGGATGGCACCCCTGCTTTGATCGCAGCATTGCCACCTATAATAATTTGCGCCACGCCAGCACCACCTATGCCATGCTGGAATCGTGGGAAGTCACCAAAGACGCAAGTCTCAAGACGGCCATTGATCGAGCACTGCACCAGCTCACGACTGAGTTGATCAAAACGGTTCCCCTGCCCGACGGAAGTCATGCTGCATTTCTTGTCGACCAGCACCAGGAGATAAAACTCGGCGGCAACGCTGTCTGCCTACTGGCGCTGGTTAAATATTCCGAGCTAACGGGAGATGATCAGTATCTGTCCTTGATGGAATTGCTCGCCATTGGCATTCAGAAAATGCAAAATGTCTCCACGGGCCAGTTTGCGCATGTACTGAACTACCCCGATCTCACTATAAAAGAGTTTTTCCGGATTATTTACTACGATGGGGAGGCCGCTTTCGGCCTTATTCGCCTTTACGGACTAACACGAGATCCGCGCTGGCTCAACACCGTTGAAAAAGCGTTCGATTATTTCATCCAGTCCAACCACTGGAAGGCCCATGATCACTGGCTCAGCTATTGCGTTAATGAAATAACTCGCTACCGACCGGAAGAAAAATACTACCGGTTTGGGATACAGAATGTCGCCGGTTATCTGGATTTTGTGGAGAAAAGAATAACCACCTTCCCCACCCTTCTGGAGCTCATGATGGCTGCAGAGAAGATGATTTGCCGTATGAAGTCGGAGAATCAGTTCCCAGGGCTGCTAGAACTTCTGGATGAACAGAAGTTTTATCATGCCCTTGAGTGTCGTGCACACTACTTGCTCAACGGGCACTTCTGGCCTGAATACGCTATGTACTTCAAGAATCCGGAAAAAATCCTGGGGAGCTTCTTTATTCGTCACCACTCTTTTCGGGTGCGAATTGATGACGTGGAGCACTATCTATCTGGTTTTATTGCTTATCGGAATTACCTTATAGAAAAGCAAAAAACAGTCACTAAAGATCTAGAGCATGAAAGACCGCATTAGCCTATCCAATAGTGGATCGACAGGTTGGAATCAAAGAAACCTTGTGGAAGCAACGGGAGGAAAATGGCTTTCCCCTCCGAAATCAAAGCAGTGGAGAGCGACCGGGCTGTGTATATTCCCCCCAAGCATGCAGCCGGGCCAAATTGTAGCTATAAGACCAAGGGACGGAAAGGGTCTTATTCCTCCATCACAAATCAGCAGGCTCCCCTTTACGCCGCAAGCACTTATTGTTAGTGAAGAATTTAACGATCTCCATGACCTTAACATTCCAACCATATTGGTAAAGGACTGCCGTCAAGCAGTTATTGATATGGGAATTTACTCCCGCAACAAATTCAAAGGAACCGTAATTGGCGTAACTGGAAGTGCAGGAAAAACTACGACGGTTGCTTTACTACAACACTTGTTAAACCCTTGGGGGAAATCAGGGAAATCTGAATTCAGCGCCAATCTCCCGATGGGAATATCATGGAATTTAGCCTCAATAAGCTGGGACACTCGGTATGCTGTGATAGAAATGGCTATTGGAAACATGATCAAAAATTCCGCAATTGTGCGGCCAGACATCGCCATCATCAGCAATATTCATGAAGCGCATATCGAGTATCACAAGAGTACGGAAGAAATAGCGAAGAAAAAATCCGGGATATTCTCCAGCATGACCCCAGGATCATTTGCGATCATAAACCGAGATATTAAAGAGTGGGACATTCTCAAAGAGGCCGCAAATGACCGAAAACTAAAAATCATTAGCTTTGGCTTACATAAAGACGCCCAATTTCGCATCTTAGACTATGATAGAAAATCTGGTGAGACCTCGGTAAATGCCAACGGTTCCTTCCTGTCATTCACAATGGGAGGAGCTGGATTTCACATGGCAATGAATGGAATTGCCAGCCTCGCAGTGCTAGACACACTCGACCTGGACTTAAAATCAGCAGCACACTTACTTAAGTTATTCACTCCAATCGCAGGTCGAGGCGTCGTATCGACACTAAACATAAATGGAAAATATATTGATATAATAGATGACGCCTACAACGCTAATCCGGCTTCTGTACGCGCCGCCATTCAAACGTCAGAAGAGATTTATCGACGTAAAAATTATAACGAGAGAATACTGATACTTGGAGACATGCTTGAGCTCGGCGACCAATCGATTCTCCTGCACAAAGGGCTTAGCAAGGATATCATTCGCTCGAAACCGGACCGTGTTATTCTACTCGGTGATAAAATACAGAGCATTCAGCAAGAACTGAGTAAAAACGATATTGTAAATGCCCAATACAATGACTTATCAGCACTCCAGTCTGACTTAAAACAAATAATAGACCGCGATCAGCTTATCCTTATCAAAGGATCCCATGGGACTGGCCTACACAAAATTGTAAAACACCTCCACGGCCTATCCCAGAACTAAAGGTACCTCCGTTGATAATTGCTTGCGGCCTCTGGCGTACAGACAGGTTCGCGATCAAGACACAGGCACGCTGGTTGCCCGTCTAGCAGCTGCAACGCGGAGTGCGGACCAGCCTGTACGCCCCTGCGGGTACGGCCTAACAGGCGCTGGCGGCGTTGACTCGCTAGGAAAGGTAACCAGCGGCTTCGCAAACCGCCTTACGAAAACACCTTTCAGATTGTGCAGAGGCCACTATCAATTAACAGAGGTTTCCTAAGAGGAATTCAGATTTCAACCAATCTCGCACCTCATCTTGAGAGCTCTCTTTGTTCAATTGTTTGCCTACACATACAAGGTGTTGACGCATTGCCATAATCATCGCACAGTGCACTTTACTCACCTTCCTCTCTTGTCTCTTGCCAATTCGACACTCTCAAACCTGAGATGCCAACCGTTGTAATGCCTTGTATTATCCCACCTCTATCCTGTTTTTCTCGACCACATGTGATCTAAGTCTTTTGTCCACAGTACGGTCGAACTTTCTCAGAACTGAACCAGATTGACGATTGTGTATTCCGGTTTACCCACCCAGAGGGTCACATCAGGCAAAAAAAAGCCGGGCACAAGGCCCGGCGTAAAAGTCAGTTAGATCGTGGCATCGGATCAGACAACGTTGATGCCATTCTCTACCCACAGCTCTTGAGTGGGATCATCAATGGACACGTAGATGTTATAGTCGTCTCCATGGGCAGAACCGCTATCAGCTGCGTCCCACTCAGCGAGTATGTCCACGGTATCACTGCCATCGCCATTGATGTAGAAACTCTCATCACCACTGGAGATAGACAGCAAGTCTTCCAGACCAACAGACAGTGTCACCGCGTTCTCTTCATCCAGATCAATGGCCTGGATATTTGAGAACTCACCTACATAGTCACCCAGCGCAATAACATCATCTCCACCTTGCCAATTGAGTGTTTCCAAACCGGCATCGTGACTTTGAGCAAAGTCGCTTTCCTGCGATCCGTCACTCTCTTCGGCAAATGCCATTGCAAATGGCTCCACGGAAGGCGCTAACAAGACACCGGCCCCCGATGGTTCCAACGTAACCGTCAGAGATCCACCAGCAACGGCTCCCGTCACGGGATGAACCAATTGATAGTCAAAGACATCCTGCGATGTGGTGTCAAAATAGGTTCCATCCGGGGTGTAGGTGTAGTTGCCGTCGGCATCGATGGTCAGGGTACCGAAGTCACCCGCCACAACGGTCGAGTCGGTGACATCCACGAAGCCGGAGCCATTGTCGACCTGAAGTGTGGAGAACTCGGAGCCTTCGACGTCGTTGTCGAGGAGGTTTCCGACGGCGCCAACAGCGCTTTCGATTTCAAACTGGTCGAGGTAAACAACATCAACGTCAGTTGCGATGTTGAGTGTCACCGAGGCCAGCCCAGACTTGGTTGCGCGTACTCTATAGTCGCCAGCAGTAAAGTCGACTGTGGAAAGGTCTATCGTAGACACCGTGCCAAGACCGCCAAGAACAATACTAAAGCTATCACTGGCAACGGTTTCCCAAGTACCGGGGGAAGCTTCCCTTTCCAGGAACACTTCCCCGCTGGCGATTGCAGCGAGGAGTACCGATACCTCGACACTGCCAGACACTTCCATATTTTCAGTGATAGTGAATGTATCGCTGATATAGGTCTGATCGCCTACGCCAATCAGCTCACCATCGGCCTCCGTAAAGAAGTCTTCGTCGACCACATTGGCCCAGACCACCGATGCATCCGCCGTATCATCCGATGCGGAAAATGCAAATGTTGCAGGCAGGGAGGGATCGTTCTCATCCCAGGTCATCTCGACGCTCTCACTGTCGATCTGGACGTACAGCGTCGCTAGCGCGCTGGCGCCACTGATCGTATCAGTCAGGGTGTACTCGAACACATCCACCTGTCCGATGCCGGAGTCGTCGGCGTCGAATGGCGTATAGGTGTAAGTGCCGTCCTGATCGATCTCCAGCGTGCCGTAAGTTCCGACGATGGTAGCGCCGCCGGCCCCAACGGGTTCGCTATTCACACTCTCGACAATCGTGTCCGCGGCATCGTTGTCGAGAACATTGCCGTTCACAGCGACACCCTCGTAGCCGACGATGACGGTGTTGTCGTAGTCTGTGCCACTGACAGACAATGAACTGGCTACCGTAGCCACAACGCCGTCAGCGGCGATAAAGGCACGGTACTCACCGCTACCCAGCCCCTCGACAGTGACGCCATCACCACCACCACCTAGCAGCCCGATCTCGAGTATCGAGGCTTCGTCCTCGGAGTTATCGATGGCTGTCCAGGCTTCCGTAGCGGGATCCCACTTCTGGATGACGATACGCAGGTCGCCAAGCACCGCTGCAGATAGCGTCGAGTCGAACTCGAATGTCAGATCCTGGGTATGTCCCGGGTCAACTTCAAATTCCACGGTCGACGTACCGAGAACGTTTGCCTGCAAATCAAGCCCAATCAGATTCAGGTAGACGCCGAGCAATCCATAATCGGCTTCTCCATGATCCGCGGCCGATTCCGCAGCCAGGATATTCAGCAGCGCTGTTGCCACTTCATCGACCCCATCCAGGGAGACGACACTCACAGCACCCAGCGAGCCTTCGGGGCTAGTGTTGCCGGCCGCGTCGGTTTGCCGTACCAGGACCTCGCCGTCGGGGTATTCACCTTCCGGCAGGGTGAACTCTGTACCGGTGCCGGTAGTCCAGGTCGCACCACCGTCGATGGAGTACTCCCAGGTGGCATCGGGTTCCAGACCACTGACAGTCACGCTGCCGTCACTGGTAATACCGTCGGTGTCGTCGACACCCGTGTCGTTGGTCAGGGTGGCTGTTGGTGCCGCCGGGGCGGTGTTGTCGATGGTCACCGGACCCAGCGAACCTTCGGGGCTGATGTTGCCGGCCGCGTCGGTTTGCCGTACCAGGACCTCGCCGTCGGGGTATTCACCTTCTGGCAGGGTGAACTCTGTACCGGTGCCGGTAGTCCAGGTCGCACCACCGTCGATGGAGTACTCCCAGGTGGCATCGGGTTCCAGACCACTGACAGTCACGCTGCCGTCACTGGTAATACCGTCGGTGTCGTCAACACCCGTGTCGTTGGTCAGGGTGGCTGTTGGTGCCGCCGGGGCGGTGTTGTCGATGGTCACCGGACCCAGCGAACCTTCGGGGCTGATGTTGCCGGCCGCGTCGGTTTGCCGTACCAGGACCTCGCCGTCGGGGTATTCACCTTCTGGCAGGGTGAACTCTGTACCGGTGCCGGTAGTCCAGGTCGCACCACCGTCGATGGAGTACTCCCAGGTGGCATCGGGTTCCAGACCACTGACAGTCACGCTGCCGTCACTGGTAATACCGTCGGTGTCGTCGACACCCGTGTCGTTGGTCAGGGTGGCTGTTGGTGCCGCCGGGGCGGTGTTGTCGATGGTCACCGGACCCAGCGAACCTTCGGGGCTGATGTTGCCGGCCGCGTCGGTTTGCCGTACCAGGACCTCGCCGTCGGGGTATTCACCTTCTGGCAGGGTGAACTCTGTACCGGTGCCGGTAGTCCAGGTCGCACCACCGTCGATGGAGTACTCCCAGGTGGCATCGGGTTCCAGACCACTGACAGTAACGCTGCCGTCACTGGTAATGCCATCGGTGTCGTCGACACCCGTGTCGTTGGTCAGGGTGGCTGTTGGTGCCGCCGGGGCGGTGTTGTCGATGGTCACCGGACCCAGCGAACCTTCGGGGCTGATGTTGCCGGCCGCGTCGGTTTGCCGTACCAGTACCTCGCCGTCGGGGTATTCACCTTCCGGCAGGGTGAACTCTGTACCGGTGCCGGTAGTCCAGGTCGCACCACCGTCGATGGAGTACTCCCAGGTGGCATCGGGTTCCAGACCACTGACAGTCACGCTGCCGTCACTGGTAATGCCATCGGTGTCGTCGACACCCGTGTCGTTGGTCAGGGTGGCTGTTGGTGCCGCCGGGGCGGTGTTGTCGATGGTCACCGGACCCAGCGAACCTTCGGGGCTGATGTTGCCGGCCGCGTCGGTTTGCCGTACCAGTACCTCGCCGTCGGGGTATTCACCTTCCGGCAGGGTGAACTCTGTACCGGTTCCGGTAGTCCAGGTCGCACCACCGTCGATGGAGTACTCCCAGGTGGCATCGGGTTCCAGACCACTGACAGTCACGCTGCCGTCACTGGTAATACCGTCGGTGTCGTCGACACCCGTGTCGTTGGTCAGGGTGGCTGTTGGTGCCGCCGGGGCGGTGTTGTCGATGGTCACCGGACCCAGCGAACCTTCGGGGCTGATGTTGCCGGCCGCGTCGGTTTGCCGTACCAGTACCTCGCCGTCGGGGTATTCACCTTCCGGCAGGGTGAACTCTGTACCGGTTCCGGTAGTCCAGGTCGCACCACCGTCGATGGAGTACTCCCAGGTGGCATCGGGTTCCAGACCACTGACAGTCACGCTGCCGTCACTGGTAATGCCATCGGTGTCGTCGACACCCGTGTCGTTGGTCAGGGTGGCTGTTGGTGCCGCCGGGGCGGTGTTGTCGATGGTCACCGGACCCAGCGAACCTTCGGGGCTGATGTTGCCGGCCGCGTCGGTTTGCCGTACCAGGACCTCGCCGTCGGGGTATTCACCTTCTGGCAGGGTGAACTCTGTACCGGTGCCGGTAGTCCAGGTCGCACCACCGTCGATGGAGTACTCCCAGGTGGCATCGGGTTCCAGACCACTGACAGTCACGCTGCCGTCACTGGTAATACCGTCGGTGTCGTCGACACCCGTGTCGTTGGTCAGGGTGGCTGTTGGTGCCGCCGGGGCGGTGTTGTCGATGGTCACCGGACCCAGCGAACCTTCGGGGCTGATGTTGCCGGCCGCGTCGGTTTGCCGTACCAGTACCTCGCCGTCGGGGTATTCACCTTCCGGCAGGGTGAACTCTGTACCGGTGCCGGTAGTCCAGGTCGCACCACCGTCGATGGAGTACTCCCAGGTGGCATCGGGTTCCAGACCACTGACAGTCACGCTGCCGTCACTGGTAATGCCATCGGTGTCGTCGACACCCGTGTCGTTGGTCAGGGTGGCTGTTGGTGCCGCCGGGGCATCAGCGTCAGCATCGGCGTCTGCATCGGCATCTGCATCGGCATCGGCATCTGCATCTGCATCGGCATCGGCATCTGCATCTGCATCTGCATCTGCATCGGCATCTGCATCGGCGTCCGCATCGGCATCGGCGTCTGCATCGGCGTCCGCATCGGCATCTGCGTCGGCATCTGCGTCGGCATCTGCGTCCGCATCGGCGTCCGCATCCGCATCAGCGTCGGCATCGGCATCCGCATCGGCATCTGCATCCGCATCGGCATCGGCATCCGCGTCGGCGTCGGCATCTGCGTCCGCATCGGTATCGGCATCTGCGTCCGCATCCGCATCGGCATCCGCGTCGGCGTCGGCGTCGGCGTCGGCGTCGGCGTCGGCGTCGGCATCAGCATCTGCATCCCCGTCGTCAGGCACTACTTCCTTGGTCACTTCGATATTCAGGTTGGCTGACAACGCTTCATTCGTTTCAGTGTCTACAACCGTGACGGTAAAGTTGTCTACGCCGGCCTCGCCCAACGCTTCATTCGGCGTGTAGACGTAACTGCCATCACTTTGCATTACCAGGGTGCCATAGTCACCCTCGATTTCTATTTCACCGCCGGTGGGTGTCACCAGGTTACCGTCAAAGGTAACCGACTGGATTTCAAGGTTATCCGTATCCCCACTGGCAGACTGATCTATGAAGTTGCCTTCCGCAGGCTGACTTCCGACGATCGTCTCGACCTCCACAAAGTCCGTTGCGGTGACGTCGATAGTACGGGTGATGGCCACGCCAACACTGATCAGCCCCGGGTCGGGAACCAGTGTCGCTCGATATTCACCCGCATCCAGGTTCTCCAGAGTTACCTGCCCGGAAGTGCCACCCAGGCCGAGTAGGCTGAGTGAGAGAATACCGTCATCGAGATTATTCTCGGCGTCCTCAACGCGCACCCACTCCCCGTCTTCAAAACGCTCAACAATCAAGACGTATTGATCCAGCACACCGATACCCACCACGCCATCGATGTCGAGGTCAAATACCGTCTCGTTGGTGTCCTCAGTTAGATCGAACCCTACGAGTGGCTGATCACCAGAGCCGATATCCAGGCTGGCGAGGTCAGCGATGCTGATACCCAGCGCATTAAACTGCTCATCACTGTCTTGATCAGGCTCTGCTTCAGGCTCCAAGCTGATCTCGCACTCCAGGACCGCGTCATCGTCCACATCGACTAGTTCGAAGTCGGTGTCAGCATCTGCGTCGGCGTCGGCGTCGGCATCGGCATCGGCATCGGCATCGGCGTCGGCGTCGGCGTCGGCGTCGGCGTCGGCGTCAGCGTCAGCGTCAGCGTCAGCGTCAGCATCGGCATCAGCGTCCGCATCGGCATCGGCATCCGCGTCCGCATCAGCGTCGGCATCAGCATCCGCATCGGCATCGGCGTCGGCGTCGGCGTCGGCGTCGGCGTCCGCATCAGCGTCGGCGTCCGCATCGGCGTCCGCATCCGCATCCGCGTCGGCATCAGCATCGGCGTCCGCATCCGCATCAGCGTCGGCGTCGGCGTCGGCGTCTGCATCCGCATCGGCATCCGCGTCTGCATCGGCATCGGCGTCCGCATCGGCATCGGCGTCCGCATCGGCATCCGCGTCCGCATCGGCGTCCGCGTCGGCATCGGCGTCGGCATCGGCATCAGCATCGGCATCAGCATCGGCATCCGCGTCGGCATCTGCGTCCGCATCCGCATCTGCATCCGCGTCCGCATCGGCATCGGCATCCGCGTCCGCATCGGCATCGGCGTCTGCATCGGCATCCGCATCCGCGTCGGCATCCGCGTCGGCATCCGCGTCGGCATCGGCGTCTGCATCGGCATCCGCGTCGGCGTCGGCGTCGGCGTCCGCATCAGCGTCGGCGTCGGCGTCGGCGTCGGCGTCCGCATCAGCGTCGGCGTCCGCATCGGCATCCGCATCCGCATCGGCGTCGGCGTCGGCGTCGGCGTCCGCATCCGCGTCGGCATCGGCATCTGCATCGGCATCCGCGTCGGCATCCGCATCAGCGTCGGCATCCGCATCAGCATCGGCATCGGCATCGGCATCAGCATCTGCATCGGCATCCGCGTCGGCATCGGCATCGGCATCGGCATCGGCATCGGCATCAGCATCTGCATCGGCATCCGCGTCGGCATCAGCATCCGCATCGGCATCCGCATCGGCGTCCGCATCTGCATCTGCGTCTGCGTCTGCATCCGCATCGGCATCTGCATCCGCATCAGCGTCAGCATCCGCATCGGCGTCAGCATCCGCATCGGCGTCAGCATCTGCGTCGGCGTCCGTATCAGCATCGGCATCTGATTCGTCAGGAGGATCTACAGGAGGAGGAGAAGTTGGGGGAGCGGGATCATCATCAGAGTCGGTATCATCCAGAAATTCTCTGCTTCCACCTTTTGAGGAGGAGTCCGAAGAGGCGGCAATCGCGCCGAGCCCCAGCGCGCCTAAACCGACCCAGGCCCAGACAGGTATAGCTCCATCGGCTTGGGTGATCGCCAGAAGGTCATCCAACGATTGGATTTCGGTAAATGAAAACTCGGTAAATGTCTCGCCACGCTGGCCCCACCAAAGAACTGAATCGTCATCTTCGAGAACAAGCTCGCTTCTAAGGCCGTTTTCTCCGACCTGGAAGAAGTTATACAGCGTTATTGTTTCACCGTTCTTTAGCGTTATTACCAGGTCGAAACCCGATTGAACAAATGAGGCAACTTCCTCAGGTCCAACATCCAGCTTTACGATGCTTGGAGATGTCACCCCAATATTATTGGTCGCATCGATCTTTTGTGCTGTCCCAGTCACCTTATCAAAAATTGTCGCTTCCATTGCGCTTGATCCTGACTTTACTCTCTACCTCAACCTGCCCAACCCTGTGCAGATCACCCTTCAATCATTGCAACTACTTGTGAAATGAACGCTCCAGTCCAACGATCTCTTGGAGATTCCAAATTCTATGGCGTCATAATTATTGCCGTGACACCAAAATACATCTATTACCGGGACGCCATTCACGTTGACCGACTTCAGTTATAGGTAGCACTTCCGTATAACGCAATTTCATTCAGATCGATAGATGCCCAAGTTTTGTCTTTGTGACGCTGTCTGGGCTATTTGACGACAATTAACTCAGGAGGACTAACAGAGGTGATACCGGGCACGTAGGATGTGCTGGTACTCATTTTCGACCACCGAACACCGCCCGAATAGCGCACAAAAATGTCCGCATATGTTGCGGGCACCAAAAAAGACCAGTTCGAGCATCGAGCTGGTCTCTATTACAATGATCGCCTTGCATGCGCCGGGCATGCTCTCATATGAAAATCAAATCATTGCCTGAAGACCCAACATATCCGCTGTACGATTGGTCCCCGCAATCATTCCAGAAACCGCCAGAGCCTCCAGAATTTCAGCGTCAGTCGCCTCCGTTTTTCGCGCCTCCGTGATCAGACGTTCACCGTGGTCATGGGGAGCGATATTTGCATGTCGTGCCACTTCAAGCAGCACATGCTCTTTAGGGGGGAAGTGCGCGTGATCCGGGTCGGTGCGGATACGCAGAATCTCCTTCGCCGGCACACCCAGAGACTCCAGAGCATGGCTGTGAAGAGAAATTCCGTAGTCACAGTGGTTGTCTGCAGAAACCATCAGAGCAATAGCCTCTTTAAGCGGCCTGGATAAACGGCCGATAAACATCAGGTTGCGGTACTGTTCCCAGAAATGCTCCAGTAGCGGTGGACTGTTGGCGTACGCTCTGAACAGGTATGGAATACCGCCCATCTGGGTACGAACATCCTCAAAAATTGCTTTCACCCGCTCATCTGCAGGATTCTCAATCAACGTTATCCGGCTCATCTGGCACCTCAAAGCAAAAACGGAACGGTCTGTATCTGCACCGCGGCCCAATCCAGGGACACATGTATTCCTCCCGGGCATAATACTGTATATAATCCCAGCATGCGTAAGATCATTCATTGCGATTGCGACTGCTTCTACGCCTCTGTAGAAATGCGTGACGACCCCAATCTACAGGGGCGACCAATCGCTGTGGGTGGTGCCAGCGAACGAAGGGGGGTCATCTCAACCTGCAACTATGAGGCGCGCACCTTTGGTGTTCGCTCAGCCATGCCCAGTGCGCAAGCAATGAAGTTGTGCCCTGATCTGATTGTAGTACCGGGCAACATGAAAAAATATCGAGAAGTAAGCGCGCAGATCCGGGAAATATTTCTAGAATTTACCGACAGAATAGAACCCCTATCTCTGGATGAAGCATATCTGGATGTGAGCGATAGCCTTCACTTCAACGGAAGCGCAACATTGATTGCCCGTGAGATTCGCCGCCGGGTGAGCGACCAATTGGGCATTACGATTTCTGCCGGTGTGGCTCCCAACAAATTCCTCGCCAAAATTGCCAGCGACTGGGAAAAGCCGGACGGCCTGACGGTTATCACGCCCCAGTCTGTAGAGGACTTTGTTCTCAGGTTGCCAATTGCCAAGCTCCACGGTGTGGGCCGGGTTACAGCTGAAAAAATGCATCGGCAGGGCATCCATACCTGCAGCGACCTGCGGCCCCTGTCTCTGATCGAGCTGGTCCAGCGTTACGGCAAGTTTGGCAACCGTCTGTACCATCTTTGCCGCGGTATCGATGAGCGCCCGGTCAGCAGTAACGAATCACGCAAGAGCGTCAGTGTTGAACACACCTTCAAGTCGGATTTGATCCACCAGGAAGACTGGCTGGAAGAAATGACCAACCTGTTCGGCCGCCTGCAGGAACGCCTCGAAAAACTGGACGCCCGCTATGAGATCAACGGAGTCCAGGTAAAGGTAAAATATGCCGACTTTACCCAGATGACCCACGAGCGCGGCAGCCGAGCAGCCCGCATATCAGAGTTTAAACAGCTGCTGCAACAATGTTGGGACAAGCGCAATGATCCTATCCGACTGCTGGGTGTCGGCATCAAACTCAAGGACTTGCGCGCCGAATTGGGGCCAGAGCAATTGCCCCTACCCTTCTCCCAAACACAGCGACTAACTGCCTAGCTTTCGACCAATTGTGGCGTTATTTAATCCACCCAAATTGGCACAATGCAAATCTACCAAGTTGCTATTCACGTCAACAACGCCGCCCATTCATACCTAAAATGGCCTTGCCGGTGAAAGCCGCAAAACCCTCGGTCTATACTCCCAACACGGTCCTGAAAGTACGTAATCGCTGCCATTTATATGAAACGTGTACTGCCCAGTGCGTTAGTTGGCTGGTTTCTCAACTATGCCCGAAAGCTCAAGCATCCAACGCTATTCAAGTGGGTTTGTGCACTCTTTCTTTTCGACCTGTTGATTCCCGATATGGTTCCATTTGTCGATGAGCTACTGCTTGGGCTGGCGACGCTATTTCTCGCATCCTGGAGAAGGCATGAGAAGACTGAGGAAGATGCAACGACAAGACAAGAGAAAATTGTCAACGAACCTATAGCAAAAGAATCAACCTCAAAGTCCCAGACTGGGAGCCGAAAATAGAGGGCAAACACCAGAAAGCCCCGCCGACACAGAGCAAGCACGAAAAGCCAAAAAGGTGAATTAGCGATAGAAAATCACTCTTCAATGGATTTGAAGAAGACTGACAGTTTACTCGTTATTACGAAGTATCCCTGAAAAACCGCAATAACAGGGAGTGTGCACCGAGTAGATGGGACATTTGACGCCAAGGAGGCAAATCCCATGTATGCGGACAAGTTGTATGGTCTCACAGATGAAGCCTTGCTCAACCATTACCACCAAACCCGAAATTTGAATGCGTTCAAACTGCTGTATAAACGGCACAACAATCAACTCTTTCGCTACTGCATTCAGATCAGTCAGGCCAGAGGCTGCCAGTTGTTAGAAGACCTCTGGAGAGAAATTCTGGAAGCACCTCCGAAGCTGTCGGGCAGGCGTTTGAATAACTGGTTCTACATACAAATAAACCGCAGGTTGCAGTGCGGTGAATTCAGCGGTGATAGAGATTACAAACAAGGCAAGAAGATTGACGCGGAACTAAAGCAGCAGATTCAGACCGCACTAAAAGACACGGTATTTAATGCCGTTCAAAAGCTTCCAAGGCCTCATAGAAACATTTTTTTGTTACACCGGGAATGTCGGCTATCACTCGCCACTATTGCCGACATAGAACGACTTTCACTAAAAGAGTGCCGCGATTTATTACATTCAGCATTTGAATTGATAGAAACAACACTGCATGGCAGCCCCCACAAACCATGGAAGACAGAGTTGGCTGAAAATCTGGACTGCGCTGCTCAACTCCCCGTCGAAGATACAGACATTGGCATCTGGGAACGAATCAAAGAAAAGGTACGAGTATGGTCTGCCCCTCCCGTCGCTGGTCGCGAAGACCACCCGGTAGGCGGCACAGAGAAAATTGCGTGACTGCTCGACTATCCAGACATGGAATTCTGGCTTTTGAAGTAAGGATTACGAAAAAATGAACGGAAAAAATTGGGAACAAGATTTCAGGCGTGCCACTGATGCAATTGGGTCACCGGATGCTCTGGACGAGAGGATTTTTTCACTAGCCAGAACTTATGCACCCATTAAAAAAACAAGCCGTATTACGTCTAAAGCTGCATCAGGGCTGGGTGCCTTGGCGATCGCAGTGATCTTGTTACACCCGGCTCAATACCTGGGGGCACTGACACCCGCGCAAGCTGCATCAGACGGCTTTGGGAGTAGCGTCAGCAGCCGCGAGCGAATCAAACGACAGGTTGCGCAACCGCGCGGCATGCCAGCTGCTGACAAATGGCACTCCCTGCGTGCAGCGATCAAGGCAGGAAACCTCGCTGGGCTTTGCGCCCAATGGCGTCGCACACAGCGAGGGGGCTCTGACGAAGCGCTTCCTGCAGACCTGATCTCAAAGGCACAGACGCACTGCCGCTTGCTGCCCTGAAAAGGACAGCCTATCGAGGTCAGTTCTCCATCGACAGGATTACTTTACCCCGGGCGCGACGTTCCGTGATAGCCGCAAACGCCTGGGTAAACTCTTCCAGCGGGAAGACTTCGGTAGTCAAGGGATTAAGCTTTCCGTCCGCTACCAACTGCAGCAACTCGGAAAAGTTCTGCATATTCCCCTTAGGATCCCTCGCGGCCCAGCCGCCCCAGAAAATACCCAGGATATCACCCGCTTTCAGTAGCGGTAGATTGAGAGGCAACTTGGGAATATCTCCTGCCGCAAATCCTATAACCAGGTAACGTCCGCCCCAGGCAATTGAGCGATACGCAGCCTCGGTAAAGTCCCCACCTACGGGATCATAAATCACATCGGCGCCTTTGCCATCGGTTAACTCGCGAATGCGATCTTTGAGGTTTTCGGTACTGTAATTGATGACCTCATCGGCACCAATCTCCCGACAGAACCCGAGTTTCTCATCACTGGATGCACAGGCAATCACCCTCGCTCCCATGATTTTCCCCAACTGAATAGCGGTGACGCCGACCCCACCCGCCGCGCCCAGGACAACCAGTGTTTCTCCCTCTTTCAGCTGAGCACGCTGCTTGAACGCGTAGTAGGACGTCGCATAGGTGATACAGAACCCCGCTGCCTGAACAAAATCCAGCTGCTCGGGCATCGGCATCAGGAGTTTGTGATCGACATTGACCTGTTCTGCAAAGGCCGCCAGTCCTGGCATCGCAATAACGCGATCACCGATATTAAACCCGCGCACCTCACTGCCAAGCTCTGAAATAATCCCCGCACACTCCCCACCGGGAATAAACGGTAGGTCAGGCTGCACCTGATACTTTCCGGCGACCATCAAAGCATCGGGAAAATTGACACCGGCCGCACGAATATCAAGCTTTACCTCATTCGGTTTCAGTGGCGCTGTTTCACGCTCCGCGATAGTCAACTCTTCCACCGGACCAAAGGACTTGCATACCAGTGCACGCATTCTATTCCCCCCTTTCTACCTATCAATAATTCATTAATTATCAGTCAATGAGAAAAACCGGAAGAGTCTCTTCTTCCGGCGCCTCACTGACTCACGCAATATCACACCACTTCAAACAGGCCTGCGGCGCCCATACCACCACCAACACACATGGTGACAACAACATATTTCACACCGCGACGCTTCCCTTCCAGTAAGGCGTGCCCCACCATCCGCGCACCACTCATCCCATAAGGATGGCCGATAGAAATAGCTCCGCCGTTGACATTGAGCTTATCGTTGTCGATGCCCAGCTTGTCACGGCAGTACAGCACCTGTACCGCGAATGCCTCGTTCAGCTCCCAAAGGCCGATATCGTCGATGCTGAGACCGGTGCGCTGTAGCAATTTGGGGATAGCGTAAATAGGACCGATTCCCATTTCATCCGGCTCACACCCGGCGACCGCCATACCTCGATAGATACCCAGTGGTGCCAGCCCGCGCTGCTCCGCAAGTTTGCGATCCATCAACACCATGGCCGCTGCGCCATCCGACAGCTGCGATGCATTACCCGCGGTAATCACACCGTTATCCAGCACAGGTTTCAGTCCATGCAGTCCTTCAATGGTGGTCGTAGGACGATTTCCCTCATCCTTCTCCAAAGTCACTTCCTGTTCGGACTGCTCACCGGTTTCCTTGTTCACCACAATCTTATTGCAGGTGACCGGAATGATCTCGTCGTTGTATAGTCCCGCCTCCTGAGCAGCCGCCGTACGCATTTGTGACTGCAGTGCATACGCATCCTGCAGATCACGGCTAATACCGTAGCGCTTTGCAACCACCTCTGCGGTGCCAATCATGGGCATATAGATATCGGGGTGCATTTCCAGCAACGCGGGATCTGCCACACGAAAGCTATTCATTTTGTCGTTCTGTACCAGTGAAATTGACTCGAGGCCACCGGCAATAGCAATGGGTACACCATCCTGGGTAATTTGCTTGGCTGCGGTAGCCACGGCCATCAACCCGGAGGAACACTGGCGGTCGATCGTCATCCCGGCCACGGTAGTGGACAGACCCGAGCGCAATGCAATCTGGCGTGCCACATTGGTACCGGTGGTCCCCTGCTGCAGTGCAACGCCGAAAATACAGTCGTCCACTTCAGCCGCCTCGACGCCGGCACGGGATACCGCGGCACGCACGGCGTGGGCTGCCAGGCTCGGCCCCTCAAGATTATTGAATGCGCCCCGGTAGGCTTTGCCAATGGGGGTACGCGCTGTGGATACGATCACCGCTTCTTTCATTGCTGCACTCCTTGTCTCATTCTGTGTAAAAACGTTATTAGCCGAGCTTTACGCCCAGGGATTCCGCTGCTTTCTGGACAAATTTGATGGTTTGATTGAATCCACCAACAAACTCCTGCTGGCCTTCTCCATCAAGAATTGCATCCAGGTTCTGCAATACGTTTTCCCCGGTCTGTTGCTCCGGCGGTAAATAGATACCGTCGGTTTCATAGATACGGGTGCAGGCATACCCGCCAGCACCGGCGCACAGGATCATACGGTTGGGCGATTCTTCCGCGACCAGCGCGATCAGGCCCGCTGTCACCGATTCTGGAGTGAGCAATTCCAGTGCCTTTGAGTCGGGAATTACATCTTCAGTCATCCGTGTGGATGCGGTGGGAGAGAGACAATTCACCCGGATGCCGTACTTCTCTCCTTCCATGCACAGGGTGTTCATAAAGCCTACGACTGCAGTTTTTGCCGCACCGTAGTTGGACTGACCGAAATTACCGTAAAGCCCGGATGAGGATGTTGTCATGACAATCCGGCCATACTGCTGCTCACGCATGATCTCCCAGACCGCCTTGGTACAGTTGACGGTTCCCATCAGGTGCACATCCAGTACCAGCTTGAAGTCTTCCAATGACATTTTGGCAAAGGATTTGTCGCGTAGAATCCCGGCATTGTTGACAAGGATATCCACACTGCCCCAGCGCTCCCGCGCCGCGTGCACCATGGATTCAACCTGCGCATAGTCGGTAACATTGGCGCCGTTGGCCATGGCCTCACCGCCGGCGGCTTCGATTTCCGCAACCACCTGCTCTGCGGTACTCAGCGAACCGCCTGAACCATCTCGCGCACCGCCAAGATCGTTCACTACCACTTTCGCGCCGCGGCGGGCAAGCTCCAGTGCATGAGATTTTCCCAAACCATTCCCGGCACCGGTAACAATTGCTACTTTTCCTACAAACGAAATAGACATATTTTCTTCCAGATCCGTTATACAAACTGCATGAACAGCCATTCAGCGATCATCGCCGGCTTGTCCTCACCATCAATTTCGACCGTGACGTCCAGCTTTATCTGGAACTGTCCAGGTTTTTTCTGCTGGATATCACTAATCTTTGCCCGGGCACGAATGCGCTGATCCACCTTGACGGGATTGATAAATCGCACTTTATCCAGACCGTAATTCACGCCCATCTTGACCCCTTCTACGGCCACCTGCAGTTGCTCAGCGAAATGGGACAGTAGCGAAAGGGTCAGAAAGCCATGGGCAATCGTAGAGCCGAACGGGGACTTTTTTGCCGCGACCGGGTCGACGTGAATAAACTGATGATCCAGCGTACAGTCGGCAAATGCACTGATTCGCGCCTGGTCAATCACCAGCCAATCCGTGGAGTCAGTTTCCCGACCGATATATTCTTTGAACCCTGTTGTAGGTATCACAGTAGCCATAACAATCTCCTTGTCAGAATGCGGATACGCCGCCATCAACCGCCATTGCCTGCCCGGTGACATAACTCAGTGCTGGCGAGCACAGCATAACCATAGCGCTGACGATTTCTTCCGGTTCTGCCAGCCGTTTCATCGGTGTGCCAGCAGCAAAAATCGCGTGGGTCTGCTCAATCTGTTCTGGTGACCCGGGCATATCCGTCAGCATCGGGGTAAGGGTGTAGAAAGGACAGATGGCGTTGACGCGTACATTGTGACGCGCGTACTCCACCGCGGCGGTACGGGTGAGACCAATTACCGAGTGCTTGGCAGCGGAATAAGGCGCTACCTTCGGTGCACCACCGAGACCGGCCATGGAACTGACATTGAGAATGGTACCGGTGCCCTGTTCACGCATCAGTTTCAACTGATGTTTCATGCCGAAGAATACGCCTTTTACATTCACGTTGATCTGCTGGTCAAAAGTCTGCTCATCCACCTCCTCGAAATAGAACATGGGCGGCGCGATCCCGGCGTTGTTGACCGCGACATCCAGGCACCCGAACTGCTCCCTCGCCAACGCCACCATCGCTCCGCAATCCGTCTCCGAAGTCACATCACACCGAATTGCGGCTACGGACACACCGTTGCCACCCAGCTTTTCCACCAGGGTATCCAGAGGGGTTTCATTAATATCCCCCAGCACCAGACTGGCACCACGCCGCCCCAGCTCTTCTGCCAACAGGGCACCAAAGCCGCTGGCGGCGCCGGTAATCAGTACAACCTTGTCGGTAAAATCCAATAGCGGATCGCGTTGAAATTTCGCAGTCATTACAGACCTCCGCAAGACGTCAGGCCACCGTCCACCACGATGCACTCACCATTGGTGTAGCTCGAGGCATCGGATACCAGGTACAGCACCGTGCCGGCCATCTCTTCCGGCTCGGCGTGTCGGTGCATCGGGATATGACCGATGGCGGCATTGTAAATTTCTTCGTGAGAAAACAGAGCGCCGGCAAATTTTGTTTTGGTGAGTCCCGGCAGCAGCGCATTGACACGAATGTTGAACTGCGCACATTCCTTGGCAAAAGCCTTTGTCATATTCACCACTGCAGCTTTGGTAATGGAATAAATGCCCTGACCAACTCCTGGCTGTAACGCATTAATGGAGGCGGTGTTGACGATGCAGCCACCGCCGTTTTCCCGCATCAACTTTCCACCTTCGACAGAGGCGAAAAAGTATCCTCGGATATTGACATCTACCGTCTTCTGGAAAGCGCCCAGGTCCGTATCGAGAATGTGTCCAAAGTAGGGGTTGGTTGCTGCATTGTTAACCAGAATGTCCAGTTTTCCGAAACGGCTGCGAATCGTGGAAAACAGCTTTTCAATTTCCTCCATATTGCCAATATGACACGGCAGGGCCTCCGCCTTACCACCCGCATCGGTGATCGCGTCCGCGACTGCCTGACAGCCTTCGATCTTGCGGCTGGATACCAGAACGTGAGCGCCCTGCTCTGCCAGCAGCTTGGCAATGGCTTCTCCAATACCTCGGCTGGCACCGGTCACCAGCGCAACTTTTCCATTCAGATCAAATAATTCAGTTGCCACAATCTCTCTCCAATACTTTGTTCTGTTTTGACTAATCAGTGATGGTTTCCGTCACGCCTCTTTGGCAATGACATCCAGTGCCAGCTGGGCGAGCGGCTCAACGAATGCGCCTAGACGAGCTGCATTTTTGCTCGACGCGTTGCCGTCGGCAGCTCGCTTGGCCACCCCCTGGATAATCGCCGCCAGGCGGAAAAAGCTGAACGCGAGATAAAATGCCCAGTTGTCGATACGCTCGATTCCCATACGCGCACAGTAACGCGCCACATACTCCTGCTCAGAAGGGATACCCAGAGCTTTCCGATCAACGCCCATCAGGCCGGATATATTGCCGCTGTCTGCCGGCATACGCAGTTGCATACATTGATAGGCGAGATCGGCAAACGGATGACCAAGCGTAGAAAGCTCCCAGTCGAGCACCGCGATGGCACGGGGCTCAGTGGGATGAAACATGATGTTGTCGAGACGATAGTCCCCGTGGACCAGGGCAATACGACCATCATCTTCCGGCAGGTGCTGCCCCAGCCACTGGATCAGCTGATCCATGGCAGCGATGGGCTGAAGCTCCGAGGCGCGGTACTGCCCCTGCCAACGCTCGAACTGACGTTCAAAGTAATTACCGGGCTTACCGTAGTCCGTGAGCCCCGCCGCCTCGATTTCGACGCTGTGCAGGGCAGCGAGTACCCGGCTCATTTCCTCATACATGGCGGAGCGCTGGCTGTTGTCCAGTTCCGGCAATGCCGCGTCCCAGTAGATGCGGCCTTCGCAGTATTCCATCACATAGAACATAGAACCGAGTACGTCACGGTCTTCGCATAAGTGCATGACTCGCGGGACCGGGACCGCACTGTCCTGTAGTGCGCGCATTACGCGAAACTCGCGATCGACAGCGTGGGCAGATTTGAGGAGTTTACCCGGCGGCTGGCGGCGCAGTACGTAGGTTCTTCCCGGTGTCGAAAGTTTAAAAGTGGGGTTCGACTGGCCACCGCTAAACTTGGTGGCAGAAACAGGGCCGGAAAATCCTTCTACCCGCCCTTTCAGGTAGCTTTCCAGGCGCGCAACGTCCAGTTTATCTACCGGGCTTTCTGACTTCGCGGTTGCTTCGTTCATATCACGCCTCCGCCTTTTCCAGTGTGTCAAAATAGGCTGCCAGATTGCGCCCCAACTGCATCATATGTACCTGGTCTGGCCCGTCAGCAAGGCGGATGGTTCGCGCATAACTGTAGGCTTGAGCAAGGTGGAAGTCCTGCCCCAGCCCCGCAGCGCCATGAATCTGGATCGCGCGATCAATCACCGTACACGCCATTTGCGGGGCAACAATCTTGATCATGGCGATGAGGTCTCGCGCCGCTTTATTCCCGTGGCGATCCATCTTGTCTGCGGCTTTCAGGGTCAGCAGGCGCGCCTGCTCGATCTCACAGGCAGACTTGGCGATATCCTCGCGCACCGATCCCTGCTTGCTCATGGGGCGGCCGAATACCGTCCGCTGCTCGGCACGAGCAGCCATCATTTCCAACGCCCGCTGCGCCTGGCCAATCAAACGCATACAGTGGTGGATACGGCCGGGGCCAAGACGACCCTGCGCGATTTCAAACCCGCGCCCCTCACCAAGGATCAGGTTTTCTGCGGGTACGCGGACATTGCTGAATACGACTTCCGCGTGTCCTTCCGGCGCATCGTCGTAACCGAACACGGTCATCGGGCGCTGGATCTTTACCCCGGGGGTTTTGGTGGGAACCAGAATCTGTGACTGCTGCTGATGACGGTTCGGGTTATCCGGATCAGTCTTGCCCATCACGATCATGATGTCGCAACGCTTGTTCATCAGGCCACTGATATAGAACTTGTGCCCATTGATAACGTAGTCATCACCATCGCGCACGATTGAGGTTTCAATATTGGTCGCATCGCTGGACGCCACTCTCGGTTCAGTCATCGCAAATGCGGAGCGAATCTCCCCCCGCAGCAATGGTTCCATCCATTGCTTTTTCTGCTGCTCAGAACCGTACTGGGCCAGCACCTCCATATTACCCGTATCCGGGGCGCTACAGTTGAAGACTTCCGAGGCAAAAATTGCACGCCCCATTTCCTCCGCCAGCGGGGCGTACTCCAGGTTGTTCAACCCGGCTCCGTACTTTTCATCGGGCAGAAACAGATTCCACAAACCGGCATCTCGCGCCTTCTGTTTCAGCGCTTCCATGATCGGAGGTTCCCCCCAACGATCTTCCTGTAACTGCTGGTAATACGTGGCTTCTGCGGGGTATACATGCTCTGCCATAAAGGCCTGCAACCGCGCGAGCAGGTCCTGGACTTTCTCTGAATATTCAAAGTGCATAATTGATATCGCTTCAGCTGTAGGTGATAAATTCTTGCCGCTCGCGGCTTTCCAGATGGGGAACGTGATTGAAGCTGTGCAGACCAATGCCACTGCGCCCGGCAAAGAACCGGCTGACCGCGGTATTCTTGATCTGCATATTGAGCTCAGTCACGGTGTGCGCAGGCGCGCCGAGAATCTGCCGCACCATCATGGCGATGGCGCCGCCGGAACTGATCACGAGTGTTTTGCGCCCCTTGGGCTGGTTGCCGATAAGGCCGAGGGCACCTTCTACCCGCTGCTCGAATTCAGCCCAGGACTCTGCACCTACGATCTCGTTATTGGCCCAGGCGTGCATTGCCTTTTTGAGAAAGCGGTAATAGTCGGCGCGTTCGGACTTTTTCGCCGGCACCGACTGCGGGTCTCGCTCTCCGTAGGCCTGCATCACCCGCAGGAAATCGAATTCATTCAATTGGGGGGAAACTTCCAGGCTATCCGCCGTCAGTCCGAGTCCTTCACAAATCCCCGTAGCGGTTTCCCGGTGACGCCGTAAATCGCCACACAGAATTCGGTCAAAAGTGGCGCCATCTTCTGCAAAGTGCTCCCCCAACCAACGGGCCTGACGCCAGCCCAATTCAGAGAGCTGATCGTAATTGTCACTGCCAAAAGATGCCTGGCCGTGGCGAACCACAAATATTTCCGGCACGGATTCCCCCCCTTCTGCTAAGTCATCGGCACGCTCAGTTCGGCACTCTCGGTTTCACAACCCGGCATTACATCCCGGGTTATTCACGTATAGGCCTCTGTTAAGAGATAAAACTAACCACTGCGCATAGATCATCAAAGTTTATTATGCGAATATCCAATCATTCACAGTGCGAATGATTGGAGCCGATAGTCAGTACCGGGGCCTGGCGCCTCTCAAGTTCGGATTACTTATGCAACTACAACAGATTGACATGAACCTTTTTCCGGTGCTGGACGCGATTTATGCCACCCGCAACCTCACCCGTGCCGCAGAGCGCCTGCATATCACCCAGCCGGCGGTCAGCAACGCCCTGGCGAGACTGCGTCGCTCTCTCAATGACCAGCTATTCATCCGTACACCAGCCGGCATGAGCCCGACGCCGCTGACCGAGAGCATCATGCCGCGGGTCCAGCAGGCCCTGGCACTGCTCGATAGCAGCGTTACCGAGCATCAGGAGTTCGAACCAGCCAGTGCTGCCAGGACCCTGCGACTGTCAATGAACGACATGGCGGAAACCCTGTTGCTGCCGCGGCTGCTGGAACATCTGCAACACCGGGCACCGGGTATTTCTGTGGAGTCGTTCTATGTTCCGCGGGATCAGCTGGTGAAGGAGCTGGCGGCCAACAGCCTCGATTTTGGGCTGGACATCCCCATCGTTTCCGCAACCCAACTGGAACAACAGCGCCTGGTGGCGGACCGTTACCTGTGTATGCTGCGCCCGGATCACCCGCTGGCGCAGGCGGACAGCCTCAATCTGGAACAGTATCTGGCGCTCGAGCACATTCATGTCTCCAGCCGCCGCAGCGGGCCGGGGCTGGCTGATATCGCGCTGAACAAGCTCGGCCGACGACGCAAGGTAAAACTGCGTGTCCAGCACTACCGGGTAGCCCCTCTGGTGGTAATGAAAACCGACCTGGCCCTCACCGTACCCGCCAGCCTCGCCCGCCAGTACCCCGCCAAACTGTTCGAACTGCCATACCAGATACCACAGATGGACTGGCACCTGTTGTGGCATCGGAGCCAGCATGAAGATCCGGCAAACCGTTGGGTACGGGAGCAGCTGGTCGAACTGTTCTGCGGGCCGGGCGCCACGAATTAACCCCTCCAGCCGAAGCGAAGGTGCCGCCAGTAAGCGACATATATTAGTGCTCACTGCGTTGAAGCCACCGCAATCGGTCGAATCGGTCAGTGTCCCCTTCCCCCGCCCTTTGCTATCCTCCGGCAATCTATGCAAAAAGTTGCATATAAGCAGATTGCATATCCAGGCGACGACTAAGCGCAAACCACAAGAGAATGACCGTCATGTCACATTCCTATCCGCACTTACTGGCCCCACTGGATCTGGGGTTTACCCAGCTCAAGAACCGGGTACTCATGGGCTCCATGCATACCAACCTGGAAGAACATCCCGGCGGATTCAGCCGTCTTGCCGCGTTCTACGGCGAGCGTGCCCGCGGCGGTGTTGGCCTGATCGTGACCGGCGGTATCGCGCCCAACGAAGAGGGCGGTGTGTTCCAGGGCTCCTCCAAAATGACGACACCGGAGGAAGCCCAGGAACACCGGGAAATCACCGATGCAGTACACAAGGAAGGCGGCAAGATCTGCATGCAGATTCTGCACGCGGGCCGCTATGCCTATAACCCGGATCTGGTCGCGCCTTCCGCTATTCAGGCGCCGATCAACCCCTTTACCCCAAAAGCGCTGAGCGACGAGGAAGTCGAACAGCAAATCGACGACTATGTCCGCTGCGCTACCCTCGCCCGCGAGGCCGGCTACGACGGCATCGAAGTAATGGGTTCCGAGGGTTATTTCATCAACCAGTTCATCGTCTCGCGCACCAATCACCGCGATGATCGCTGGGGCGGCAGCTTTGAAAACCGGTCCCGTCTGCCGATTGAAATCGTGCGCCGCATCCGCGAAGCGGTGGGTAAAGAGTTCATTATTATTTACCGACTCTCTATGCTGGACCTGGTGGAAGGCGGCAGTGATTTTAATGAAGTCATTTCTCTCGGCCAGTCCATCGAAAAAGCCGGTGCAGATATCATCAACACCGGTATCGGTTGGCACGAAGCGCGGGTACCGACTATTGCCACCAGCGTACCGCGCGCGGCATTCAGTGAGGTGACTGCGAAGGTGAAGCAACACCTTTCTGTCCCCGTAATCACCAGTAACCGCATCAATATGCCGCAAGTGGGTGAGGACGTACTGGCCGCCGGCCACGCGGATATGATCTCCATGGCGCGCCCGTTTCTCGCCGATGCCGAATTCGTGAATAAGGCGGTAGAAAATCGCGCAGATGAGATCAATACCTGTATCGGCTGTAACCAGGCCTGCCTGGATCACACCTTTGAGCTGAAGCTCACCTCGTGCCTGGTCAACCCCCGCGCCTGTCACGAGACCGAACTGCAGTACCTGCCGACAGACAAACCGAAAAGCATTGCCGTAGTGGGTGCTGGCCCTGCGGGTCTCGCTGCTGCCACGGTTGCCGCCGAGCGCGGTCACTCCGTGACCCTGTTTGAAGCCGATGACAAAGTCGGTGGGCAGTTCAATATCGCCAAACAGATTCCCGGCAAGGCAGAATTCGAAGAAACCCTGCGCTACTTCAAGCGCAAGCTGGAGCTGACCGGTGTAGAAGTACACCTGAGTACCCCCGCGACCGCGGATAACCTGAAAGCATTCGATGAAGTGATCATCGCCACCGGCATTCAGCCGCGTACGCCACCAATCCCCGGTATCGAGCATGCAAAGGTAATGAGTTACCTGGATGTTCTGAAACACAAAAAACCGGTGGGTAAGAAGGTGGCAATTATCGGTGCCGGCGGTATCGGTTTCGACGTAGCCGAGTATCTGACCCACAGCGATGAACACGTGAGCGAACTGATCGCAAGCAGCAAAGAGGAATTCTTTGAAGAATGGGGTGTGGATATCGCGCTGGAAAATCGCGCTGGTCTCAAGGCCCAGGCCCCGGTTACCAGCCCGAGAGAGGTATTCCTGCTCCAGCGTAAAACTTCAAAGGTTGGCGCCGGCCTTGGCAAAACTACCGGCTGGATACACCGCTCCAGTCTGAAGCACCGCCAGGTGCGTAATATTGCCGGTGCACAGTACGAAAAAATCGATGACCTCGGCCTGCATATCCGGGTTGGCGATGAGACTCAGGTGCTGGATGTCGACAATATTGTGGTTTGCGCAGGCCAGGAGCCATTAAAAGCCTTGCACGAAGCGCTCTCAGGCATGGGCATTACCAGCCACCTGATTGGTGGTGCGTTTGAAGCGGCGGAACTGGATGCCAAACGCGCTATTGACCAGGGTTCTCGCCTCGCCGCCTCTCTCTGAACGAAGCCATCTGAACCGAGAGTATCTGGACCGAGAGTAATTGCTGGTCGCTCGCGGGGCCTCCCGGCCCCGCAATTGTTTGAAGCGCGGGATTTCTCTCGCTGAACTCTCACCTTTCCCGAAGTGCCTCTCCCGCCTGATTGAACGGCTTGATTAAATAGTCGAAAACTGTTTTTGATCCGGTTTTGATATCCACAGTTGCCACCATCCCGGGCACAATCGGGAACTCCTTACCCACATCATTCGTCAGTGCATGATTATCGGTAAGAATCTTTACGTGATAATAATAATCCCCGGGCTGCGTTTCGTCCTCGATGGTGTCTGGCGAGATAATCGTCACTTTTCCGTCCAGCCCACCGTAAACGGAGTAGTCATAGGCAGTAATTTTTACCTTTGCCTTTTGCCCAGGGTGGATATAGGCAATATCTCTTGGAGAAATCTTGGCCTCAATCAAAAGCCGGTCGTCCAGAGGAACAATTTCCAATAAGCGTCCGTTTGGAGGTATAACCCCGCCAATAGTGGTCACAGAGATGTCTTTGACAATACCCCGAACAGGTGACTTCAATGTCAACCGGGTCAATGAATCTGACCGCCCTATCACTACCGAGCTCAGCGCTTCAACTTCAGCGCTCACATTCGCCAGCTCTTCTCGGGCACTGACCATATACTGTGAACGCGTTTCTTTAATTTTAAGTTCCAGTTCAGACTTCTGGCGACTGAGGCGCAGTACTTCCACATTACTGGCAGCACCAGACTGGACCAGCTCTCGGGTAATAGCCAGCTCACTTTCCACCAGGTCAAGAGACTCTTTAAGGCTACCTAATGATTCACGCAGACTTGACTGCCGAGTTTGATAGAGCTTTCTCTCTTTTGAGATCAACTCCTCAAATGGCAGCAATTCCTTGGGGAAGGCTAACGGAATACCATTCACTTCCGCTGTCAAGCGCGCAGCGCTGGCAACTGCGGCACGGTATCTTGCTTTGCCTTCCTGCACATTGGATCGGATTTTCGTCGGATCCAATTGCGCGAGCACCTCCCCCTTCTCGACAATATCTCCTTCTATAACCCGCAACTCCTTCAGAATACCTCCTTCCAGAGACTGAATGATCTGTGCACGAGAGGTTGGAATCACCTTTCCCGCGCCGGTAGATACCTCGTCAACAATTGCGAAGTAGGACCACGTGATCAAACTCGCTATCAGCAAGAAAAAAAACCAGACGATACGCTTCGACTTTGTTAATCGAACGTCGTCAAACTCTTCACTGAAGTGCGCACCAGCATTCTGAAAGTCGGCCTCCAGGATTGCAATACTTTCCGCAGAGTAGACATCATCCGCCACATTACTGATCGCGGATGGCCGAGACGCGCTTTCACCATTCGATTCCTCACCGGGCTTACTACTGTTGGAACTATTTTGATATCTTTTCTCGTCTGCCATACGAACTCTCCCGGGATATCAGGTTACCTTTTCGCGACTCTTCGCTTCACGGGATGACTCTGCCAACTGTCTCAGCGCGGCATCTTTGGGCGCATCCAGAATTATTCTTCCGTTATCCACCACGATAATACGGTCAACCAACTGCAGTGTGCTGCTTCTATGCGTTGCCAGAACCAGTGTTCGCCCCTCGAGCCAACGCTGTAGCTTTGCTATGAAACGCTTCTCAGTCACTTCATCCAGAGAAGCGGTAGGCTCATCCAGCAGTACAATATTGGGCTCACGTATAAACAGCCGGGCAAGTAGCAATGACTGCCTCTGCCCACCTGACAGCCCAAGACCGCCTTCCAATATCTGATGATCGAGACCTGTAGGTAGCTTGCGGACAAACTCCAGAGCTCCTGACATGTCCAGTGCAGCTAGAATTTCACGGTCTGTCGCTCCTGGCGCACCCAGAGTTACATTTTCGCGGATGGTGCCGTGGAACAGCGCTGCATTCTGTGTCAGCAACCCGATATCCCGCCGCGTGTCCGCGGGGTCTATGTGTGCAAGACTGATACCTTCCAGGATGACTTCTCCACTGGCAGCCTCCAGCAACCCGGACAGCGCCTGAAGTAAGGTCGACTTACCGGCACCATTCCTGCCCAGTACTGCAACATTTTCCCCGGAGTTTATCCTGAGACTAGCAACTTCGAGGGCCGTGACTTCGCTGTGTGCGTCGTGTTTGAACGTCGCCTGCCGAATAGAAAAATTGCCAGTTATATTGGGTACATGGACCCTTTTACTGCCTTCAGGGTGATCGACCGGAAGCTGCATTATTTTATCCACGCCCTCCAGCGCAACTTTCGCCTGCTGCCAGCGGCTCAGAACCTGAGTGAGTTGTGCCATGGGGGCCATCATGCGGGAGCCGAGAATGGACGCCGCTACCAAAGAGCCCGTCGTCAGATCGCCGGCCATCACGAGCGGTGCACCGAGCAAGACAATGACAGCAAACACCGAAGATTGAACGTTGTGCGTCCACGTCACCAGTTTACCCACCAGGTTGCGAAGTTTGAGGTTGGCCTCCGCGGTTACCGCGTTGAAGTGATTCCACTGTTGCTGAAAGCGCTGCTCCGCCTGCAACCCCTTGATATCCTCCATCCCTTGTATGCTCTCGACCAACATCGCGTTACGCAGTGATGATTCCCGCATCGATTCAGCGGCGAGTTCCGCCAGCTTCCCTTGCGCAAGCAGCCCCGGCACCAGCAGCAGTACCAGCGCGCACAGAGGCACCAGCGCCAATGGCCCGGCGATGTACCACATGACGAAGAGAAACAGGAAGAAAAATGGCATATCCGCCATTCCCAGAACGGTGGTGGATGTCACCATTTCTCTGACACGTTCAAGTTCCCGAATCTGGGAAATAAACGTGCCGGTAGACTTTGGCTTACTGCTATTGCGCAGCCTGACCGCATGGCCGTACACCAAATCGGAAACCCGGACATCTGCGCGCTTGCCGAGCAGGTCCGTAATTCGCATCCGATTTACGCGCATGATGAAGTCGAATAGCACCGCGATCATCACGCCACTGAAGAGTACATAAAGCGTCGGTGTAGATTCTGCCGGTATTACCCGGTCGTATACCTGCTTGGAGAAAAGAATGCCCGCCAAAGTCAGAATATTGGCAATCGTTGTCGCGATGATTACGTGTCCATATGGCTTCAGATCACGAAGTACAATGGCTCGAAACCAGTGCTTTTCAGGTGGTTTTACATAATCATCGACACGCAGGTCGGACACGTTTTTCGAGGGACGCAGGACAACAACCGTGCTTACCTGTTCTTCCAGAATCGCGACCGTTGTCGAACTCGACGCGCCTTCATCACCACCAAAGGTGATTGAAACCTGCCCCTCGGCATCCACTCGCTCAAGAACACCGACCTGTCCACCCTTGAACTGAACAACGATGGGCAAACGCCAGGGACTGATCATGGAAGCATCAAACTGGGTAAAGCGTGCAACCAGTCCCGTTTGTCTGGCAATACTTCGTATTGCCCGCTCAGAGCCTCCATCTTTTACCAGCTGCGAAGAGATCCGCACATTTTCTGCAGAGTATTCAAGGCGATAGTGGTTCGCGACCGTTAGTATAGCGGCGAGCCAGGTGTTGTATTCACTACCGCTTCGATTTTGTTTACTCATGCCTGCTCTCCTGGAATCTCTTCTAGTGGTCCAAACCGGTAACGGCCCCTGCGATACTCTGGGGTTTGCCACCGAACACTCGAGAACTTCATGGAAGCACCTCTACCCCCTGAATGGGTCTACCCTCGAGATGAAAAGCGTTGCGAATTTCACCCACGGTATACAGGCAATCAACCTGCAACGTATACAGGTCAAATCGGGTATTCAGCTTTTCCATCCGGGCCTGATGCAATTCCTGCTCAGAATTGAGAAGTTCTACCAGTGTCCGAGTGCCCAGAGAGGAGTACTGCTTCTGGTAGAGCCTCCTGGTTTCAGCGATTGCATCCAACCTGGCATCGAGAATAGAGAGGCTCCGCTGCAACCCGGAGGTCTGGCTCTGCGCGACGCGCAGCTCGCGCTCTACGGATAGCCGGGCGTTATCCTTGGCGGCGGCAGCTGAGCGCATGGCGTAACTGGCGGCATCTTTATCCGCTGAAATCCTGCCCCCCTGATAGATCGGCATAGAGAGATTCAGAAATATCGCTTTTTCATTTTCATCCAACGCGTATGTATCCACGTACTCTTGATCCAGATAACGGTTAACACTGCCGTCTAGAGACAACGTCGGCCAGGAGGCGGCGCGCGCTTCTTTCAGCTGAGCAACCGCCGCCGCCCTTTCCGCCTCAGCAACCATGACTGCTGGCGAGGCGTTGACTTGAGAAGGTTCTACCATGCAACCGCTGGTCAGATTCGGGGGCACAGTCATTGAAAGAGTTACGGGGTGCTGCACCCCCATCAGATTCTGTAAAACGCTCTGCCAACGACTGAGTTGTGCCTGAATTTGCTGTCGTGTTGCCCGTGCAGACTCCACGCGCGCCTGAGACTGGAGAAGATCAGACCGGGAACTGACCCCCTTCTCGTTACGCATTCGCACCAGCCGCGAGATTTCCGAGACGCCCACGATCTGCTCATCAGCCGATTCCAGCTGCGCTTGGTACCGTTGAACTTCAATCGCAGCTTGCGCCGTGTCCAGCGCTACGCTATCGATCTGCTGCAGCACACGTGCCCGGGAGGCATTGGCCACAGCGGTAGCGGAATCGACACTGCCGGATATTTTTCCGAAGTCATAAATGACCTGGGAGACGTAGAGCTGCAATGCGTGTCCATCGCCATTTCCCTTCTTCTCGCTGTCGTATCCCCCGACCACATTCATGCTGAGCTGGGGGAAATACCCCGCCCGGGCAGAGCGGATATTCTGCTTTTGCTGACTCAGGACACTAACCGACTCTCCTATCGCGGGATGCCAGGACACTGCCCGCTGTACAGCTTCTGTGATATCAACTTTCCATCCGCTGCTACTGGCAGCCGCTGCGGTGACCGTTGGGCCTGAAACAACGCTGCTGTCATCTGAGGGGTCGCCCAACAACTGATCCTGGCTGATCACCTCCAAACTCTCTGCTTCACCTTGAGCAATTGCACAAACACTGGACATCGAAAGCAGAAGAACCAGAAGTGAATTCCGGACTGGTGTGTGTATACCTGCGGATCGCAGATGGACCTCTTTATAACTATGAATCCCGTTGAATTGGCGCACTTTTTTTCACTATTTTTGGGCCTGCCTCATGGTACTGACGCGAAAATCCGAGAACAGGCGTTTTAGTTGGCGCAATTAGTTTAGTCCAATAAAAAAGCACCGGACCCAATGATCCGGTGCTTCACGCGCCCACAATGCGGGCAATTCACTCTGGAGAGCTTCAGATATCCTGACTACCGCTTTGTGACCAGATATCCTGCATCGGATCATTCATCTCCGGCGGCAGCACATCGTGATGATCCTCGAGTGCTGCGACGTCAGCCTGCCCCCCATCAAGAAGATCACCCAGTCCCAAGTGTCCAAGATCATTCTCCTCAAAGTAATCTTCCAGAAGATCCTTGAGGTTGGGTAACGGATAGCCATGACCATCGCCAGGCGCCCCTTCATCATCGCAACCACACTCGCCGTGTCCATCTGAAAGCTGGATGACGCTTTCAAGGTGATCCTGGATCGCCTCTTCCAGGACCGTCTCGATCGCTTCTTCAAGCTCTGGACTCGGGCAGGTAGTCGTTCCAGAGGTATGCTCGTAGGCAATATCTATATCGACGTACAGATTGACCTCGCAATTCTCATCGCCCTGGGCCGGCTGTTTATCGATATCCGCCGCGATATCAACCTCGAACTCATGTCCCTGATAGTCGAACTCGAAACCGTACTCGAAGTCGCTATCGGAGTCTGAATCCGCGTCAGAGTCTGCATCGGCATCGCACTCAAGGTCGACATCAACTTCCACGTTGAAATCGCACTTCTTGTCGCAGTCGGCATCGGCGTCGGCATCCGCATCGGCATCGGCATCGGCATCGGCATCAGCGTCGGCATCGGCATCGGCATCGGCATCGGCATCGGCATCAGCGTCGGCGTCGGCATCCGCGTCGGCATCCGCGTCGGCATCGGCATCGGCGTCGGCATCTGCGTCGGCGTCGGCATCTGCGTCGGCATCGGCGTCGGCGTCGGCGTCGGCGTCGGCATCGGCATCGGCATCGGCATCTGCGTCGGCGTCAGCGTCGGCATCGGCATCGGCGTCGGCATCGGCATCTGCGTCGGCATCTGCGTCGGCATCCGCATCGGCATCGGCATCGGCATCGGCGTCGGCGTCGGCATCGGCATCGGCGTCGGCATCTGCGTCGGCGTCGGCATCTGCGTCGGCATCCGCATCGGCATCGGCATCCGCATCGGCATCCGCATCGGCATCGGCATCCGCATCGGCGTCGGCGTCGGCATCTGCGTCGGCATCGGCATCGGCGTCGGCGTCGGCGTCGGCATCGGCATCGGCATCAGCATCGGCATCGGCATCGGCATCAGCATCGGCATCTGCGTCGGCATCTGCATCGGCATCCGAATCTGCATCCGCATCGCTATCCGATGGAGGGGTAGGAGGGGAAGAAGGTGGGGGCAGATCACCGTCCGTCGGTTCTTGCGGGTTCAGGAATACCCTCTCACCGGGACCGGAGTCATCATCCAGGTTATGTGCCAAAATACCCAGTCCAATGGCCCCCAAGCCTCCCCAAATCCAGGGGAGCAGGCCATCATCGTCATCTTCTTCAGATGTCATATCCCCGAGATCACTAGCGGAGGTTACCTGGGCCAGCGAAAATAAGGCACCGTCCGGGCCAAGCTGTGCCAGCAAAACGTCATCTGTCCCAAGCTGCTGAAGAAACAGATTACTTTGCTTGCCATCGTCATTAAATGCGTAGAAGTTCTCTATTGTGACGACTTCTCCCGACTCCAGCGTGACAATCAAGTCTGCACCTAAGCGGGATACTGACTGAACCTCATCCTGCGCAAGCGATAACTTCACAAAGGCCGGTGAGTCGAGTACCACATTAGAGGTTTCGAACGCGGACAGTGCGCCGCTTAATTTATCTACAACCTGAGTTTGCATCCTACATACCTACTACGAATATTGATCTTCCTTGACCCCTTCAAGCTGGACCGTGTGTCACCCATCGCAGAAGTGGCGACACACCACTCAAATTGAGCAAAAAACACACGACCTTCAGCTTTGGTATGGCCGACTTATTTCAATTTTTCAAAGAATGCCCCCAGTTTCCACGCAAAATGAGATAAGTTACCTATCCGTTTCTCATCCCACCGGTTGCAGATAAATTACCAAGCTCTGATTAAACTTCTTTCGCCGTTGCTGTGTTCTGGTTCACTAACTCCCAGCTTGGACGGTTTGCTGTTTTACTCAACCGGTACAACATCAGAGCAACACCGCAAAGGAGGAAAGTCCCCCAATAAAGAACCGCGCCACTCCACCATTGCAGAACAATCCCGCCAATAAACGGCGCGGAAGACCAGCCGAGGGAGTAGAAAGACGACGCGCCAAAATAGCTCCCGCGCAAATGATCCGGTGCCATTTCATCGACTTGAACACTCATGGTCGGGAACAACACCGCCTCTGCCAGGCTGACAACAAAAGTGACCCACAACCAGCTCCAGTACCCTTCAACTGGCGACACCGCAAAGCCAACCTGACCAGCCGCCAACACCAACAGTCCGATCTTGATTCTCTCGGCGGTGGAGAAGCGCCGTAGAATCCGCAGCAAAGGAAACTGCAAAAAGACAATGGTTCCAGCATTAACCAGAATCATGGCGGAAATCAGCTCCACCAGCTTTGGCGCACCAGCCAAAGTCAGATATTGCACAAGGCTGGTGTCCATATGGGCGTAAATAAACAGCGTCAGCACGTTGGCCAGAATAATGATCAGAAAAACCTGATCCTGTTTGAGCACGCGTAATGTATCGCGAAAGCGATGTTCAGCTTGCCGCTTCAGCCTCAAACTCACACCGCTGGCAGTGTGAGAAAATGCCCACAAGAACCCAACCCACAGAAAGACGTAGCTGAGAGCTGTCAATGTGAATGTTGATTGTTGTGCACTGAGCCCCAGCCAGATGCCCACAATTGGGCCGAGTGCTGCACCCGCATTGACCAGGAAGTAGCGGAATTGCAATGCCAGTGCTCGGCGGGATCTATCAGGGATCAGATCGCCAAATAATGCACCGGCCGTGGGCTCCCAAATAGACCGCCCGATCGAGCTCAGAACGATAGGAACAATGATTTCCAGCAAGGTGTCCGCGTAAGCGAGCAGGAAGAACGACAGCGCATTGATTGCTGTACCGGTCAGCAGAATACTTCTGCGACCGTATCGATCGGACAGACTGCCCATATAAAACCCGAGCACAGCTGCCCCCATTGCGGAAGCACCGAGCACCGTACCGATTTCCGCCGGATCCAGGGAAAACTTCTGATGAAGCAGAATGGCCAGAAACGGCCACACCATATAGTAGGTGCCGCGGCCAAAGAAGCTGCCAATCAGTACCACCCACACCAGTGGTGGCCATGAAAACTGTGACCTTACCTGCGACCTTGTATAGGCGCTCTGCCACCACTTTCTATCCATACATCACCTCCATTTGAGTCCCTACACAGGATACGTGCAGGCAAAAAAAAACCCGGAAGGCGAACCTTCCGGGTTTTCTTCTGGAAGGTTTTCACCTTCCAGCACAAATGTGTTTCAGGTGTCAGGTTTTCAGTTTGCGAGCGACATAGCGAGTCTTGAGTGTACGGATAACCAGTGCAGACACAGTCAGCGCATGCAGAGCAATAGCACACCACATGATTGCACACACGGCAGCACGGCCCAGCAGCTGAGATTCTACACAGCGTTGCAGGGATTCGACGGTTGCGACCGGGTGGGTGAAATTCATGTGAAAATTCTAATCAATCAACTCAAACTGAAATTAAGCCATACAGAAAACGTGTGGCCCGTAATGAACCCGACTGTACCGAAACCTGTCCGGAAAGCGGATTACCTGACGAATTGCCATAAAGCAATCTAGTAATCATATAAGAGATTGCTAACGTTGCAAGCACCGTTCGCAATATTACTGGTAATTTAAAAATGATGGAGGTGAATATACAGCAGCTACACTGAGTCACTCTCGTCTTTACTGGGGGCACAGGTGCTCGGACAGATACATGGTCAACGAATGCCTTCAACGAAAACTGTCGCTACACCCGAATGTCTTTGCACCGCCAGCCACGCTCCGGTGGCACAGATACCAGGACTCCGCTATTTCAACGGTCAGTTAACGGCTCACATCCAGCAACCGCAAGCGCAGAAAATGTCCCTGATGAGGCCATTGGATCTCATCACCCACTTTCAGGCCCAGCAGGGCCGCCCCGGCAGGGGTGAGAATGGAGACGGCGTCGCTGACTGACTGTGCTTCGTGGGCGTGGGGCAGGGTCAGCACCCGTTCGTGCTCCTTGCCGGTGGCTTCATTGCGAAAACGCAGACGACTACCCAGGGTTACCACGTCTTTCGGCATGGCATCAACTTCGACAAACTGGGCGCGGGCCAGTTCATCGTAGAGATAATCGATTTGGTCCGAGTCGCCGTTGAAGTTATCCAGCATGGCAAAAAGGCGATCGCGGTCGGCAGTGCTGACGGTAATAGGGGGTAGTGTGTTCACGGTATTCTCCTGACGGTGTTATGAATGTGTCGCCGGGGCCGCCGAACCCCCGGTTTCTGTCGGGCGTTCGGCGTCAGGAGAGAAAGGCAGGGGTGCTCGCAACCAGGGCAGAAGCGCTGGCAGAGTGACAAGACATCAGGCCGTCATTGACGGCAACAATGGTACGAATCGGGTTCATGGCCTGAGATTAGCAGAGCCGGTTTTTTTGTCCAGCATTCTCTTCAGGCCGGCTCGCCCCGGTACAGCAGGTTTTCCAGTTCCCTGTCATTTTTAATCAGGTCTTCAAGGGTGTACTCGTCCAGTACCGCCAGGAAGGCCTTCTGCGCTTTCTTCAGTACATTTTTCAGCTTGCAGCCCGGTTCGATGGGGCAGGACGAGCTCGGGCCAAAGCATTCCAGCAGTTTCAGGTTTTCTGTTTCCCGAACCAGGGCGCCGACGCTGATGGCCGCAGGGGTCTCGGCCAGTACCAGGCCGCCACCACGGCCACGCAGGCTCTTCACATAACCCAGTTGCGACAGGGTCTGGGCCACCTTGGCCATATGGTTGACAGAAATGGCGTAGTCCCGGGCGATTTCCTGCACGGTCACCGGCCGCTCTCCCTCTTTCAACGCCAGATAAATGAGGGTGCGCAGGGAATAGTCGGTATGGGTGGAGAGTTGCATGGCTTGACCCGTTCAAAAGAGGTATCTAATATGCCTTTTAAAAACAGGCATGTAAAATACCACTTTAAGGAGGCAATCATGCTGACAGCGGACCAGGTGGCAGTGATCAAACAAACCGTTCCCGCACTGCAGGAAAATGGCGAGGTACTGACCCGGCACTTCTACGAGCGTATGTTCCGGGAAAACCCGGAGGTACTGGCGTTCTTCAATCCGGCCCATCAGCAGGCGGGCACCCAACAGCGGGCGCTGGCGGGGGCAATCTGTGCCTATGCGCAGCATATCGAGACCCCGGCAGCACTAGCGGATGCGGTGGAGCTGATTGCTCAGAAACACGTCTCCCTGGGGATTCAGGCCGAGCATTACCCCATCGTGGGTAAAAACCTGCTGGCCTCCATCCAGGAAGTGCTGGGAGAGGCGGCCACCCCAGAAATCATTGATGCCTGGGCGGCAGCCTATGGCGCGCTGGCTGACATCTTCATCAACCGGGAGCAGCAGATTTACCAGAACCAGAAAACGGACTTCGGCTGGACCGGCTTCAAGCGCTTTGTGGTCAAAAAGCGTGAAGCGGCCAGCGACAATATCATGTCCCTGTATCTGGTGCCGGAGGATGGCCAGCCGCTCCAGGCCCACCAGCCGGGGCAATACATCACCGTGCGGGTGAGCCCGGAAGGAGGCGAGCCGGTGATGCGGAACTACAGCCTGTCCAACCGCCCGGGAGTGGATTACTACCGGATCAGTGTGAAACGGGAACTGGCTGCTATGGATGAGGCGCCGAACGGGGTCTGTTCCAACCACCTGCACGACCGGATTGAGGAAGGGGGTATGCTGGAGCTGGCACCGCCCTGTGGCGCATTCACCCTGCAAAGCCCGGATGAAATACAACGTCCTCTGGTACTAATGGCCGGCGGTGTGGGTATCACGCCATTGCTGTCCATGCTGTATGCAGCCTTGGACGGGCAGCAGGGTCGGGAGATAATTTTCATCCAGTGTGCGCTGAATAATGCGGTACGGCCTTTCGGGGAAGAGCTGGCGGCATTGCAGCGTGACTACTCGAATCTGACCACCCACCTGCGCTTGAGCGAGCCGTCAGACAGTGACCGCGAACGGGGAGACTACGATAGCGAAGGTTTCCTGGATGCGGCGCTGCTGAGGGAATTGCTGGGTGAGCGCAGCGCAGAGTTCTATCTGTGCGGCCCGACCCCCATGCTGAAGCACACCTGGCAGCTACTGAAAGCACGCGGTGTGGACGAAGCAGATGTCCACTTCGAGTTCTTCGGCCCCGCCGGTGATCTCGCGGGCTGAGTCAGATATTGCTCGAGTCCCTATGGGCGTAAATAAACAGCTTCAGCACGTTGACCAGCATAGTGACCAGAAAAATCTGATCTCATTTGAGTACGCGCAATGTATCGAGAACGCAGCATTCAATGTGTCGCGTGTGATATTACGGTTTATTTACAAATTGTGGAGGGAAATGCAGCACCTATACTGAAGAACTCTCGTCATGATTTGGATAACAGGTGCGGAATCAGATACATGGTCAACGAACGCAACCCCAGGTTCGACGATAGGTCTTTATGTGAGAATCGCCGTCGCAGAAAACCCAATCAACCCGAACCCGCGCCACTACGGGTGCTCACCCCCGCCGGACCTATCCAGGGCAGATTCGCGCACTGCCCACACACTGAGACTCCTGTTCGCCAGTTTCTGGGGATCCCATATGCCGCCGCGCCTACCGGGGTGTTACGCTGGCAGCCGCCACAACCACTCTCCGCATGGAGCGCGCCTTTCTCTGCTTGCGAATATGGCAGACCGGCACCGCAAAGCCCTTCTCCCCTGTTTGAGGTTACTGCGGCGGATGGAACGCCACTGGATAACGAAGACTGTCTCTACCTGAATGTTTTTGCACCGCCAAATTGCAGTGACAAACCACTGCCGGTGATGCTCTGGATTCACGGTGGTTCTTTCTATCTCGGGGCTGCAAGTCAGTCCCTTTACTCCGGAAACACACTGGCCGCTTCCGGTCGCGCGATTGTGGTGACCACCAATTACCGTCTCGGTGCACTGGGCTTTTTGCGACTGTGCGATATCTCGGATGTCCCCGCGACCGGCAACGAAGGGCTGCACGACCAGCTCGCGGCGTTGCGATGGGTCAAAGAAAATATTAAAGCTTTTGGCGGGGACCCGGATAATATCACCCTGTTTGGTGAGTCTGCTGGCGCCATGAGTATCACCTGCCTGCTGGCTGCGCAACCCCTTGACGGACGGAAAAAGAAGGCGCGTTTATTTCACAAGGCGATTCTGCAAAGTGGTAACCCGGAGGCCCTGCACAAAGTTGACGATGCCAACGAGATCGCCAGCACTTTTTGCGATTACCTGCAAAAACTCACGGGTAACCGCAACCTGACGTGCGCGCCCGTCGCTGATATCCTGAAAGCGCAGGAGGCAATTATCGCCGACCCGCGCATAGAATCCCATTGGGGACAGCTGCCATTCAAACCCGTGTTGGATGGCGGCTTAGTCTCAACCTCCCCTCTTCAGGCAATACAGCAAGGAGCGGGGGCTGACATCACCCTGATGGCAGGCAGTAATCTGGAGGAGTGGAACCTGTTCAGTGCGGCGAGACCGGAAACCTTTTCTCTGGATGAGCAACAGATACGCACGCATTTGAAAAGACGCCTGCCATCGGGCCTGATTGATCCTTTGCTATCCCACTATCATCAGCGCGCTGCCGCCATGGGTAGCAGCCCCTGGCCCTTATGGAGCAGAGCTTGGAACCAGCTGCTCACCGATATGACATTTACCCTGCCGGGACTGAGACTGCTCAGTGCCCACCGGGGAACCTGCTATCACTACCAGTTTACTCAGCCACTCACTGCACAGCCGGTACTGGGCGCCTGCCATGCCGCAGAGCTAGGCTATGTGTTTGGCACCCATCATGAAGAGGAACTCGCGCATTTTTATGGTGCGGAATCCAACCCCCACCATCTAAGCAGTGCGATGCGCGAGGCATGGCTGAGCTTTGCTGAGACCGGCAGCCCGGGGGATGACTGGCCCTCATTTGACCGCGGTGGTAGCTGGCACTTCGGAGACCACCCATCAGGCCACAGGGTCGATATCCATCAACTCACGGCACTCTGGCAATCACTGGAAGACGAACATTTACGCGGCTACTTGTGAGAGGTTCCCGGCTTGCAACCCCCGGTTTACATCACGGTATACTGGTACTGAACAAGTCACGGAGCACGTATCTTGCACAGAATCATACTCATACGCCATGGCGAAGCCGCGAAATCCAATACGGATGCCGACCCTAGACTGACCGAGCTCGGCCAGCAACAGGCGCACGAACTGGCAAGTTGGCTTGACTCAGAATTTCCCGGCGGTAGTGGTGTAAAGCTGGTGTCCAGCCCTAAAGCCCGCGCCCTTCAGACTGCGTTCCCCACCGCGGATCGCTGGCAGTGCGAAGTACGGGAAGAGCCGGCGGTGGTAGAGGTTCCATCGCCACAGGGGGTCGGACTGGCAAAGCGCGGCCACTGGATTAAGCAATTATTGGCGGGCTCGTGGAATACTCTCGAGCCCGCGCAGCAGGTGTGGCGAGAAGGCCTGATAAATTATCTGAAATCTCACCAAGACAGCAACCACCACGTAAGCCTGGTGTTCTGCCACTTTATGGTGATCAACGCTGTTGTGGCGGCCCTGCGTAATGACGACAAGGTTGCCCAGTTTTATCCAGATTATACGTCGTGTACAGAACTTGCCCTGAAAGACGGGGATCTGGAGATTGTGAAACTGGGCCGTGAGCGTACGCAGGAAAAGAACCGGATTCAGTAAGTCCCGCCGGTACCACGTCAGGTATCAAGCACAGGCGAGGCTCTTGCTTACCACTTCATACAGATCTCTCGACAATTCGCCGGCGTCCATAATCCCCTGCAGCGCGGCGCGCATTCTTGCAGACTCGTGGTCGCAATATTTTTTCCAGTGCGTGAGTGGTATCACCAGGCGAGCTGCGATCTGGGGATTCAGCTTATCCAGCACGCTCACCTGCTCCGCCAGAAATCTGTACCCACTGCCATCCTCGCGGTGGAACTGGGTAAAATTGCGCGAGGCAAACCCGGATATTACTGAACGCACCTTGTTGGGATTGGTGATCTCAAACGCAGGGTGCTGCATCAGTTCACGCACCCTCTCCAGGGTGCCAAAACTGGCACTGCCACTCTGCAACAGGAACCAGTTCTCCACTACCTGGGTATCCTGCTGCCATTGATCATAGAATGCCCCGAGATACTTCTCCGCTTCTTCTCTGGGCGCATATTCCACCAGAGCACCCAGAGCGGCAGCCACGTCGGTCATATTCTCATCGCGCTGCAATTGCAGGCGAGCAAGGTCCAGCGAAGATGGATCAAGCGTGGCACAGAGATAGCCCAGACACGTATTCTTCAAGCTGCGCTCCGCGATATCGTCCGCCACAGGGCGATAGGGTTTACGCTGATCCAGTTGTTGATAACGCGCCAGTAACGGCGCGCTCAATGCATTGGCCAGGCTATTCCGGGCAAATTTACGCGCAGCGATAATCGCCCCGGCATCAACCACCTCACACTCTTCCGCCAACTCCTGGGCACTGGGTAGCGCCAGCATCATTGCCACCAGCGCCGGATCCAGTGCCGCATTTTCCAGCACCGCGGAGAGGCCTTTGATCAATGCAGCCGGCTCGGTCATCTCCGAGCCATCGCGATACTGGGCCTGTAACGATTCCAGTGCCTTGATCGCCAAACGCCGGCTGGCATCCCAACGGTTAAACGCATCCGAGTCGTGTTGCATCAGGAACAATAATTGATCTTCCGAATAGCCGTAATGCAGTTTCACTGGCGCAGAAAAGCCGCGCAGCAGCGACGGCAGAGGCGCATGGGGAATATTTGAGAACGTAAATGTCTGTTCGGCCTCAGTCAGGTTCAACACCGTCGAGGTTTTACCGCTGTCGTCCAGCGGTAGATCCCTACCGTCTGCGCCGATCAGGCCAATCGATACCGGGATATGCAGCGGAGGCTTTTCCGTCTGCCCCGGTGTAGCCGGTGTGCGCTGGGCGATTGTGAGTCGATAAGTCGCACTGGCTTCATCATACTGGTCCGTCACCGTCAGCACCGGTGTACCGGCCTGCTCATACCAGCGGCGGAATTGCCGCAGGTCCGCATTGTTGGCATCTTCCATCGCACAGATGAAGTCTTCACAGGTCACCGCTGATCCATCGTGACGCTCAAAATAGAGGTCACTGCCACGACGGAACGCCTCTGGTCCCAGAAGCGTGTGAATCATCCGCACCACTTCAGCGCCCTTCTCGTAGATGGTCAGGGTGTAAAAATTGGAAATTTCCATGTACGAGTCCGGGCGAACCGGGTGCGCCATGGGCCCGGCGTCTTCGGAAAACTGTGCGGTGCGCAACAGGGAAACATCTTCAATACGTTTCACAGCACGAGAATTCATATCTGCGGAGAACTCCGCATCGCGGAATACGGTGAACCCTTCTTTCAGGCTCAGCTGGAACCAGTCGCGACAGGTTACCCGGTTACCAGACCAGTTGTGAAAATACTCGTGGGCAACAATGGATTCGATGCGCTGGAAGGCGCCATCGGTCGCGGTTTCCGGGCTGGCGAGCACACAGGCGGAATTGAATATGTTCAGTCCCTTGTTCTCCATCGCCCCCATGTTGAAATGATCCACCGCAACGATCATGAAAACATCCAGATCGTACTCCCGCCCATATACTTCTTCGTCCCAACGCATCGCGTGCTTGAGTGAGATCATGGCGTGATCGCACTTTCTGATATTTTTCGGCTCGGTAAACAGCTGCAATTTCACCTCGCGGCCGCTGGCAGTGGTGAAGCTGTCTTCTACGTACTGAAGGTCTCCGGCAACGAGAGCAAAGAGGTACGAGGGCTTGGCAAAAGGGTCCTCCCAGGTAACACGCAGCCGACCGTCTTCGGTTGTACCGCTGTCTACTTTATTGCCATTGGCCAGTAGCACGGGATATTTGCTCGGTGCGACAATAGTGGTAGTAAACACCGACATGACATCCGGACGGTCCGGGTAGTAGGTGATTTTGCGAAAGCCCTCTGCTTCGCACTGGGTGCAGTACATACCATTGGAAAGGTATAACCCTTCCAGGGAAGTATTTGCCTCTGGCGCAATACGCGTATGAACCTCCAACTCGAACTCCGGAGTCTCCACATCCAGTGTGAGCCCCCCTTCTCCCTCGTGATAACGCTGCGCCGGGAGCAATTTCCCGTCGATGGCAATAGAAAGAAGCTCCAGGTCAACCCCGTCGAGCCAAAGCGGCGGCAATGTCTTTTCACCGGCGTTGATTGCCTCCGGGTTGCGCCGGACCTTCAGACGGGACTTGACCAGGGTCGCCTGCGGCTCCAGATCAAAATGGAGATCGGTGTGGTCAATCAGGTAATCCGGTGCCCGATAGTCCTTCAAGTATACAGTGCGTGCTTGTGCTTCTTTCATCCCGTAACTTCTCTTTTAAACTCTCAAACAACATCGCCTGCCGGCTTCAGTATCCGGCAGCCTGGCCATCCTTGCGACTTTCTGAAGCGCCGTGGTAGACACCGTTGTCTCCCCGCAGAATAGCCTGATAGCCGCCGTACGGGCCGCTCTCAAACCGGATCTGATGCCCCTTATGCACGAGCGCACGTCGGGTTTCCATGGGGAAACCATCTTCCAGACTCAGATAGCCACCATCGATCATGATTTCGTCAGTAGGCTGGCTCGAACCGCTGTGTAGAATTCGCGGCGCGTCCCCCGCTTCCTGGACATTGAGGCCGAAGTCCACCATGTTGATTACGATCTGTGCATGCATCTGCGGTTGGGTGGCGCCGCCCATTACGCCAAAGCTCATCCAGGGTTTGTCGTTTTTCGTTACAAAGGCCGGAATAATAGTATGGAACGGACGTTTGCCCGGCTGATACTGGTTGAAGTGCCCTTCCTGGAGACTGAACATCTCACCGCGGTCCTGCAGGATAAAGCCAAGATCCCCGGGTGTCATGCCGGAGCCCATACCGCGATAATTACTCTGAATCAACGACACCATATTACCGTCTTTGTCGGCCGTGGTGAGGTAGATGGTATCGCCGTGGCGCAGGGCGACATTACCTGCATCGTAGCGCTTGGCGGCGCGTTCGCGGTCTATCAGCTTGCGACGCTCGGCAGCGTACTGCTTCGAGATCAGCTCCTCAACCGGGATCTGATTGAAGTCCGGGTCGGCGTAATATTTGGCGCGATCTTCAAACGCGAGCTTTTTTGCTTCTGCAAACAGGTGTACGTACTCTGGGCTGGTGCGGCCCAGAGAAGCCAGGTCATAGCCCTCCAGGATGTTCAGGATCTGTAGCGCGGCAATGCCCTGCCCGTTCGGCGGCAACTCCCAGACATCATAACCACGGTAGTTGGTAGAGACGGGTTCTATCCAATCGGACTGGTGACTGGCAAGATCCTCGTAGGACAGAAACCCGCCATTCTCCTTCATGTAACGATCAATCTCCCGGGCAATTTCCCCTTTGTAGAAGGCATCGCGGCCGCCATCGGCAATTTTCTGCAGTGTCTTGGCCAACCTTGGATTGCGGAAAAGTTCTCCCTCTTGTGGCGCGCGACCTTCCGGCATGTAGGTTTCGCGAAACCCCGGATATTTTTCCAGAATGGGGACGGACCGATTCCAGTAGTAGGCCACTAACTGAGTGACCGGAAACCCCTGGTTTGCATAGCGTATCGCAGGTGCCAGCAGGTCTTTCATCGGCAGACGACCAAACTTCTCGTGCAGCTCGAACCAACCATCCACCGCGCCCGGTACGGATACGGGCAGCGGGCCGTGGGATGGGATGCTCTCCAGCTCCTGCTTGGCAAAGTACTCGAACGGCAAGGACTTCGGGGAGCGGCCACTGGCGTTCAGCCCGAACAGCTTCTTGTCTTTGGCGCTCCACACAATGGCGAACAAGTCACCGCCAATGCCATTACCGGTGGGCTCCATCAACCCCTGCACCGCATTGGCAGCAATGGCCGCATCAATGGCGGAACCGCCCTCCTTCAGGATATCCAGCGCCACCTGTGTCGCGAGAGGCTGACTGGTAGCCGCCATGCCCTGCGTCGCCAGTACCGGTGAGCGGCTGGCAAACCCTTCGCCATTGACGCGGTCATAAGCCTCGACCGCAGTGACAACGGTCAGCGACATCAATACAGCCAGCGCCGCGCTCAGGCGGCTTCGCAGTGTTTTCAGGTTGGCTTTCACAATCTAAGGTCCCCTCGTTATTCTGAATGCGGTTGCCAGAGCGTTTATAGTCTCTACATTTAATACCAGCTCCACAAGCCGTCCCGCGACAGGATTGCGCCCTGCTGAGAGAATGTCGATCAAATAGCCAGTCGTATGGGAATTTCCAGCGCGAAGAACAGTCCCTACAGCGTAACGAACAAAGTGCCCACAGCGAGAAAGACAAAGTGACTACAGCGGTCCTACAGACACTACATGCAATCTTGCGCTCCAGATGGACCGTTCTGACCCTGCTTTTGATCGCAATTTGTACGTTAACGTGGCAAACCCGCCATCACTGGATCCCCCCGCTGGGTAACCTCGGGTTGAACGGAGCAAAGATAGAACAGCTCTCCGGCGTCAATTTTTCTCCTGCCCAGAAGGGCAACATTGACGTGCAAAGTATGCGCCTGCGACTGGATAGTGGCGTCCAGGTCGAAATTAATGCGGCGCAGTTGCGAGGTTTGACGTCGCTACTTGGCGGCAACTCTGCACAGACGCCACTGATAGTCAACATCGGTCAGGTGCGGTTACGGAATCTGTCCAGCGCCGACAGCAACGCGAAAGAGAGCCCACCTGACCAGCAGTGGCATCATTCCGCGCCCGAATCGGCGCCCACGCCTATCACAAAGCCATCGACAGGCGGCGTTCAGAGCGCACCTCTACGTCTAAGTGAGCTGTTGCAGCGCCTTAAGAAACTGCCCAGGGCCGACCTGCGCATCCGTCAACTGACGATACCCGAGCTTTCGTCCACACCGATGCAACTGACTATTCAGAGCGGAGACGGAAAACTGGAAAGCCAACTGCACAGCAACCGCTGCCGTGACTGTGGCTTGGAATTACAACTGACAACCGGACTTGAAAGCGATCGACAATCTGCTCTTTCTGCAACGCTGCGGAGTCAGGACGCAGAAGCGGCGACACTTCAGTTGACGTCACGCCCGCACCGTTCAACCTCCAGTCAGACACCAATCAATCGCCCGGATGCCCACCTCGCTGAACCGCGCTGGCGCATCCAAAGCGACCTGAATGTCAACCTGATTGCCATCCAGGCGTTGCTCCGTCAGCTGGGTGTCCAGCCCCCGGTTCCAGAGCTCGAAGCGTACCAAGCCAAAGGCAGTATCCGCCTGCAGTCCAGTGCAGAAGTCCCCGATGAGATTATGCAGATGCAGCGATACAAGGCATTCGATACCGAATTGCACACTGATGCGCTCCAGTTCATGCTTCCCCCCGCCATCGCCGGCGCCCCCATGGTTGCCAGGGTGCGCAGTACTTCTGCGCTTCGCTGGTCACTCGCTACCCTGCAACCATTACAAGCAAACACTGTCTCTGGCACGCTTGCCCTGGAACTGGATACGCTACCAGCTGCTTCAGGAACAGCAGAACCAGCGGGAGAGAGAAAAAGCGCAGAAGGATCTAAAGCGCCACTACTGGATGCCACACTGGAGCTATCCAGAGAGTCAGGACAACCCAGAGCTGATCTTTCCGGAACACTCCAACTGGCCCGGGCCTATCCGTTGCTCGCTGTCGAACGCTGGCAGACGGCATTAGCTCCATACAATATCCGGGATCTCGAAGGGCAAATCCGGTTCGAAGGCAATATTGATTTGCCACTATTGGCGAACTGGCAGAGTCCCGATGCATTCAACCCTATCGGGCGCAATCTTCGGTTTGAAATAAAGCCCGGCGGCAAGATCACCGCGAAGGTTGATCTACCGGACCAAAATAATCCACTGCAGGTCATCGGCTGGTCTCAGGCTCACGTAGCGGCAACGATTGAAAACAATGCTGTGTTCTCAATGGAGCAATGGTCAACCCCCACGACTCTGACCGCAGATTCAGTGCAGCTGACGGTTACTGGCTCAGGAAAAGACGCTAAGGCGACGTTCCCCCCCATTCGTAGTGCAATCACTGACATCCATTGTGAGGATTTTTTCAGTAATCACTGCACCGCAGCGCTTGAGAGCGAGACGGGAGAACTTCAGCTCACCGACAGTAAGACTCGTGCCGAATCTGTTGGCATCAGCCTGAACTTACGGACTTCGCCAATGCGTACGACAGCTCCCCCAAAAGAGCGGCACTGGCAGATCAGTAACCTGAACCTTACCGCCAAAAAAGTGCTGAGTGGCGCTATCGGAATCCAGGATGCTGAATTTTTTGCCCCAGCCCTGGAGTGCAAACGCAGCACCGACAGAACGTCCTGTACATCAGACCAGTTGGCGATTGCGGTATCACCGCTCAGTATGATGGACAGCCGGATCGAGGGTGTTCTTTTCCTGGATCAGTTTTCTCTAACCACCGTACCGGACGCTGAGCCGGGCTCGCTTCCAGAAATCACGACCAGATACCGCGCGCACAACCTCGTCATGACAGCAATGGATACCTATACCGTGCGCCTGGACCCCACTGGCGAAGCCACACTGAAGCAGGGAGTACTGGAGGGGAAAAGCACTGTGAAGGCTGGCAACATCCAGCTTGTGAGCCAGTGGCAACACAATTCGGAGAGCGGTAGTGGGCAACTGGCGTTTACCCTGCCAAGTACCGGGTTCAGCCCCCAGCAGTCCCTCAGCACGGTGATAGCGGGCATTCCGGCCGATATCGTTGAAGGCCGGATGGCAGCCTCGGGGAAAATACACTGGCCGGCTCAGTCACGCGATCGCGTTGAATTCTCACTTCAGGAGGCAGCCGCGACCTATGGCGATATTGTCGCAGTGGGAATAGATGGCAATATCAGGCTAAACCGCAATAACAATGGCTGGCAGACGTCGGAACCCGCACCGATTCGGGTACAGCGCGTTGATACCGGTGTCGCGGTGAACAATCTGCACTTTACCCTTGCGCTTTCCCCGCAACGGGACATTGTGCTGGATGGCTTCGCCGCCGAGCTGCTGGACGGCGTGCTTACCGCCAGTACTTTACGCTGGAACCTGGACGGAGCCCCTCGTATGTCCCAAGTGAACTTTACCGGTCTGTCTCTCAGGAAGCTGGCAGAAGAAATGGAGGCTGAGAACTTTTCCGCCAGCGGGCTGGTGGACGCAAAGATTCCGCTGGAAGTGGACAGACAGGGAATCACGGTTGAAGACGGCACCGTACAGTCCCGCCCGGGCGGAGGTCGACTACGCTACTACGGCGCCTTTTCCCCGCAGATGCTGACCGCCAACCCCCAGCTCAAAATGATCGCAGGTGCGCTGGAAGATTATGAATATCGAGAGCTGAAAGGCACATTCACCTATCCCCTGAGTGGCGACCTCACACTCAACCTGAAACTGACAGGGCGCAGCGATGCGGTTGACGCCAACCGTGATCTGGTCATCAACCTGAACCTTGAGAATAATATTCCACAAATGTTGCGTTCTCTCCAGGCCAGCCGCAACCTGCAGGATGTACTGGAAAACCAGGTTCCCTAATGTGGTGTATCACACTAGTGGGCAAGCAGACGGCAAGTACAAAGTTCAGTGGAAATTTACGCAGAATCTGGTTAGCGTTCAGGCTTTGTTAATCTGAAGCGCTCTATAGTCAATCTAACGTTCGTCGGGAGGTCACTTCCGGTGCCATTCAAGGAGTACGATGTGAAAAACCATTCAGGACCACTTAAGCTGACGCAAGTGGCCACAATACTGTTTCTTGGGGCAATCGCGCTCTCCGCCTGCACACCCACAGTGGCCGTTCAGGCGCCCAGTGAGCCTATTACCGTGAATCTGAACGTCAAAATCGAGCACGAGATTCGGGTCAAGGTCGATAAGGAACTGGACAACCTGTTCGAAGACAAAGAAGGTATCTTCTGAATGGAAAGCGCTATCGACACTCATCGCGACGAATACAAGGAATTAGCATGAACAAGATGATGCATCAGATAATTACCGCCGCCCTTTTTTCCCTGGCCCTGATTGCGCTACCGGCCAGCGCTGTCACCCTCAATGAAGCTCGAGGGCAAGGTCTCGTTGGCGAGGCAAATAGCGGCTATATCGCCGTCGTTCAGGATAGCTCTCCAGAACTTGAGCAGCTGGTTGCTGAGGTCAACGCCAAACGCAAGAGGGAATACGCCGCTATTGCCAAACGCAACAATATCGATATCTCTCAGGTCGCGGCCAGGGCCGCAGAAAAACTGGAATCCCGCCTGTCCAGAGGAGAGTACTACCAGGACAACCTCGGCCGCTGGAAACAGAAATAGCGCTGACGGTTAAACGGTAAAATTAGCCACTAAAAAACCCGCAGCCAGAGACTGACTGCGGGTTTAACGGATAGGAGATTAAACCGGTAGATTCAGAGATTGGCGAACAGCGACATGCCATCCAGCCCCTGAGCTTCCATTACCTCCCGCAGGCGCTTGAGTGCATCCACCTGAATCTGGCGCACGCGCTCGCGCGTCAGCCCGATTTCACGCCCCACCTCTTCCAGGGTGCTAGCCTCGTAGCCCCGCAGGCCAAAGCGGCGGCTCACCACTTCACACTGCTTGTCAGGCAATTCCCCGAGCCAGCGATTGATGCTGTCGAACAAATCCGTGTCCTGAAGCAATTCAGCGGGATCCGACTCGTGCTGATCCGGGATGGTATCTACCAGTGTCTTTTCTGAGGAGGGTCCGATCGGAGTATCCACCGACGTCACGCGCTCGTTCAACCCAAGCATACGCTCGACATCTTCTACCGGCTTTTCCAACAGAGTGGCGATTTCATCAGCCGTCGGTTCGTGATCCAGCTTTTGTGCTAACTCGCGAGAAGCGCGCAGGTAAACATTCAGCTCCTTGACCACATGAATCGGCAGGCGGATGGTGCGGGTCTGATTCATAATCGCCCGTTCAATCGTCTGTCGAATCCACCAGGTCGCGTAGGTAGAAAAACGGAACCCGCGCTCAGGATCAAACTTTTCTACCGCGCGAATCAGGCCGAGATTGCCCTCTTCAATCAAGTCCAGTAGTGCCAGACCGCGGCTCACGTAACGACGCGCAATCTTGACGACCAGACGGAGGTTACTCTCGATCATACGCTTGCGAGCAGCCGCATCACCACGCAGCGCTTTACGTGCGTAATACACTTCTTCTTCTGCTGTGAGCAGAGGGGAAAATCCAATTTCGTTGAGATACAGCTGCGTAGCGTCGAGATTTTTTTGCCCGTGGGCGTCATCAAGTTTGCGTGGCGCAGCTTTCTGGGAGGGTTTTTTCTGTGTAGATGACTTATCGGATATGGTTTCGGAGCTTTTTTTGGCCGCCTTGCTCCGGCTGCGGGTAGTAGTAGTGTTTTTCGCTTTACTTTGTTTTGTTGTTTCTTTGGTTATAGGTGCGTCCTGCTCGATTGGTTCGGGCGAAAGATCTGCTCTGGAACCTGCCAACAGGTGCTCTTGACGTTGTGCTTCCATTTCCCCAACTCCTTGTACTTTGCCTGTTTCAGCCGCTTTGACAGCGAAAGATCAAGCTTGCCACTGATCCGGTTGCTGCCGCATGCGACAGTCTCCGTTCCCGGCCCCCACCTTCGTTAGTGGGTCAAGTCACTGCTAGGCAGCAAATGCCGTTCCTGGTGACTACCTCAAGTGGTTTTAAATAAAAATCCATTTTTATTTCACAGCAGCGTAAAGGCTTGTCAGTTCATTGCACCGTTCAAGGCAAGTAAGTCAGAGGGTCTACCGGTTGACCATTTTTCCGAATCTCGAAGTGGAGCATATCGCGGTCGGTACCACTCGAACCCAGTTCCGCTATCCGTTGCCCCGCCTTCACTTTCGTGCCCTCACCGACGAGTAGACGGTGGTTATGGGCGTATGCACTGAGGAACTCCTCGCTGTGCTTAATGATCAAAAGTTTCCCGTAACCTCTTAACGCGCTACCGGCGTAAATCACTGTGCCATCCGCTGCTGCCTGAACAGATTCCCCCTTTTTACCTCCGATATCAACACCCTTTCGCAGGGGGCTGTTTGCCTGGAAGCGTGACAGAATCCTGCCCCTCACTGGCCAGTGCCAGTCAATAGCAGAATTTCGCTTGTCCGAAATTGACGATTTTTTAACGACAGCCTTACGGGAAGCTGGCGTCGGCTTCCGCACAGGTACCGGTTTCCGTTTGATGATCTTCCTGGGCGGAGATGTTTTCTTTGAGGGTTGACGCTGCGGCGTACCCGCAAGTTTCAAACGTTGCCCGGGAAAAATCCGGTAAGGCGATGGGATCCCGTTGATTGCCGCTAAGTCTTTGAAATCTCGTCCATATCTCCAGGAAATGGAGTACAGCGTTTCCCCCTTGCTAACCACGTGATGCTTGATTTTCTGACTCGGCGGTTGCTGTAAGGCGCTGGTGGGGGCTCGGTTACTGGCGCAGGAAGTGACCAGTAAAACCGTCAAAGCCACAAAAACTGCTCGACCTGCCCCACTTTTCCGGCCCAGTAATTGAGTCGTCAATTGGCGCCAAAACCTCGTTAGGTGGGGCCGGCAAAACTTGAAATTCTGAGGAAAAAAGCGCCGTTTCATTATTCTCTTTTTACATCAAAGGGGTACATTTATGGAAAAAGTGTCTAAAGAAAATCACTGTTTCAAGGTTCCAGGGCAGCAAAAATCTCCAAAATTCCGGCCGGTCACAGAACGGTCATTTTTTTACCCGTCACCCCAGTCAGATAAGAGCAATTTATCACGATGAACACGCCCTTTTCCGGGTAGGAATTTGCTCATGAACGATGTGAGATATTGCTTACATTGCGTCCGTGCACCCACTCAATCAACAGCACTAAAAGGAACGCGAGCAGGGCAGCCCCCGCAGCGCCCAATACAAAAGACGGCTCGCCAGATACATGGGCGAACTCATCGGGCATCACGTTCGACAACGCAGGGGCGAGCTTGTCGTGATCCGCACCCGGCAATGTGTCCACACTCAGTTTCCACGGCCAGACGATTTTCAGGCTCCCCAGCAGTATCCCCACCAGGAAAGACAACGTCACCGAGGGAAACCGGTGCATCAGCCAGGAGAGCAAACGACTGAAAAGCAGCAGTCCACAAATTGCGCCGCCCGCAAACCAGCCCAGCGCGGCCACCTGAATCTCGTGCACCGCCTTGATCACCTGAGGATAGATGCCAATCATCAGCAAAATAAACGAGCCGGAGATCCCCGGGAGAATCATTGCGCAGATTGCCAGCGCGCCAGAGAAGAACAGGGTATAGGGTGTTGCGGCTATCTCCGTCGGTCGCATCTCACTGACCAGGATCGCCATCAGCACACCCGTAAGCAACGCCAGCCAACATCGCCAGGACCACCGGGGTACCCGTCGGACAATAGGGAATACCGACGCAAGAATAAGTCCAAAGAAGAACCCCCAGACCACGATGGGGTAGTGCTGCAGCAGATAGCCGATCAGCTTGGCAAGACTGAAAACACTGACCAGAATGCCGCCAAACAGCGCCAGCAGGAAATTACCATTCACCTGTCGCCACGCTGCAACGACGCCCTCCCCGAACAGGGTTTTAACCGATTGAGGTCCGATACGGCTCAGAGAGTCGAGCAACTCCTGATAAATACCGGTGATGAATGCGATAGTGCCGCCGGATACACCGGGAACAACATCTGCAGCCCCCATCGCCAGACCGCGGGCAGCAATCCCCCAGTACCGGCTCTTCAACACGTCCGTTGCCATTTCTACGCCTATTTACTGATCAATTTATACTGCGCCCGGCGCATCTGAAGTCTATTTGGGAAAGGGGCTGGCCGCCAACGGCTAGCGCACAACGCCAGCCAGCAAAGGCACAAACCGCACTGCTTCCGCTTTTTCCACGCTGAAGCGCTCACCGTCTTCACTGCGGCTGACAATGGTCAGAAATTGCTGCTCGTTACCCACCGGTATCACCAACACACCACCGGGCGCCAATTGCTCGCGCAACTCATCGGGCACACTGGCCGGCGCGGCGGCACACAGAATTGCATCGTATGGCCCCTTTTCGGGCCAACCGAAGCCCCCATTGCTGAGACGCATCTCGACGTTAAAGATTCCCAGCTCACGCATCCGCTGACGCGCCTTTTCTAACAGCGGAGAAACACGCTCAACGGAATAGAGATCGTCAACCAGGCGCGCCAGGATGGCGGTCTGATACCCTGAACCGGTACCGACTTCCAGCACGCGCGCGCGGGACTTGGCCCGGCTCAGGAGCATTTCTGTCATGCGGGCGACGATATAGGGTTGGGAAATGGTCTGCCCGTAACCGATAGGCAGTGCAGTATCTTCATAGGCCCGGATGGCCAGGGCCTCATCCAGAAATAAATGCCGAGGCGTGGACGCCATGACGTCCAACACTTCCTCGTTGCGGATACCCTCATCCCGCAACCGCTGTATCAGGCGGTTGCGAGTGCGCTGGGACGTCATCCCCAGGCCTTCGTGTCTCAATCGATCCATATGGACAGTCAGTCTCCCTGCAAGCAAGATCGCCAACGCAGCGCCGTGAAGTGAATGTATACTCGTCTGCGCCGACTACTGGACCGGACAATGCCTGCGGCACCGGTCACACTTTATTGTCGTTTATTTTATGGTGCCAATGGACTGGTTGACCAGTTCGGCTAACTCCCCCAACACCGCCGTGGCAAAGGCGCCCGGTGGTAGCGCAAAATCCAGCCACAGGTCTGGTGCTTGCCCCTCGTCCTGCCACACATATTGAAACGCCGCCGGCGCCAATACCAATGGCCGCCGCTCCTGGCTCAGTCCGCAGTGTTCCAGCCAATCCTGCCATCCTGCCCACAGGCTCATGGCATCATTCTCCAGCGTGAGCTGCTCATCGCTGGCCGCATTGCGCCCCCGTCCCCACAAAGGGCCGGAAGGAAAGGCTTCCGGCTCGCCAGGCAACACTTCCTGCCAATTGCCCGTTGAGACCCTTGCACTCAGCACCTGATTGAACAGCCAACTGCGGGCCGCAGACATGGCAAAGGTCTTCTGCTTTCTGGGCAGCCGACGGCGCTCTCCCGCGTGCTCTGCGGCGACGATTCCCGCTGCAAGGTCCAGATTGCCGCCATCGCGGCCAAAGCGCTGTTCGCCAAAGTAATTGGGTACACCGGCCGACATCCGGGCCAAGATCTGGTCCGCGGCGTCACGGTCCCCCTGAATATTGCGCAGCCGGATGCGGAAGCGATTGCCGCTGTGCTCCCCCCGGCGCAACTTGCGCGCACCACGGTAATGTTGCACCACGGTGGTCTCATCGTTGTTTACCGCAGTCCAGTCGGGCTCCGGCTTTTGCGCCAGCCACACACTGAACCACTGAGTGGTCACGGCATGGCGGTCCTTCAGGCCGAAAAAGCCCACGTCCTGATTGCGCACGCCCGCCAGTTCTGCCAGCTGTTGTGCAACCCAACCGGTATTGGCTCCGCGTTTGCGGATCTGCAGGTACACATGCTCACCCTCCCCTTCCTGGGGAGCGGCCAGTTCTTCTACGATGAAATCTTCCGGTTCGGTACGAAAATCCGCACGGATAGCGGGGCCGCCGTAGGCTCGGGGCCAGTTCAGGTTCCAACCGGCATTGTCTTTACTTGTATTGTCTTTATCAGTCACGGGCGCCACTTCCCAGAGGTTCCAGCAGCACCACTGCCTGGGCCGCGATACCTTCTTTACGGCCGGTAAAACCGAGTTTTTCGCTGGTGGTGGCCTTGATGCTGATAGCGTCAACTTCCACCTGGCAATCCGCGGCAATATTGGTGCGCATGGCATCGATATGCGGTGCCATCTTGGGCGCCTGGGCGATCAGGGTGGCGTCGGCGTTGGCCAGTCGATAGCCGCGCGCGTGGATCAGGTTCACCACATGACACAACAACAGCCGGCTATCCGCCCCGGAATAGGCGGCGTCGGTGTCCGGGAAATGTTTGCCGATATCCCCGAGCGCCAGCGCGCCCAGCAAGGCGTCTGTCAACGCATGTAGCAGAACGTCGCCATCTGAATGGGCGACGAGGCCCTGATCATAAGGAATGGTGACGCCACCGAGGACCACGTGATCCCCGGGGCCGAAGGCGTGCACATCTATGCCCTGGCCGATTCTGAAGCTCATTCATCTGTTCCTGGTTGGGATTGGGATGGCCCCTGCTGCGCCGGAGAATTTCGATGACGAAGCAGGGCTTCCGCCAATATCAGATCGGCGGGATGGGTCACTTTAAAGTTGCTGCGACAGGCGGGTACCAGTTGCGGGTGGTGGCCGGCCAGCTCGAGGGCACTGGCTTCGTCGGTAATGGCCGCGGGGTTTTCTTTCAGTCCTCGGGCCAGGCAATCCCGCAGTCGCCCGAGCGGGGCTTTCTGCGGGGTCTGCGCCAGCCAGATCTCGGACCGGGGCAATGTCTGCCGGACGAGGCTTTGGCCACCTGCTACAGGCTCTGCCTGTTTGACGGTATCGCTGGCAGGCTGGGCGAGCAGTGCCATGGATGCAGCCTCGAGCAGACGCACTATATCTCCGTGTTCCACCAGAGGCCGGGCGGCGTCGTGGACAAGGACAGTGGTTTCTGGGGGCTGTTGCGCGCTCAGAAAGTCGAGGGCGGCCAGTACGGAGTCGGCGCGCTCGCTGCCGCCGGTAACGGTGTGCACGCGCGGATCTGCGGCTTCTGCCAGAGATTGGAATTGTCGGTCGTCGGCGGCGATGGCGACGATGATGCCGGTAACGTTCGGCCAGCCGAGGATGTTCTGCAGGGTATGGGCGATGAGGGGTTTGTCTGCGAGCGGCAGGTATTGTTTGGGTTGAGCTGTGCCCATGCGTTTGCCGGCACCGGCGGCGGGTACGATGACCCAGTATGGCGCGGTGGCGGGTTTGGGGGCATTTACCTCAGGAGGTTGGGCGTCGGAGGCGGTCATTCTTTTTCTCGTGCATTCTGTTCTTCGGGGTCGAGAAAAATAAACAGGGTTTCGCCTTCTTTGATGAGGCCGAGGTCGTAGCGGGCTTTGGCTTCTACGCCGTCGGTGCCATGTTTGAGGCTCCGGACTTCCCGCAGGAGTTGGCGGTTTTCCCGCTCGAGGGCAGCATTTTTCTGCTGCTGGTCATTAAGCTGTCGTTCCAGTCGTGTGACTTCCGCAAAGCTGCCATCGCCCACCCAAAGTCGATATTGGGTGATCAACAGCATCACGGTAAGAATTGACAGCAGCCACTTCATTTCATCTGTTCTCTCTGGCTTCAGTGGTACAGCACGGAATCAGCTCCGTGGCGGCTCCGCTACCGGGTATTGTTTGCGAGACACGCCGTTAACCCATCCATGGGGGCTCTGCGAAAACATCCCTGTTTTCGAAGGTCTCGCAAACAATACCCGGTATCGAAGCCTTCGCTTCGGGTTCAAGCAGGTGAACCAAGAAACGAGACTAAAGCCAGTTTACCGGGCTTGCCGAATTACTTGAACTCAGCAATGCCGCGGTAAGGCGCCTTGCCTTCCAGCTCGGCTTCGATGCGCAGCAGGCGGTTGTACTTGGCTACGCGGTCGGAGCGGCACAGGGAGCCAGTTTTGATCTGGCCAGCGGCGGTGGCGACGGCCAGGTCGGCGATGGTGGTGTCTTCGGTTTCACCGGAGCGGTGAGAGATGACCGCGGTGAAGCCAGCGTCTTTGGCCATTTTGATCGCGTCCAGGGTCTCGCTCAGGGAGCCGATTTGGTTGAACTTGATCAAGATGGAGTTGCCAATGCCTTTCTCAATACCTTCTTTGAGAATCTTGGTGTTGGTGACGAACAGGTCGTCGCCCACCAGCTGGACTTTCTCGCCGATTTTGTCGGTGAGGATTTTCCAGCCGTCCCAGTCACTTTCGTCCATGCCGTCTTCGATGGAAATGATCGGGTAGTTTTCGGACAGTGCCTGCAGGTAGGAGGCAAAGCCTTCGCTGTCGAACTCTTTGCCTTCGCCAGACAGGTTGTACTTGCCGTCTTTGTAGAACTCGGAGGAGGCGCAGTCGAGCGCCAGGGTGATGTCGTCGCCCAGTTTGTAGCCGGCGGCTTCGACGGCTTCGGCGATGACCTTCAGAGCACCTTCGTTGGACGGCAGGTTGGGCGCGAAGCCACCTTCGTCGCCGACTGCGGTGTTGAGGCCCTGGGCAGACAGGACTTTTTTCAGCGAGTGGAAGATCTCGGCACCCTGGCGCAGGGCTTCGGCGAAGGTTTTCGCTTTCACCGGCTGGATCATGAATTCCTGGATGTCGACGTTGTTATCGGCGTGCTCACCACCGTTGATGATGTTCATCATCGGTACCGGCAGGGTGTATTCGCCGGCGGTGCCGTTGATTTCAGCAATGTGCTGGTACAGGGGAACGCCCTTGGAGATGGCAGCGGCTTTGGCGGCGGCCAGGGAGACGGCGAGAATGGCGTTGGCGCCGAGTTTGGATTTGTTCTCGGTGCCGTCGGCGTCGATCATGGCCTGGTCGAGGGCGCGTTGATCGGTTGCGTCTTTGCCTACCAGCAACTTGGCGATTTCGCCGTTGATGTTTTCAACCGCTTTCAGTACGCCTTTACCCAGGTAACGGCTTTTGTCGCCGTCGCGCAGCTCAAGGGCTTCGCGCGAGCCGGTGGAAGCGCCAGACGGCGCGCAGGCAGAACCTACCGCGCCGCACTCGAGAATAACATCGGCGTTAACGGTGGGGTTACCGCGCGAATCCAGTACTTCAAAAGCTTTTACAGCAACAATCTTGCTCATTTTTACAACGGGCTCCTTGTTTATCGGAATTGTGAGTCTGTGAGGTTTGGAGTTGGTGGCCGCCTTTTCGGGGCCACTCGTTTTAGTTATTCAGTTTTCCACGTTCTGCTGGTGGATGCGCTTACGCTTATCCACCCTACCGGCTAAAGATTTATTTGGTATCTAAAGGCTCAAAGCTTTTTACCAGGTCATCCACGGCCTTCATCTGCGCCAGGAATGGCTCCAGCTTATCCAGCGGCAGCGCACTGGGCCCGTCGCACAGGGCTTTATCCGGGTTCGGGTGCGCTTCCAGGAACAGGCCGGCAATGCCGATGGCAAGGCCGGCGCGACCGAGCTCGGTGACCTGGGCGCGGCGACCACCAGAAGCAGCGCCACCCGGATCACGCATCTGCAGCGAGTGGGTGACGTCAAAAATCAGCGGTGCGCCGCCAGAGGCGTCTATCACGGTGCGGAAGCCGAGCATGTCGACGACAAGGTTGTCGTATCCGAAGCAGGCGCCCCGCTCGCACAGGATGATCTTTTCGTTGCCGCCTTCAGCAAATTTATCCACCACGTTTTTCACTTGCGGTGGGCTCATGAACTGGGGTTTTTTGACGTTGATCACCGCACCGGTCGCAGCCATTGCCGAAACCAGATCGGTCTGGCGAGCCAGAAAGGCGGGCAGTTGGATCACATCCGCCACTTCAGCAACCGGGGCTGCCTGATGGGGCTCATGCACGTCGGTGATCACCGGCACACCGAAGGTCTTTTTGATCTCCTGAAAAATTTTCAGGCCCTCTTCCATGCCGGGGCCGCGATAGGAATGAATGGACGAGCGGTTGGCCTTGTCAAAGGAAGCTTTGAAAACGTAAGGAATACCCAGTTTATCGGTCACCTTGACGTAGTGTTCGGCCACTTGCATGGCCATATCACGGGACTCGAGCACGTTCATCCCGCCAAACAGGGTGAACGGATTGTCGTTGGCAACTTTCAGGTTACCCACTTCGATGGTTTTCATTTTTCTCTTCCTGAGCCAGATTGGTTCTGGTCATCGCTCAATTCTTTTCAAGGCCCGGTGGTGGATTAAACGAAGCGCATCCACCACCGGCTCCCAATCAATTACGCCTGTTTGTGCTTCACCGCAGCAGCCACAAAGCTCTCAAACAGCGGATGGCCGTCGCGAGGCGTGGAGGTAAACTCCGGGTGGAACTGACAGGCCACAAACCAGTTGTGCTCCGGCAGCTCTACCATTTCCACCAGGGTGTCGTCCGCGGACCAGCCACCAATTTTGAGGCCGGCCTGCTGCAGGCGATCAACATAGTTGTTGTTGACTTCATAACGATGACGGTGACGCTCGACGATTACGTCGCGACCGTAGATTTCCCGCGCCTTGGAGTCTTTGGCCAGACGACATTCCTGGCCTCCGAGACGCATGGTACCGCCGAGATCGGATTTCTCATCGCGTTTCTCGACCTTGCCTTCGGCGTCGATCCATTCGGTAATCAGGCCAATCACCGGGTGCGGGGTTTTGGTGTCGAACTCGGTGCTGTTGGCTTTTTCCAGGCCCAGCACGTTGCGCGCGTATTCGATCACCACAGACTGCAGACCGAGACAGATACCGAGGAACGGGATATTGTTCTCGCGCGCGTAACGCACGGATTCCAGTTTACCTTCCAGACCGCGCTCACCGAAGCCACCGGGCACCAGGATCGCGTCGGCGTCCTTGATCAGATCGAGGCCATTTTCGGCTTCCACATCTTCGGCGTTGATGTAGTCGATGGTGATCTTGGTGCGGTTTTTGATCCCCGCGTGCACCAGGGATTCAATCAGGGATTTGTAAGCATCCAGCAGTTCCATGTACTTGCCGACCATGGCAATCTTGATTTCCTGCTGCGGGTTCAGTTTACCGTCGACCACTTCGTCCCACTCGGACAGGTCCGGCGCCTCGCATTCCAGCTGCAGCTTCTCAACCACGATCTCATCCAGACCGTACTCGTGCAGCATGCGCGGCACACCATAAATGGTCTTGGCATCCGGCAGCGGTACCACCGCGCGCTCTTCCACGTTGGTGAACAGGGCGATCTTGCGACGGGAATCGTCGTCGATGGCACGTTCGGAGCGACACAGCAGAATGTCCGGCTGCAGACCGATGGAGCGCAGCTCTTTCACCGAGTGCTGGGTGGGCTTGGTTTTGGTCTCACCCGCGGTGGCAATGTACGGCACATAGCTCAGGTGCATCAGCAAAGCGCGGTTGGTGCCCATCTCCACGCGCAGCTGACGCACGGACTCCAGGAACGGCTGGGATTCGATGTCGCCCACGGTACCGCCGATCTCCACAATGGCCACATCCACGTCGCGACCGCCTTCGATCACACGGCGCTTGATTTCATCGGTAATGTGGGGGATCACCTGCACGGTGCCGCCCAGGTAGTCACCGCGGCGCTCTTTGCGCAGCACGGTCTCGTACACGCGGCCGGTGGTGAAATTGTTGCGCTTGGACATGCGCGTGCGAATGAAGCGCTCGTAATGGCCCAAATCCAGATCGGTCTCGGCGCCATCTTCGGTCACATAGACCTCGCCGTGCTGGAAAGGGCTCATGGTGCCCGGGTCAACGTTAATATAAGGGTCAAGCTTCAGGATGGTGACCTTGAGGCCACGGGCTTCAAGAATTGCAGCCAGAGAAGCGGAAGCGATACCTTTCCCCAATGAGGAAACCACGCCGCCAGTGACAAAAATATAGCGCGTCATGCAAAACCTTGGTCAGTTGAATGCCCGACGAGTTCGGGCGTGCGGGACTGGCTCTGGGGGCGCGACCTCGCGCAACCCGGTGCCTTTGAGATGGGACGCCAGACTACCAGAAAGGTGCTTTCTGCTCAATCTGAAAAACGCCAGATTGGCGGCTTCGGCGGTCCTTCCGCGGTGACGAACAGGTCCCCCACGCCCAGCAACACCTCCCCCTGATAAATCAGCGGCACGCTGCCTCGCAGCCAGGGCTCGAGGGCAAACTCCTGCAGGAGTTTCTTCAGGGTCTGGGAATGCCGACGCTGCGCGGGCTGCGCCCGCTCGCCGCCCCGTCGAAAGCGCACCGAATAATCCCCCGCGGGCCAACAGGGACCGGGGGCCAGCTCCCAGCCGCCGGGCAATACCAGGTTTCTCACACCATCCCACTGCCACGGGGTTACCTCACCGTCTTCGGTACTTTCAGCGGTCTCCAATTGTGGTGTGAGGTACAGCCGATTGCGAAAACGTCGCACCACCAGGCCACCGAGGGCCACGGCAGGAGTGGCATCTGCTACCGCATCCAACTGTGCCAGCACTTCAGCAACCTGCGCAGATTCCGGTATCCGCCCGCCTTCCTGCTGCACCCAGTACCGCAGCAAGTTCCGTTGACGGCTCGCCGAAAGCAACCGGAACGCAGGCAACTGAACACTTTCCCCAAAGCGCTCCCGCCGATACTCGCAGCGGCCGAGATCCTCTGCGGCCACTTCCGCCATCAGCTCAGCGGCCTCGCGCAGATGTTCGCTCGCACGCGCCACCTGGGATACGACCGGCCAGCGCTCGGCGAGCCGTGGTGTAACCTGACGGCGCAAGTAATTGCGCTCAATGGACTGATCCTGATTACTGTCGTCTTCAATCCAGCACAGGCCGTGGCGATGGGCGTACTGTTCCAGCTCCCAACGCGTTGCGCCCAGCAAAGGGCGCAATACCGACTTACCGTCGCCCATCGTTCGCTGTTCGGCCATTGCGGCCAAGCCGAGTACACCGGCACCTCGCAACAACCTTAAAAAGAAGGTCTCCACCTGATCGTTGCCGTGGTGGGCCAGCAGGATCTGATCCCCCGCCGCCATACATTCGGCAAACGCCCGGTAGCGCGCGTTGCGCGCCCCCTGCTCCAGGCCACCGTCCGCCGGCTGCACGGAAACAGATCGGGTAATAAAAGGAACAGACAACCCGGCCGCACAATCCTGGCAATGTCGGCGCCAACCATCTGCACGCGGGCTCAGGCCGTGATGGATATGCACCGCTGTGAAGGGCACCCCCAGCGTGGCGAGCAAGTGCAGCAGCACCGTGGAATCCAGCCCACCGGAATAACCCAGCCACAAATGTCCGCGCGCGGGAAACCGCGCCAGCGAAGATCGCACCAGGGCTGTCAGTTTGCACTTCCCGGGCAAGGCGGGGCTCCTATCAACGCTATCGACCGACTTTCAAGATGCCAAGTATGCCAACTCAGATATGTCGGGATCTATCGGAAGAGGCAGTATACCGCTCTGGAACCCCCTGCGCCGTCCGGTATGTCCCAAACTCTATTCCCAGCCTCTGTCGCGCCCGCCCTCCCCCGCCGGAAAAATGACGCAAAGGTCACACTTTTTCAGTGTGACGCTTTATCCCCTTCGCCCCACTTCAATTCCTGGCTAACATCCAATTGATAGTCATCATGACTATTAACAGCGAGGTAACGACAAGAAGTAACGACAAATAAGCGCAATAACAATCAGCGACAAGAGAGAAGAAAATGGCAAAACCCACACTCACTGAACCCGGATCCCGTCGGCTATTCAAGCTCCCCGGGGCTCTGGTCATCGGCCTGCTGGGCTTTACCGCACAGGGCGCTCTGGGCGCGTGCGAGTACACTGTGACCAATGCCTGGAATTCAGGCTTTACCGCCAATGTGCAAGTTACGAATGATACCGCGTCGACGGTAGACGGTTGGCAGGTCCAGTGGCAGTTCAGCGGCGACAACCGTGTCACTAATGCCTGGAGTTCAGAGGTTTCCGGCAGCAATCCATATACGGCGAGCAACGCGCCGTGGAATGGCACCCTGCAACCGGGGCAGTCCGTGGAATTCGGCTTTCAGGGTACCTCCGGCGGCGTCACAGAAACCCCGCAGGTTACGGGAACGCTGTGTGATTCGGGCAGCTCCTCCTCCGGCGGATCATCCAGTTCCAGCAGCTCTTCCAGTTCGTCCAGTTCTTCATCTGGCGGTACCTCGTCAAGCAGCTCTTCTTCCAGTTCAGGGGGCTCCAGTTCGGGCGGCTCGGTGGATCACCTCTACAGCCTGGCGGCCTTCCCGGTGGGTGTCGCGGTGTCTGCGGGCAATGAAAGTCGCAGCTTCCTGAACTTTCCCGAGAAGCAGACTAGCATCGCCCAGCACTTTAACCAGATGACCGCTGCCAACATCATGAAGATGAGTTATCTGCATCCAGCGGAAAATACCTATGACTTCGCCAATGCAGACCAGATGGTGGACTGGGCAGAGGCCAACGGACTCGGCGTTCACGGCCACACCTTTATCTGGCATTCGGACTATCAGGTCCCCGGGTGGATGCAGAATTACAGTGGTGATTTCCAGGCCATGCTGGACGAGCACGTCACCACCATTGCCCAACACTACGCGGGCCGGGTGGAAAGCTGGGACGTGGTGAATGAAGCCATCGATGAAAACCAGTCCAGCTGCTTCCGCAACTCCCTGTTCTATCAACGCCTGGGCAGCGACTATCTGGCGAATGCCTTCAGCGCCGCCGATGCCGCTGATCCCAACGCAGACCTCTACTACAACGATTACGATACCGAGGGTGGCAACAGCAACAAGCTCAACTGCCTGCTGCAAATTGTGGATGACCTGCAGGCCGCCAATGCGCCCATCGACGGCGTCGGCTTCCAGATGCACGTACAGATCGACTGGCCTTCAACCTCCCAGATCCGCAGCGCCTTCCAGGCCATTGTGGACCGCGGGCTCAAGGTGAAGATCACTGAACTGGATGTGCCGGTGAACAACCCATACGCCTCTGCCCCCTTCCCGCAATACACCAGCTACACGCCGGAAGTGGCGGCGCTCCAGAAAGCCCGTTACAAATCCATCGTGGAAGCCTATCTGGATGTGGTGCCGGCACACCTGCGCGGCGGCATCACCGTATGGGGATTGTGGGATGGCGACAGCTGGCTGCTGGAGTTCGATGAGCGCCAGGGCGCAGACGACTGGCCACTGCTATTTGGCGGACCGGCGAACGGGCCCTATGAAGAGAAGGCTGCGTTTGACGGAGTAGCTGAAGCCTTACTGGGGCAATAAGCCCTCTCTCCGGGCGGGCGGCCCAATGTGCCGCCCGCCTGTTGCTCGCCTCCCCTCTACCACCCGCCTCCGCATTCTTGACCGCCACCGCCATACATCCATTCCCAACGAATTCCCCCCACCTTTCCCACCTATTCCGCCCATGTGCGGAAAGTGAGACGGTTTTGGCGTCCAACTTTGTGTGATTTCGCAAAGTAGGACGCTTTTCCCCGCCTCGCTCGTCACACTCCCGGATGCGCAAAATAGTGCAAAAAATAAAAACAGGAAGTAGTTCGATGCAAGCGATTGAGAGTTCACTGGATGCTCTGGAGCAGGGCAGACCAGATTCCCCGCCACTGGCCTTTGTGGTGCTGATCTGTAGCGTTGCCACCATTGGCGGTTTTTTGTTCGGCTTCGACAGTGGCGTGATCAACGGCACGGTCGGCGGTCTGCAACAGGCGTTCAATTCCGATACTGCCGGCACTGGCTTCAATGTGGCATCGATGCTGCTGGGTTGTGCTGTGGGTGCCTTCTTTGCCGGGCGCCTGGCAGACCTGTGGGGCCGTAGAACCCTGCTGATCATCTCCGCATTGCTGTTTATCGTCAGTGCCTGGGGCTCCGGCGTTGCATCCAACTCACCGGAATTCGTGTTCTACCGTATTCTGGGCGGTCTCGCGGTGGGTGTGGCCAGCGTGATGTCACCAGCGTATATCAGTGAGGTGGCGCCGGCAGCCATTCGCGGACGCCTGATCACCATCAATCAGATCGCCCTGATCTCCGGCCTGTTTATGGCCTTTGTCAGCAATTACTGGCTGGCAAAAACCGCGGGCTCTGCCGTCAATGAATGGTGGATGGGATTCAGCGCCTGGCGCTGGATGTTCTGGGTAGAAATTGCGCCGGCCACGCTGTTCTTCCTCGCCCTGCTGCTCATTCCGGAAAGTCCCCGCTACTTGATGATCTCCCAGCAGACGTCCAAGGCCACGGACGTGCTGCGGCGCCTTTACGGTGAAGCAGAGGTCCAGCGCAAGCTGAACGCCATCCGCGAATCCGTGGCCGGCGACCGCAACCCGCGCATGGCGGACCTGCTGGAGCGCAGCGGCCGTCGCGCCGGTAAGATCCGCAAGATCGTGTGGGTCGGGATTGGGCTCGCCACCTTCCAGCAACTGGTGGGGATCAATGTGGTCTTCTACTACGGCGCGGTACTCTGGCAGGCCGTGGGCTTTTCCGAGGCAGATGCGCTGCTGATCAATATCATTTCCGGCGCCGTCAGCATTGGCGCCTGCCTGATCACCCTGACCCTGATTGACCGCATCGGCCGCAAACCGCTGCTGCTGATTGGCTCTATCGGCATGGCAATCACCCTGGGGCTGGTGGCTTTCGCCTTTACCAGAGCGACCATCGGCGCCGATGGCAGCCTACAGCTGTCTCAGGGAATGGGACTGTTGGCGCTGGTGGCTGCCAATGCCTATGTGTTTTTCTTCAACGGTTCCTGGGGCCCGGCGATGTGGACCATGTTGGGGGAGATGTTCCCCAACCAGATCCGCGGTTCCGGCCTGGCGATTTCCGGCCTCGCACAGTGGGTGGCCAACTTCGCCATAACCATGACATTCCCGATCCTGCTGACCGGCATCGGCCTCGCGGGGGCCTACGGTATTTACACACTGTTCGCGGTACTTTCCATCGCCTTTGTCATTTACCTGGTGCACGAAACCCGCGGACTGGAACTGGAGCAGATGCGCGGTTGATCCGCCGCAATATTTTTATCACCTTGCCCGGGGCGCCAGCCCCGGTCTTTCCTGGCACTTGTCACTCCGCACCGACACGGAAGCTTAGTTCTGCACGGATACTGCTGCTTCCTCCACCTTTCCCGTCACCGCTCGTCGACGATATTCCGACGGTGTCATTCCTACCAGCTTCTTGAAAAAGCTGTTGAACGTTGCTTTGGTGTTAAAGCCACAGGCAAGCATGATCTCCATAATGGTCTGATGTGCACTGGCGGGGGCTGTCAGCTTGCCCTTGGCCTCCTCGATCCGATAATAATTCACGAATTCGAAGAAGTTGCGCTTGAAGTGACGGTTGATGGTGTTGGATACGGTGCGTCGCGGTAAATCCAGGCGGGATGAAAGTTGCTCCAGAGTCAGGGAGGGCTCCAGGAATGGTTTCTCTTTCAGCATATAAGAAGCAATTTTTGCTGCAATTGCAGAATCAACGGCAACCCTGATCTGCTCTTCCCGCTTATCCCCCGATTCATGCTCTGCACCGGGGTGCCCTGTCCCCTGCGGCGCCCGGCGCTCAACCCCTTCGAACATGGAGGAGTAGCTGAGACTGAAAAAGATCATCGCGCTGATCAGTAAAAACACCACATAATTACTGGTGAGCCCCATGATGCGGTAGTCCACATCCATCCCCAGGTGGACGGAGGCCATGATCGCCAGATTCAGGAATACCGCCCACCCGCGAATCACCAGGAACCCCACGATCAACACCTGTAGCCAGGTAAAGTCGATTTTCTCGATATTGGAGTAGCTGTCGCGGAGCTGGCGACGGGCGTTGCGGACTTCCAGCAGACACCAGACGCCGAAAGCGAAACGCAGAATCTCGCGCGTAAAGCCCAAACTGTGGGTTATCAGGGATTCCCCCAGCAGGCTGTAATCCTGCAGCATTCCGACGCGGGTGGTCTCGCCGAAACGGAAATAGACCGAGTAGGCATAGACCGCGTAAAGCAACACGGGGACCATAAACAGCAGATCCCCCCGGCGCAGGCGGTAATCCCGATAGATCAAAGAGCGTGTGTACCAGAGCAAGACCGGCCCCTCCAGCCAGTATGCGGATCCGAATACATAAAACAGGTTGGGCACCGTCTGCACTGCCCATTGGCGAAAGCCGGCACCGTAGCTGATCAGGGTATCCATGGGGATCATGGCCTGGGTAAGCAGGAACGCCGCAAGTAACAGGTTACTGGTACGTCTTTCCCGCCGTAACACCAGCAGCAACAGTGCAAATAACAAACACTGATAGCTGGTCATAAACAGCACCACGTCGTGAATATTGAACAACAGGATATCCATCCGTCGAACTACCCGATTTTTTCCGCCTTTGCTTCAGCCGGTTATTCTACCGCGTCTCCTGCTCTATAGACGGATCAATCCAGGCGAACGTCAGGGGGGAAAGGTCCCAGTTCTGTGCCACCCCCAAAATGGGCCCTGCCGCCAGCGAATAAAAATTCGCGACATACGGCGAATCTACGTACAACTTTAGGTTTGGTCGTAAAGCTGGACGACGAGACTCGCCGAAACAGAGACACTGCCAAACGGCCGGAGCGGTAACCTGCCTGAAATACCCATCTGCCCCAAACCCGCCAGCGGGCAACCGGGGCGTCTGGTTTTTTCGGGACACAGGGAGTGCTTTCGCCCAGGGTATCCGTCTCAGTGGTGGGTAGAGGGACAGGCTTCTTCCCTCTTACATAAGCCGGATTCCAGGAGCATCCGTTTATCCCTTTCTCGGGTGCTTCCTTTTGAATTTGCTGGCGGTCAGTTCCCCGGAAGCTGGCCCAGCAGCAGAACCACAAACAACAATAGAACGCCATCCCCGGGTACGAACGCCAAAACACAGGCGCCGGGGAAACAAGGAGTAATCATGTCTCTCATTAAGTCATTGGCAGCCGGTCTGCTGGCTGTCGGGCTCAGCGCCTGCGGCGATCCCAACAACTCTGAGCAAAACCAACCGGTCAGCGAACGGTCTGCGGATGCCGGTCAGGGCGCTGTCACCGATTCCGGCGGCATCAATGCCTGGCCGCAACTGGCACCCGCCCTGCCCAGGGATGAAGAGCTCGAAGCGCGTATTGCCGGCCTGCTGTCGCAAATGACACTGGAAGAGAAGGTCGGCCAGATGATTCAGGCAGAAATCAAGTACATCACCCCGGAGGAGGTGAAGCAGTATCACATCGGCTCCATCCTGAATGGCGGCGGTACTTTCCCCAACAACGACAAATTCGCCACCCCGGACGACTGGCGCCAGATGGCAGACGATTTCTTTGCCGCCTCCATGGACACCAGCGACGGCAAAGTGGCCATTCCCATTATCTGGGGCAGCGACGCGGTCCACGGACACAACAACGTGATCGGCGCAACCCTGTTCCCCCACAATATCGGTCTCGGCGCCACACGCGACCCGGAGTTGATCCGTCGTATCGGCGAAGCTACCGCGCGCGAAGTCGCTGTAACCGGTATCGACTGGACTTTCGCCCCAACCATCGCCGTCGTGCGCGACGACCGCTGGGGCCGCACCTTTGAGAGCTACTCGGAAGACCCGGAAATCGTCGCCGCCTACGCCCGCGAGATGATCAAGGGGATCCAGGGCGAAAAAAACAGTGATCAGTTCCTCGACGGCCGTCATCTGGTATCCGCCGCCAAACACTTTGTAGGCGACGGCGGTACCACACGCGGTATCGACCGCGGCGACACCCGGATCAGTGAGAAAGAACTGGCCGAGATCCATGCCGCCGGCTACTTTACCGCCTTGGAATCCGGTGTACAGACGGTGATGGCATCGTTCAACAGCTGGAACGGTAAACGCCTGCACGGTCACAAGTATCTGCTGACCGATGTGCTGAAAGAGCGCCTCGGCTTCGACGGCTTTGTGGTCGGAGACTGGAACGGCCACCGCTTTGTGGAAGGCTGCACCGTGGAGAGCTGTGCGGCTTCGGTGAACGCTGGCCTGGACATGTTTATGATCACGTCCGAATGGAAACCCCTGCTCAAGAACACCATTGCCCAGGTAAGAAGCGGCGAGATCCCCATGAGTCGGATCGACGATGCAGTAAGCCGTATTCTGCGGGTCAAAATCCGCGCGGGCCTGTTCGAACGCGACCGGCCGCTGGCGGGTAAGACCGGTATTCTGGGTAGCCCGGAGCACCGCGCCATCGCCCGAGAAGCGGTGCGCAAATCTCTGGTACTGCTGAAAAACAATGGTGGCCTGCTGCCGATAGACCCGCGCCAGAACATTCTTGTAGCCGGCGATGCTGCAGACAATATCGCCAAACAGAGCGGCGGCTGGACGATCTCCTGGCAGGGCACAGGCAATACCGCGGAAGACTTTCCCGGCGCTACCTCCATCTACACCGGGTTAAAAACTGCCGTGGAACAGGCCGGTGGCAATGTGGTGCTGAGCGAGAACGGCGACTACACCGCAGACACCTTCACCAATGGAGAAGCCCCGGATGTGGCGATTGTGGTCTACGGTGAAAACCCCTATGCAGAATGGCATGGCGACCTGGCCAGTATTGAGTATCAGCTGGGCAGCAAGGAAGACCAGGACCTGCTGAAAAAGCTCAAGGACCAGGGCATCCCCGTAGTCAGCGTGTTTATCTCCGGCCGGCCGCTGTGGGTGAACAAGGAAATGAACCTGTCCGACGCCTTTGTCGCCGCCTGGCTTCCGGGCTCCGAAGGTGCCGGGGTGGCGGACGTGATCCTGACCGATGCCGAGGGCAACAAGCAGTACGACTTCACCGGTCGACTCTCCTTCAGCTGGCCGGAACAGGTACACCAGACCGTGATCAATCGCCACGACGAAGGCTACGCGCCCCTGTTTGGCTACGGTTATGGCCTCACCTACAACGACAACACCCAGATCGCCAACAACCTCAACGAGAACGGCGAGTCCTATGTGGATGGCAAGCTGGAAGACGCCTGGCTGATGGTTTCCCGTCCGCGCGCGCCGTGGAAGCTGTTTATCGCCGACAGTGATCGCGATCCGCTGTGGGTCAGTGGCAACCTGGCGAAAAGCGACGATGAAAACATCACCGTGGCTTCCATCGATATGCTGTCCCAGGAAGATGCGCGCCAGATCACCTGGAAAGGCCTGCGCGCGGGCAGTGTTCTGCTGCAGAGTAAAAAGCCCCAGGACCTCACCCGCTACCTCGACGAGCACTCCGCCCTGACCCTGGATATCCGTGTCGACAACGAGCCCGACGCCCCGGTATCCCTGCAGATTGCCTGCGATGCAAATGCGGCCGATTGCGCCGGCAACCTGCCGCTGCAGCAACCGTTGACCGAACTGCCAACGGGCGAGTGGTCCGAAATATCCATCGACCTGCAGTGCTTCGCCGACGCAGACTTCAGCCAAGTCTCCAATGGCCTAGCCCTGCGCAGTGAAGGCGCGCTCTCGCTGGCGGTAGCCAATATCAAGTTCGTACCCGGTGCTGCAGAAAGTGCCGCCATCCGCTGCGAGGGGTAATACAGTCTGTGAAGGAAGTACTGACCAGAAAACAGGGCGTATTGGAGAGCGTGCTAGCCGGTCTGCTGATGGCGGGCCTGCTCTCCGGCAATGTCCAGCACGCGGGGGCGGCGGAATCACGTTCCGCCGCCCCTGAAACAGAAGCTTCGCACGAAGTGGAACCCGTTCAGCTGGTAAAAGGCCCCCTGTCCATTGCGGTATCACCACAATACGGGGGAAGAATTACCGGGTTGAGCCTGAACGGCAGGAATCTACTGACGCAAAATGCAACAGATGGCAACAACTTCGGTTCGACGTTCTGGTTAAGTCCGCAGAGCCTCTGGAACTGGCCACCAGTAGCCGCACACGATTCTGCCCCTTACCGCATCACCGCGCAGGATGCGCATACCCTCAGTATGCAAGGCCCGACCGGAGCTGGCGCGCGAGTGGGTAAATCCATCTCAATGCTGACCGGCAACCGCGCACGGGTGAAATACCGTATCGAGGCGGAACAGGACTTTGACGAGATCGCTGCCTGGGAAATCACGCGTGTACCCAGCCGCGGTCTCGCTTTTGCCCCGGTCGCAATGGACACAGTCCAGACCGTGCGTGGCAGTATGCAGTACCTGCAGGACGCCGCGGGCGTACTATGGCTACCCATGGACAACAGGGCACAACATAAAGAGGGGAAGATTATTGCCAATGGCAGCGAAGGCTGGCTCGCCTACGCCGTGGACGGCCTGTTGTACCTCAAGGTGTACCCGAAGATAGACGCAGAGGAAATGGCCACGGGCGAAGGTGATATCGAGTTGTACCTGAGTGGCGTCAAACCCTACCTGGAACTGGAAGTACAGAGTGCCGCACAGGCGCTGACACAGGGTGAGGTGCTGGACTGGTCGGTTGAGTGGCTACTGTTGCCCATTCCAGGCGATGTTGAGGTTCACAGTGGATCCCGGTCGCTACTGGACTTCGCCCGAGAACAGGTTTCAGCGCTGTAAACATAGAAAACGGGACATCTGTCACAATTTTGTCGGGGATGGTAAATTAGCGGGAGCTTTGCACGTCATCAGCAAAACCATACAGAATAAGGGGTGCCCATGGTTCAGCTCGTTGTCGACTCCGGTTGTGACCTTCCCGATGAAATTCTGCGCAAATACGCCATACCGGTCCTACCCCTCAGTGTGAGCCTGGGTAATGACACTTTCGGCGATCAGCGCAACCCTGCGCAGATGGCGCACTTCTATTCCCTTTCACTGGCAGACCGCAGCCACCAGATCAGCTCAGGCCCTGCGTCCGTAGAAGCGATCCAGGATGTCGTACAAAAATTGCTCGATCAGGGCGCAGATGACATCGTCATCCAGACCATTAATGGCAACAACAGCCCTACCCACGCCAATGCGCGTCTCGTAGCACAACTGCTCGGCAGTGATTCGGCAAAAGTTCACGCGGTAGATTCCCATACCCTTTTCGCCGGGCAGGGACTGCTGGCGCTATACACACTGTCACTGATTCAGCGAGGACTCACCGGCGAGCAGATCCAATCTCGCGCGGAAGAGTTTGGCCGCAAAGTCGTGGGCTACGCCGCGATAAAAGATGTGTTCTATCTCCGCGAGCGCGGACGGCAGAAAAATGAAAAAAGCGTGAGCTGGCTGAAGGCCGCGATGGCGCGCTCACTCGACCTGCATCCTATCCTTTCCATGGACTATCAGGGCTCATCGGTTGTAGATACCGTACGCGAATATGGGAATTGTTCCCAGCGACTTTTTGAGCTGGCCACGACCGCCATTCTAGAAGGCAAGCTCCAGATGCCCGCGGTGGTGGTGAGTATTGCAGGCCATGTGGATCAGCTGGAAAAAGTATCCGGTTTCGAGACATTTATCGAAGTCGCAAAACAGAATCAGGTTAAAGTTTTTCGGTCGGTAATGAGCCTGTCCGGGGGGATCAATCTGGGCCCCGGCACGGTATCTCTAGCGTTCGCCACCAAGTAATACCAAGTCATCAACAAATTCAAACCAATAGCCACTCTGGTTTCCAGATAGCCAGGGTGGTATGTGCGCCACCTACTCCCGTGCCGTCATCTGTTTCTTTTCTGATTCCGCCCCCTGACACACTGTTCTTCTCATGCCATGTAATTTTCGTTGAGAAAAGGTAATCACCTGCCAATTCTCTCCCCCAGCCTCACGTATCCACCGTCCATGCCTATATTTTCCAGACATTTGCAATATAAAGAACTATCTCTGCGCGAGTTCTGATTGAAACGTCGTCTGTTGCAGCTGCCGAAAGGAATTTCAATAAATTCGGTGGACTTGCACAGCGCGTTTTCCCCACGAAGGGAATGGCACGATCAATAGTTTCCCCCGGAAATACGCAGAAGAGTTTCGCAATGGAAGTGCGATAGGAATGATGAAAAGGAAGTTTCTGGACTACACACTGCTTGGTCTGATCTCAGGCATAGCGCCACCAATGGCGATTCAAGCCAAAGCAGAGCCGGTAACGCCCCCGTCACCGAGTGCCGCTCCGGCAGTACACAATTCTCCATCTTCCAATGACAATGTCGCGGTAATCCGTCCCCAATCGGAGGGCACCATATGGGCAACGGAAGATCCGCAGCTGGGCGTTCCGGAGCTTGCCATCAGCAGCCCCTCGGTTGTCGCTTTCGATGGCGGACGCATCACCGAGCCGGTGCGATTCATGGTGCGCAGCAACTACACCGCCTTCATCCATAAACTGGAAGTCAGTATCTATCGCCCCGGTGACAACGACCTGGTTGATCCCATCGCCATTGTTCCCGTACCGGTGGCGGCGGTCAGCGAGGGGTACTGGGACGGTGCCCTGCCACCTGACGTGCCGCTGCAACATGGCGATCAATTGATCTATGTGCTGCGCGCTTACGGACAGAACGATATTTACGATGAAACCTTCCCGCGCATGCTGCAGCTGGTACGCAGGGACGAAGCCCATCGTCACAGCCAGCAGATTCTCGACAGCGCCGATGGCAACCTGAAAAATCTACTCAACACAGACCAGGCGATGACGCAGAGCATGCTCAGCGAAGTGTTCTCGGAAACCGAACTACGCCTGCAGAACATTCCGGTCTATGGCGCCCGGGTACGCATTCAGGGACGAAATCTGCCCGCCGGAACCCTGTACATCAACGGCTACAGCTATCCGGTAGATCTGGAAAACAAATTTGCGGCAGAGTTCCTGATGCCCATCGGACAACATACATTCGATATTGATCTACAGGGAGAAGAAGGCACTCGCCGGCGGCAAATCACCGTCGATGTGACCGGTGAATACTTCTTTGGCGTCGCCATTGCCGATATCACGCTCTCGGAAAATGACATCAATGGTAACGACGCACTATTCATGGCGGATGAACGCTATGACGGCTACGCCGATGACGACATCCTCAAACAGGGGCGGTTGGCTTTCTACCTGAAAGGAAAAACCCGGGGGAAGTACCTGATTACCGCACAAATGGATACCACCGAGCGTCAGCTGGACGACCTGTTCAGCGACTTCGGGCAGGCCTACCCCAGAGATATTTTCCGGCGCCTGGACCCGGATTACTACTATCCCACCTACGGTGATGACTCCACCACCTACCGTGACGTCGACACTCAGGGGCGTTTCTATCTGCGCGCAGACTGGGACCAGAACCAGGCCCTGTGGGGCAACTTTGCCACGGGCATGACCGGCACCGATTACGCGCAGTATGTGCGCTCACTGTATGGAGCGGCGTTCACCTGGCGTTCGCGCAATATCAACTACTGGGGCGACCCGCTTACCGAACTGCGAGGATTCGGCTCCGAGGCTGAAACCGCGCCAGGACACAATGAATTTCTCGGCACTGGCGGCAGTCTCTATTACCTGAAAAACCAGGACATCCTGCCGGGGTCCGATAAAGTAGTACTGGAAATTCGCGACGTCACCACCGGGCGAGTAGAAAACCGGGTCAACCTGACCCGCGGGGTAGATTACGAAGTCGATGAAATCCAGGGGCGTATTATCCTCACCCGCGCACTGGCTCAGATCACCCGCCAGAATGTTCCCACCCTGACACGCGATGCACCACTGGACGGTTTTGAGCAACGTCTGATCGTGGACTACGAGTGGGTACCTTCCGAGTTTGACGACGACGAAATCACCAGCGGCGGTCGCGTCAAACAGTGGCTCAACAACTATTTCGCGGTCGGCGGCACCTACGTGGATGAGAACCGTGCCGGGGAAGACTACAACCTGAAGGCGGGGGATATCACCCTGCAAGCGGGACGGGGCACGTATGTGCGGATGGAATATTCCTCCACAGAGTCATTCAGCGCCCCCACTTACTATTCGGATAACGGTGGCTTTAACTTCGCGCCATTGAATACTCTCCAGGCCGCTACTGGTAACCACGAAGGGGACGGACAGCTAATAGAAGCGCGCGCCAATCTCCAGGAGCTTGGCGCAACGACACTACCGTGGGCCGTAGGCGGCTGGTGGCGGGAAATGGAGGCGGGCTTTTCAGTCAATCGCTACAGTCCGCTGATGAATACCACGGAACAGGGCGCGGAAATACTGGGCGATATATTCCCCAACTTGAACCTCTTTCTGCGCTACAGCGAGATTAAGCAAGGCGTGGACAGTTTTGAACAGGGCCAGGGCACACTGCGCTGGGGTATCGATGACTTCAATGCAGTCAGTGCTGAGCTCCGCCACGTCAATGAAGAGAGTCTCTTGAGCGACGGTGAAAGTAATCTCGCCGCACTTCAATATACACGGCGTATCGGCAGCACGCTGGAGGTCTATGGTCTCGGCCAGGTTTCATTCGACGAAAGCGAGGATTACGCTGAAAACAACCTGGTCGGCATTGGCGGGCGATACCTGCTCGGTAATTCGTCCTCTATCGGGGCGGAAGTCACCAATGGCGATCGCGGCACCGGTGCCACGGTCGATGCAGACTATCGCGTAAACGCCAATTATACGATTTACGCGGGCTACGCCTATTCAACCGACACCACAGAATTACCGATGACCTTTGATCCCCGACGCAATAGCGGCTGGACCTTTGGCCATCGCTGGCGGCTGTCCAACCAGGTAAACCTGTTCAACGAAAGTACCTATCTTAAAGAACCCAACCAGACAGGGCTCGCTCATACCGTGGGCCTGGATTTCTACCCTTCCGGCGGTTGGAATCTGGGGCTCTCGTTACAAAGTGGCGAACTGGTGGATATCTACGATGGCGAAGTCGACCGCCGGGCGGTCAGCCTGCAGGGTGGCCGGCGCACCCCCACCAGTGACTGGCAAAGCAAGATCGAGTGGCGGGAGGATACGGGTTTTGAACGGCGTAAGCAGTGGCTTACGACCAATCGCGTGAGTCACAAAATCAATGAGAGCTGGCGGATCGCAGGCCGTTTGAACTTTTCCGAAACAGATGACGAGATCTACCCGGAAGCCGGTGCCCAATTTGTGGAGAGTAATTTCGGTTTTGCCTGGCGTCCCTGGGCCAGCCCGACCTGGGGCCTGTTTGGCCGCATTACCTATTTGCGAGACCTGGCCACACTCGCACAGTGGGGGGGGAGCGAATACGACCAGAAAACCACCATTTTTTCCTTCGAAGGTGTATACAACCTCAGTCAGCAGTGGGAGTTTGCCGGCAAACTCGCCCGACGCGAGGGCGAATACCGCATGGGTCGCGGCAGCGGTGCCTGGTTTGATTCCGCCACCACCTTCAGTGCCATTCAGGCGCGCTATGACGTCGGCCTGTGTCACCTCACGTCAGAATACCGTTGGCTGGATGTCGATGACGGCGGCAATCGTCACGGCTACCTGTTGGGTGTAGACAGGGATGTCAGTGACCATTTCCGTGTTGGCGTAGGTTATAACTTTTCCGATTTCAGTGATGACCTTACCGATTACGATTATGACCACAAGGGCTGGTACCTGAACTTTGTCGGCTATTACTGATCGCGCCGGTTTGAGCCATTCCATTTGCCAAATCATTCTTCCACTGCCTACAAGACGCATGAAAAGATCTACCTAAAGCGACCCAATAAAGAAAATTTTTCTTGCTGGTTTATTACTGCGACACCGACGTCAGATTCAGCAAACTTGTATCTAGACTCAAACAAGCGACAAACTTCTGAATCTAATGGTGGGTAGTATGTACCGGTTGAGCACCACTTTACTGATCGCGGTTTCAAGCTTTTTGTTGAGCGCACTTTCCCACGCCGATGCAGACCTTGCCAAAAAACTCAGCAACCCCATTTCAGATCTGATCAGCGTACCCTTCCAGGGAAACTGGGACAATCGCGTCGGGCCCACCAAGGGCGGTCGCCGGTTCACGATGAATGTTCAGCCTGTTATTCCGGTAGGCATCAATGAGGACTGGAACCTGATCAGCCGGACCATCCTTCCGGTAATGAATCAGGAAAATATTTTCCCGGGCAGCGGTGATCAGACCGGGCTGGGAGACACCGTTCAGAGTGTTTTTTTCTCACCCAAGGAGGCTACCGCTGGCGGTGTCACCTGGGGTGTAGGTCCTGTTTTCCTCCTCCCGACCGGGACAGAGCCTTTACTGGGTACCGAAAAGTGGGGTGCAGGACCAACGGGCGTAGTGCTCAAACAGACAGGTCCCTGGACCGTCGGCAGCCTGGTAAACCATATCTGGTCTTTCGCGGGCAAAGACAGCCGCGCTGACGTCAACAGCACGTTTGTACAGCCTTTCCTGGCGTATAACACCCCGAATTCCTGGACATTTACCCTACAAACCGAATCCACCTACGACTGGGAAAAAGAACAGTGGAATGTTCCCGTCCATTTTCTGGTCGCCAAGGTATTTAAAGTGGGCAAGCAAACCTATCAGGTACAGGCTGGACCTCGCTATTACGCTGAGAGCCCGGACACCGGGGCACAGGATTGGGGGTTTCGCTTGAATTGGGTCATGTTGTTCCCGAAGTAAACCTGTCTTCGGCATTTCAGAAATACTTTAAAAGGCATCGTCATGAATGTTGCGCGCAGTTCCCTGAGATTGCTCCCGCTCACCGTCGCCGTATTGGTCGCCCCGGTTTCCCACGCTGGCGGCCTGATGCTGTGGGAGATCGGCACCCCGACGCTCGGTACCGCCGGCGCCGGGTGGGCGGCAACGCCGGAGGATGCCGCTACCGCGTTCACCAATCCCGCGGGTACCGTCTGGCGCAACCAGACACAGGTGCGCGTCGCCGCACAGGCACTCTATGGCGACGTCGGGTTCACTGACGATGGCCAGTCGAATGTCTCCGGTAATGACGGCGGCAATCCTATCCGATGGTTTCCCACTGCCGGCGCCTTTGCCGCGGGGAAAATTACCGAGAACATCGGTTGGGGCATGGCGATGGCGGGCAACTTCGGGCTCGGGCTCGACTACCACGATGACTGGAAAGGCCGCCGATTCGTACAGAATGTCGATCTGATCGGGATGAGCCTGCTGCCATCGCTCAGCTGGCAGGTCAATGATTGCCTGTCTGTGGGCATCGGCCTGAATGCCATGAGCACCTACTTCAGTTTTCAGTCAGCCCCGCGCGCTGGATTGATCGATGAGGATGCGTATTTACGCTATAAAGATCTGGATACCGGGTTTGGCGGCAACTTCGGCATTATCTATCGCCCGGTTTCCGGTACCACCATCGGTCTCAGCTACACCTCTGAAGTGGATCTGGAATTTAAAGACCGATTGAAGTTGCGAGATTTCGGGCCACTGTTTGATCGCGTTGTCGGTCAGCTGGATCAGACCCGCACCACGATCGACATGACAGTGCCGCAAACAGTTACCGCCAGCCTACAGCAGGAACTGCAGCCGGGCACGACGCTCTATGCCAATCTCGCCTGGCAGGACTGGTCTGAATTTGCCGGCGTTAGCCTGGCCCTGGACAATCCCAACCAGACCTCGGTATTTGTCAATCGCGGCTACCGGGATACCGGACATTTCGCCCTCGGTCTACGCCAGGAGTTCAAGCGCGGATTCCTGCAGGACTGGTACCTTTCTACCGGTATCGCCTACGACAGTGGTATGAGCGATGAAGTCACCATGACCGCCGACACCGTCACCAACAAGGCCTGGCAATTTGGTCTCGGCGCCGGTACTGAGCTCTGCCCGGGGCTACAACTTGATTTTGCATACAACCTCGGTTGGCTGGGCGATGTCGATATCGATCAGACCGGGCGCCCCCCGTTCAGCCCCCGCCTGGAAGGCACCTACAAGGACACCGCGCTGCACTTTTTCGGTGGCTCCATACAGTTTGGGTTCTGACGGGCCACTGGTTACTCAGATCTGCTCTTCAATAGGTAACCATGACAGGATTTTCGCAAGGACGCGTTGCCACCAGCGGGTTTCAGGTTCACACTCTGTCACTCGCTTTTGACCGTCCTCACTCTCCCAGTGCCAGCGGATCCGGTCTCCATCCAGCGCTAATTGCCAGGCTGTATCCGGTGCGGTCCATTCGTCAAACAGCCGGTTTAATTGCCGGTTGATCTCCGCATTTTCGATCAATACGCCCACCTCTGTATTCTGAATGATCGAGCGGCTATCCAGATTGATCGACCCGACAAATCCGCGATCCTCATCCAGCACAAATGTTTTCGCATGCAGGCTCGCGCGCGATTTTCCTTTGAACCAGTGCAGCCGCTGTTTCTGCTGTGCCACCGGGCGCAATTCCCACAAATGGACACCCGCCTGTAATAACGGCTTCCGGTAACGGGAATAAGCGCCGTGCACCGCAGCCACATCGTTAGTCGCCAGCGCATTGGTCAGGATATCCACCTGAACGTCATTTTGTTGCAGGGTGGAGAACAGATCGAGACCGGGCACGCCGGGAATCAGGTATGCATTAGTGATGCGCAGGCGTTGCTTACACTGCTTGAGCGTTTTCTCCAGCTTGTAGCCCGGGTAGTCACTGACAGGAACACTATCGCGGTCTATGGCTTTACGCGGTGGGTCCGCGAATAACACGCCCTTTCCCCATTGGAAGGGGACATCTCCGGCGATGAGCTTTTCCGCCAGGTCGGACTTTTCCAGCGCCCGACTGAACTCGGACTCCCGCTCGCCTTGCAGGTATACAGCGACGCGTTCGCGCAACTCATCGAGGGTACAGGTATCGTCATCAACCAGTGCCAATTTTGTAACCGGCACCGCCACTTCGCTATTCCAATAATCGTCGAATATCGACGACGCATCCGGTACCACGGCTCCCACCGCGATCATGTCGACATCGAGGAATTCGGTTTCTGCTTTGGAGAAATAGCCGTCGGCTACGTTGCGCCCGCCAGTAATCAATACATTACCGTCACAGACCAGCAGCTTGTTGTGCATCCGGTGGTTGATGCGGCCGAAATCCAACACCTGCTCGATGCCCCGTCGAATACCACTGCGCCCTTCGACCGGGTTGAACACCCGTATCTCCATATTCGGGTGGCGATCAATCGCCAGCACCCAGGGGTTGGTCACGCGGGTGCCCAGATCATCCACCAGCAGCCGTACCCGAACGCCGCGATCGGCGGCCTGTAACAACATTCCAGTGAGAATGCGGCCGGAGGCATCATCACTGTAGATGTAGTATTTGAGATCAAGGGAAACCGTGGCTTCTTCGATCATCACCGCGCGGGCGACAAACGCTGAAAGTCCATCGTGGACCAGATAAAAGCCCGACTGATCTTCGCCGCGCCCTTCAGTCTCCTTGTTCACACCCCGGGCGAGCCGGCTGCGCTCAGCGGGTTTTAGTGACCGCGCATCTTTGCTGGATGCCTTCATACTTGCTCACTGTTAATGCGCGAATTCGCGATTGAGGGAGGCGAGCAGTTGCAACAATTGCGGTTCCCCGGGAAAACGCAGCAACCCCTGCTCCAGTGCACGAATCGCGGCGTCTTTCTCGCCCGACGAATTCAGTGCTACGCCGTAAACATATACATAGCGCGGTGAAGTTGTTTCACTCCGTGCCGACTCGCGCAGGTAGTGCAGAGCCTCAGGCAGACGCTGCTGACGCACCAGGCTGAGACCAAGAGCGTGCTGCAGTGAGGTCTTGTCCTCACACTCAGCCATCCCCTGCCGCAATACCGCTGCGACCTCACGCTCGCGACCGCTAGCCCGGTAAAGATCGGCCAGATTGATATAGGCGGGCGTAAAGCCGGGATCAAGATGTATCGCATCCTGGAATGCCCGCTCAGAGCGCGCCAGATCACCCTGCTGCAAATACAGTCCAGCGAGGTTGACCAGCGACTCCGGGCGGTCGGCATTAAAGCTCTCAGACGCGACGTGGTTTTGCAGGGCGCGCTTCTGGCGCATCTGAACTTTCTCTGGAAACTGCCCCATCGGCGCGCCGGCGATGGAACTTGCCGCCAGCGACGCCGTGACCTTCTCATCTTCGTACAGCAACGGAATCGCCAGTGCCGGGCGAATGCGCTCCGGCAACTGTTCCAGCGATTGCGCAATGCCCAGATGCAACAGCGCCTCGTTCCCCTGGGCAATAACCTGCAGAGCCTGTGCACTGGCCTGGGACAGATAACGTGGCAGCATCGCAACTGCGGTCGCCCGCGCAATGTCCGGCTGACTTTCGTCCATTGCCAGGCTCATCAACTGCGTCTCGGCATCAGGCGCGCCGGTGCGACCGGCAAACAGCGCCTCGCCGTAGTGAGAATCGGGTTTACCAAACTTTTCTTCCAGTACCTGTGCCGCCCAGGTATCCGGCTGCTCGGTGTGGCAGCCGGTGCAGGCGTTGGGGGAGCCGATACTGATCGACAGATCGGGCCGCGGCACGCGGAAACTGTGATCGCGGCGTGCGTCCACCTGCATATAGACTTTGTCCGTCATATGACAGTTCACACATTGTGTGCCTTCGCTACCATCGGGATGCAGGTGGTGCTCAGCGGTATTGAACTTGTCCGGCAGATGACACTGGGCGCAAAGGTTATTGCCCTCCGCGCGGACCTCAAGCGTATGCGGATTGTGGCAGTTACTGCAGGTCACCCCGGCTGCGTGCATCTTGCTCTGCAGGAAGGAGCCGTAGACATACACTTCATCGTCGATCTGCCCATCTGCATGGTACAGGCCGGCCTGCAACAGCGACGGGTTGAAATGATCGAGAAACGGGTGATGTGGCCGCGCACCGGGAAAACTGGTGCTGCGGCGTGAATGACACTGGGCGCACACGGCAATCTCAGCCTGGGTTTGCACGCCACCCTGTATATGCGCAATGCCGGATTCGGTGTCCATCGCCCAGACTGCTTCCGTGCGATCCGCAAACGAAATGGCAAAACCCTTGTCTTCCTTGACTGCTCTTTGCTCTTCCACAAGCCCGGCCCAATCCACATGCTTGGCCCCCGGCCCATGGCAGGCCTCACACCCCACATTGATTTCCGACCAGGTGCTGGCAAAGGTCTTAGTGTCCGGCGAATAATTTTTCTGGAAATTGGTGGAGTGGCAGTCGGCACACATGAAGTTCCAATTCTGATTCAGCCCGGTCCAGTGCAGCGGGTCACCGGCTTTGACTTCTTCGTCTGGGTATAGGTGAAACCAGCGCTGACCGCCCTCCCCCTCAGGACGCGCATCCCACGAAATACTCAGAGCCTGCAGGCGTCCGCCGGGAAGTTCGATCAGGTACTGCTGCAGCGGATAGGTACCGAAGGTATAGGCGACGGGAAAATCCTGCAACTCTCCGTCGGCGCCGTCGGTGCGCACGAAATACTGTCCGTCGCGGCGAAAAAAGGTGGATTGGGTACCAAAGTAGGTAAAACCGGTATTGTCGAAATCGCCCCGCACAGTATCTGCCGCGGGCTCTTTCATCGCCAGGTCGTGATGGGAATTTTTCCAGGCGCGATACTCTGCCGCGTGGCATCCAGCGCAGGCCTCTGCCCCCAGATAACGATCTGTTTGCTGCACCCCCGAGGATTCGCCGGGTGTGACTTCTTCGGCAGCATTTGCGGCTGCGCTCGCGTGTTCCGGTACCGTCGTATTTCTGTCACATCCCGCCAGTACTAGCGCGAGCACCAGGGTTCTGAGAACTAAGCGCATGAACTCTCCGCAGAGCAAGTGCCAGCCGCTGCAGGGGTCTCAAACTGGCAGTTTATTATCGTTTCCTTGCCATTCCGCCTTTCCCGGTACCACGCACTGGAACAGGCAGTGGGTACCCAAACGTCCATACCCCGGCGCCTCAAGTAAAGTACATGACCCGCCATTCCGCAATGGACTACCGCCCCTACCCGCATCTCTTCAGGGGGGAGCCTTCGTCGCATATTCCGACGCGCGGCAGAAATCTGGGCTAGGGTGAATTCAGTGCCCCTAATTTTGCGCGCCACTCTCCGCTATTCAGTGTCGTTACCGGGAGAATTCCAGCCGATGAAACGCCTGCTACCCATTTTCGCCATTCACCTTCTCCTATTGCTCGCGACTGGCGCCGCCGCACAGAGCGATCCGCTGCCATCCTGGAATGACAGCGCATCCAAGCGTGCCATTGTGGATTTCGTCGGCAGCGTTACCAAAGAGGGCTCCCCCGACTATATTCCACCGAAGGAGCGCATCGCCACCTTCGACAACGACGGTACCCTCTGGTCGGAACAGCCGGCCTATTTCCAGGTGTTCTACCTGATCGATCAGGTAAAGAGAATGGCGCCTGAGCACCCCGAGTGGAAAACCCGTGAACCCTTTGCCTCTGTGTTAAAGGGCGATATGAAAGGTGTCGCGGCATCCGGTGAGAAGGGCTTGCTGGAAATGCTCGCCGCGACGCACTCGGGCATGACCAGCGAACAGTTCGCCGACAATGTGCGGCAGTGGCTGGCTACCGCCAGGCATCCCAAAACCGGTAAGCCGTTCAATCAAATGGTGTACCAACCGATGCTGGAGCTGCTGAACTATCTGCGCGCCAACGGTTTCAAGACGTTCATCGTGTCCGGTGGTGGAGTGGATTTCATGCGTGTATTCGCCGAGCAGACCTACGGCGTACCGCCGGAGCAGACCATCGGTAGCAGCCTCAAGGCGAAGTACGAAATGCGCGACGGTAAACCGGCTATCGTCAAACTGCCCGATATCAACCTGATCGACGACAAGGACGGAAAGCCGGTGGGCATTTATCAATACATCGGCCGCCACCCGGTATTTGCTGCCGGCAATTCCGATGGCGATTATCAGATGCTGGAGTGGACCACCAGTGGTGATGGCAAGCGCTTCGCTCTGCTTGTGCATCACACCGATGAAAAGCGGGAGTGGGCCTACGACCGGGACTCAACCTTTGGCAGACTCGACAAGGCACTCGACAATGCGAAAAAGAACGGGTGGTTGATAGTGGATATGAAAAATGATTGGAAGGTGATCCATCCGCAACAGTAACCGCAAGGTTTAAAAAGATCCCGCCACAAGGGTGGCGGGATTATTGTTACGTCCGTCAATTACCGGTAGGAAGCGGAATGGACACACCTTCTTCCTTGAGCGCCTCGCGAATGTATTTGAACCGCTCGTACTGTGTCAGGGTAATCGGCCCACTGTAGCCCTCACTCTGTAGCTTTCTCGGCGGATATTCCACATAGGTTTTCATCAGGTCACTGATCGACTTGTTGAAGACCACCAGTGTCCATGTGTGTTCCGTAAAATTGTTCATGAACACGTCATAGCGTTCCTGCGGGTCCTGCCACAGATCAAAAATCTGCGGCACCGTGGCCACATATTTCTGTGGACCTTTCCAACCGAGGTTGGTATCTACCGACAGCCCGCCGGTTTGCGCTCCGTCATCGCCTCGCAGGTTGAATACTGCTTTGTACTGGCCCACCCGCGCTGCACCGGGGGTCAACTCATCTTCAGTAAAGTAGAACCAGGAATTGCGCTGGCCTTTGCCGGTACCGAACAGAATTGGTGACATATCAATACTATCGAAGATAATCGGCGCACCGCCCCGGTCATCTTTCGGCAATTCGATTCCTGCAAGTGCCGCAAATGTCGCCATCAGGTCCAGACCGCCGACAATGTCGTGGTTGCGCACGCCCGGCGCAATTTTGCCCGGCCACATCGCTATCGCCGGAACCCGATTGCCGCCCTCTCGCACAGTACCCTTGGTGCCGCGTAACGGCGTATAACCGGCATCGGGATAAACATCCTGCCAGGCACCGTTGTCGGTGGTATAAAACACCAAGGTATTTTTATCCAGACCCAGTTCGCGCAATTTGTTCATCAGATTGCCGATATGAGTATCCAACTCGACCATGGAATCGGCGTACCTGGTTTTCGACAGGGACTTGTGCTGAAATTCCGGTGCAGGCAGGTTCGGTTGATGGACTTTCATGAAGTTGACATTGATAAAAAATGGCTGATCGGGGTGTTTGGCCGCCTCCTCAAGGAATTTTATTCCAGAGCGCTCGATATAATTGTCGAGATACGGCAAGCCGACGACCCCGTCCTGTGGCGTGTTGACATACTGGCCGTTCACTTTCCAATCTTCACGGGGTTTTTCACCGGCATTGCCGGACATGGAACCCTTGGTAACGCTGTCAAACATTTTGCGTAGTTCCGGGTCCATCTCCGGGAACCACTCGGGGTCGCCGTAGGTATAGGCATTGGCGTGATACAGGAATGCGTGCTCCATGACGTCATAACCCTGGGCATTGGGGAGTGCGTAATCCGACTCGCCTAAGTGCCATTTGCCAGTGAAGTAGGTTTTATAACCCGCTTTTTTCAGAACCGATCCGAGGGTCCACTCCTCTTTCGGCAGGCCGCCGCCCTGCCCCTGGAACGCGACCGTGGTCATACCGCTACGGTTGGGAATACGCCCGGTCTGTATCGCTGCGCGCCCGGGGGTACAGCTGGGCTGAGCATAGAATGAAAAGAAGGTCATACCTTCGTCGGCCAGGCGATCAATATTCGGTGTCGGCATACCGCGCCCGGCGCCTCCACCATAGGGACCGAGGTCACCGAAACCGGTGTCGTCGGACACGATCAGCAGGATATTAGGCTTGGTGCCCGCGGGGTTGGTAGCCGTGGCCGCCGGCTCCTGCGGACGGGGATTCTGAGGAGCTCCTTGCGGTTGCGTCGTGGCCGGAGGGACATTCATATCCTCTTGCTGGGCAGCGGCTTCAGCCTGCTTGACGCCCGGCAACTTGGCCTGAGTAGAATTATGCAGATCCTCATCGCCGCATCCCGAGAGAGCAAACAGCAGGACCAACCCGCCGAACTGGAAACGCATATGTACCTCACAGTAAAAATAGAGAGCAACAGGTTCAACGATAGGAAAGGAATCACGACGTCGAGGTAAACTCAGCGCCTAAATTTACGGGCTGTGCCAGGGGGGGCTGGAAGATACTCGTTCGCGATACACAATAAGTACTTTCTTGTCCCTCTCTTCATTGAACCGCATCTTGTCGCCATGGGCCCAGCTCGGCGTTGAGAAAGCTTGAAATAGAACCACTATTTCTGCACATCCTTGCCTTGGGAGTTTTGGCTGTGCTCCTTTGTTACCAGGTTATCAAACTTCGCATGGGCCATTAGCAGGCTGAAGTATCCTCGGTTACAGGTCGTGCCGGTTGCACGCGGCTGAGACCGGGATAGAAGTTCAGCACGCCATCTACCACCGGCGCTTCCAGCATCAGCTTTTTATCGCGCTCGTAGTCGTTCAGCAGCCGCCATGGATAGCGGGTTCCCTGGCGGGGGAGAATTCCATCGGCGCGCTGTACGTACCCTGATTGCAGGGCCGCCATCACCGATTCATCGGCTACGCAGCCTTCACGATCGATGGGCAGAAACACGCCCTGCCCACTCTCCGTCAGGTGATTCAGCAAACGACAGATATAACCGGCCGACAGGTCTGACTTCAGCGTCCAGGCGGCGTTGGTGTATCCGAACACCCAGGCCATATTCGGCACGCCCTCCATCAATACCCCTTTATAGGTAAGGCGATTACGCATATCCACCCGCTGTCCGTCCACGGTCAGTGTCATACCGCCAAGGAGCTGCAACTTTAACCCCGTGGCGGTCACCACGATATCCGCAGACAGCTCGGTGCCGGATTTGAGTCGAACGCCCTTCGCGGTAAAAGTTTCGACTTCGTCGGTGACTACAGAGGCTCGGCCTGACCTGACCGCCTCGAACAGGTCGCCATCGGGCACCGCACACAGGCGCTGGTCCCAGGGATTATAACTGGGGGTAAAGTGACGCATATCCGCACTGCCCGCCAGCGCTTTTTTAACCCCGCGCAGCATCAGACGGCGCATCAGCCCTGGCCAGCGTTTAGAGAGTCTGAACAGACCCCGATGTAGCATCAGATTGCGGCGCCTGGCAAAGCGGTATACCCAATGCGCGGGCAGTACTCTGTTCAGCAACCCCAAAAAACGGTCCCGCCTGGGCATGGAAAGAATATAGGTCGGAGAGCGCTGCAACATGGTGACCTGTGCCGCCTGCTCCGCCAGTGCCGGCACCAAGGTCACCGCGGTGGCACCGCTCCCGATCACCAGGATGTTCTTATCTTGGTAATCCAGGTTTTCCGGCCAGTGCTGGGGATGCACTATCTGACCAGAGAATTGTTCAACGTCGGGAAGGTCGGGCTCATGTCCCTGCGAATAGTCATAGTAACCAGTACAGGAAATCAGCACGGAACAGGTGTAAGTCACCTCTTTTCCTTCCCGCACGCCGCGCAGTACCCATTGTTGCTCGCCACTCCGCCAGTCGGCAGAGTTGAGATCCACACCGAAATGAATATGGTCGGTCACACGGTATTCTTCCGCAGTATCCCGCAAGTATTTGCGAATCGATGGGCCGTCCGCCAATACCTGATCCCCACCCCAGGGACGGAAACTGAAACCGAAAGTGAACATGTCGGAATCCGAACGGATACCGGGATAACGGAACAGATCCCAAGTGCCGCCGATACACGCACGACGCTCGAGAATAGCGAACTGCCGATCTGGGCAGTGCTGTTTCAGGTGGCAGGCGGTGCCGATGCCGGAGAGGCCGGCACCAATAATGAGGGTCTCGAAGTGCTGTGACTGCATAATTCGTCTCACTGGCAATTTCAGTGCCCATTACCCTTGCAAAGTATCAGGCATGAGTTCAGGGAACATTTGTTATTGTGCCGGCCAGCATACCACGCCAAAGCGGGTTACCTCGGATCGCGCCGCCAGCGTATGCGGGTTGTGGCAGTTAATGTAGTTCACCCCGGTGAGGTGCGTTCTACTCTGGGAACGCCCGAGGGAAAAGCGGTGCGGCGACAGGACTGGCATATAGCTGAGTCCAACGCCATTCAGGCTTGGATCTGCTAGCGTTACTTTGAACCAACTAGAACACGGGAAAACCATGGCCCAGGGATCTAAAAAGGCTGTCATTTACGCCATCTGCGTCAACGCCATTATTACCGTATTGAAAGGCTTTGCCGCACTCGTAACACATTCTGCCGCAATGATGAACGAGGCTGTCCACAGCCTGATGGATACGCTAAACCAGGTCTTCCTGCTCATCGGGCTGAAACGCGGCGGCCTGCCGGCTGATCATCAGTATGCCTTTGGCCACGGCCAGAAAAAATATCTCTGGAATCTCTGGAGTGCCATTGGCCTGTTTTCCATTGGCTGCGGTCTCGGCCTCGCCCATGCCTGGCACGCCTGGCGTAATCTTGGACACACCCCGCTGCCAGACACGGTGACGGTATTGGGGTTTGAGATAGCACCAATCTGGATTTCCGGGGCGGTGCTGATAATTGCATTTGTACTGGAGGGCTATGTGCTGCTGGTGGCGGGGCGGGAATTTTTATCCCGCATGCGCGCAGAGGGCAAGCGCAACCCTTTCCGTTATCTGGCGGATGCAGACGATCCCACCCTGATTGCTGTCTTACTGGAGGACAGTATTGCAGTTACCGGCGTGATTCTCGCCGCTACCGGTATCGGCATGACCCAGATAACCGGCAACCCCCGATGGGATATCGGCTTTTCGGTACTGATTGCCCTCATGCTCGGATTTACCGCCATATTTCTCGGTCGAGTGAATATCCGCTACCTCACCAGTATCCGGGATCGGGATGCAGAGCGGGCGTTTCAGGATCTGATACAGAAACGTCCGGAGATCGAGCAATACCACGATCTGCGCTCGGTTATCGTTGACGAGACCCATACGGTGATCGTGGCGGAAATCGAGTTAAGGGAGGAAGTGTTGATGCGCAATATGCGCGAACGTATTGAGGCGCACGAGAAGTCACTGTTGGAACGGGTACCAGAACACCGGCGCACTGAGGCCGTGGTGGAATATGCAGAAACCCGCGCAACCATTCAGGCGACGCTGGAGGCAACAGAGGGCGTTATCGATTCACTGGAAGCGGAACTCAAGATGCGATGCCCGCAGGTTTCCCACCTGACACTTGAAATTGAAGGCATCGCCGAGCCATCCAAACTGGACGACCCGGGGCAGCTGGAATCGAGCGTGTGACAGAGGGGTTCAGCACAGCCGACAGGCACTATTTGGGCGGCAGTGAACCGGCAAACTCAACGCCCCGGCTTACCCAGCCATTCAGGTCTTCCGCAATTGCATCCTCTTCCACATAGACCATACCCTTCAGGGGTCTGCCGGTGTAATCCATGGGCCGGGTATAACGCTCGCTCAATGCGTCGTCATAGTTCTCCGGGCCGACCCGCACCATCAGCTCTTCGCCGACCACACCACAGGCCATATTGCCGTTTAGCATGAAGGCCAGGCCACCAAACATCTGCTTTTCGCTCAGGCCATCATTCTGCCCCAGCAGCTTGCGGACCTGTTGCGCCAGCGTCTCGTTGTATCCCATAGCAATCTCCTTGCTGTTTATTGCTGTGAAGAGAATTCGTGTCTTGCAGCATCCAAAAACCCGGGCACAGGTATACAGTGGGCGGCTTTGTCATTGGAGGGAGGTGGCGCACCGGGGAGCTGGGTGACAATAAACCGGTGATAACCCCTTGCTCGCGGTCCTCGCCGAGAAATGCGGTACGGAACAGATTCAGCAAGAATTGCAGGCGATTCACCATGTGTGAAAATTTATTGCCATTATTGCCTTAAGTGTAGCAGATAATAAATAACATTCCGGACCCGATTGCCCGTGGTTCCTACTCAAGTGCAAACCGAGGCCACGTTTGACATCCACTGAACCGAACAACCTACTTGCGGAAATCAACAGCCAGTACAGTGTATTGGAGATATTTACCCTGGCAGTAACCAATCGCCAGCAATCACTCCAGCATTTCCAGCCGGCCACCATCCAGGTAATACATAGCACCGACAATTTTCAGCTTTCCTTCCTTTTCCAGCTTACTGAGCACATCGCTTTCGTCGCGAATCTGCCCCATTGCGCGTCGCACATTGGTGGCGGCAACAAGATCCACAAACTCCGCATTTTTACCCGTACGATCGCCATCGTATTGCGTGGCTTCGACTGCGGGCCTGATTTCTTCCAGCAATCCCGTAAGTTTGCCCAACTTAACGTTATCGATAGCGCCTTTGACTGCACCGCAGGCACTGTGCCCCATCACCAGTATCACTTTGGCCCCCGCTGCGGCACAAGCAAACTCCAGGCTACCGACAATATCGTCATTACAGATATTGCCCGCAATCCGGGTGTTGAATGACTCGCCCAGCCCCATGTCCAAAAGAATCTCTGCGGGCGTGCGGGAATCAATGCAGCTGAGAATGGCGGCAGCCGGAAACTGCCCGGTTGCACTGGCACGCTTTTGTGCCAGAAAGTCCTGCTGTTGCAACTTTCCCGCGCGGAAGCGCGCATTTCCCTCTTTCATCATTTTGATGATGTCATCGGGGGTCATGGCATCCCGCTGCTCTTTGGTGAGTGCTGCGGCAAGGCTGACACCGGAATAACCCATCAGACCCGTACCGGCTGCCAATCCCGCAATACCGGCACCCAGCACCCCCCTGATTACCTGGCGGCGACTTGCTCCTTTCTCGTACCCGGGGTGAGCACTGGACTTACTGCGGGCAGATGAATGAGGGGTCGAGCGATTCGGTTCATTACACATAGTCAAGTCCGCTGAAGTTGCTGATGGCACAGTGAAAGCGACCAGCATAATGGTGGTGTCGAGTTATCCTCAGAAAAGTAGGTACTGTGTGAGGCGTCAATCTCAGTCTAGACGAATTTCGCGACATGCAAGAACGGAGCAGCCCCGGAGATCCGTAATGTTGTTCACTTAAGCCACCAAGTGGCGGTGGTACTGCCGGGCCCGTTTAGCCCGCCAAGGGGAAGAACCCCGTCACTCTCCCCCGCGTGCAGATAAGGTAAAATCGCCGCATCTGTAACCGAGGAGATTTTCCAATGAAACACTATTGGCTACTGGCGGGAATGCTTGCGCTGACTGGCTGCCAGAATATGGAAGCGGTGTCCCCCTGGCTCGAGGTGGGCAACCAGGTGGCCAAAAACGCCGGCTACGATACCGACTCCCGCCTCGCCGGCGGTATCAAAGAAGTCCTGCACACCAGCACCGACCGCGCCAGCGCCAGCCTCTCGCAAACCGGTGCCTTCCGCCTGCGCCTACCCGCCTCAGCACGCCCGGCGGCGGACACAATGCGCCAGATGGGGTTCGGCGCCTACGTGGACCAGTTGGAAAACGCCATGAACCGCGGTGCAGAACAGGCCGTTGTGGAAGCTGCGCCGGTATTCAAACAGGCCGTCACCAGCATGACCGTCACCGATGCCCTCGGCATTGTGCGCGGCGGCGATACCGCCGCCACAGATTACTTCCGCGGCCACACCGAAACCACCCTGCGCCAGCGCTACCAGCCGATTGTGGAAGCCAGCCTGCGCAAAACCGGCTTCTATGATCAATACGAGGAAGTACTGGCAATCTATGAAAAGCTGCCCATTGCTAACAAGCCTAATATGAACCTGGAGAGCTATGTGATCGACAACAGCATGACCACACTTTTCAGCCGTATCGGCCAGGAGGAAGCACTGATCAGGAAGGACCCGGTAGCCCGGGGGAGTGTTTTGATCGGGCAGGTATTCAGAGAGTAATCTGACTGGCACCAGCGGGCTGCTGCCCCAGCTCGCAGCCCTTGTCCATTTCCTTCCACAAACGCCTGCTCGGAATGTTGTTACTTAGCAAAACTCTGCGCGTCCGGTAGCGACACTGCCACTGTGTGGCTTCAGTAAACAGCACTCCCTGTGAACCGGACCTTTGGGTTCGCCCGCAAGCAGGCCCCATCAGAGAGAAGCGGACCTTTAGCGCTTCCGCCCCAGCAGACTCTGTACCGGATACAGTAATTGGCCCAGGTAACTGCGCGGCAAACGTACGGTTGTACCGTACTCCGCCGGCCAGTGTTCCTCCGGCATATGGTAGGTATTGAAGACACGATCAAAAAGTACCGTATGTGCGGAGTAATTGGTATCGATAGCGGGCTTTTCCGAGCTGTGGTGCCAGTGGTGGAATTGCGGCGTCACGAAAATGTACCTCAGGGGGCCGAACGAGAAGCGCAGGTTGCAGTGAATCAGAATCGCCTGCAGCGCCGCAAAAGCAACATAGATATCCAGCGCGGCCTGATCCGCACCCAGTAGGTACAGGGGCACCATTACCATCGCGCGCTCTGAAAACACCTGAATAAAATGCCCGCGCGATCCGGCCAGCCAATCCATGCTCTCCACCGAATGGTGCACCGCGTGCACCGGCCAGAGTACTCGCACTTCGTGATACAGGCGGTGTTCCCAATACAGCACAAAATCAGCACAGATAACGATCAGACATACCTGAATTAACAGCGGTACTGACTGCACCGCCTGCTGCACACTCTCACTCACCGCCCAGTGAAAGTGGCTTGCGTGGTAGTTGCCATAGATCAGGATGGCTGAGATCATCAAATGATTGAAACAGAAATAGAATAGATCCAATCCCCACTCATCCCGCAAAATCACCTGATTGCGATATTTGGGAAACAGCTTTTCCAGTGTCATAAATACACCCACGGAACCGAGAAAGGCAAGAATCAACCAGTCGACGCCCAGTGACAGGCGCACTGGCTCCACAGGCCCCACCGGAATGTCGTAGCCACCGAGTAAAAACCCCAACACAGTCAACCCAATACCCGTAATGCCCATCCGTTTGCGGCGATTCAGGAAAAACGTCAACAAACCGAAAAACAGGGAAAAGTACATCCCGTACTTGAGAAGCTGCTGGAGAAATTCCGCATCATAGACCTGACGCAGCTCAATGGTCGTCAGGTATGCAGGATAACGGTAAGCAAGTACCGCCAGTAAACTCAGGGTACCGAGTGTAATCGACAGGTACCCACTGATTTTCCCCTCCCCAAACCGGAACTCGCTGTTTCGATCCAGCGGTACCCGCCGCTTTTGGTATTGATATTCTGTTTCCATCTGACTTCCCTGTTGAAGCAATAACACTGTCGATTGCGCGAAATAGTACTACCGACCTGTGACTCGATACCAGTTTGTTACTTAACACCGGTGCGGGGATGGTTTAAGTTTCCCGCCCAGGCCGACAGGCCCTGACGCACCGATAAGAACGATTGAGTAACCCGCTGTATGAATACACTTTTAACATGGGCACGTGGTTTGGCAGGCAGTCTGGTAAGCGGCTTGGTTATTGCCTTCTGTGCCACTGCTTCCGCGGCCGCCAGCTACCAACCGCTCAACGAGACTTGTGATGGACTCCCCAAACTCCCCGTCGGCACCATGCCCGGCACCTGTCTCGGTCTGCTGGCAAGCGCCCGCTCCGGCGCAGACTTTATCAAACCGCGCAAAGCGCTGGAGTTACCCCGGAGCAACCAGATTCTGGTTACCGACATGGGCGGCTGGAGTGGGGGCAAAGGGATTCTCTGGCTACTTGAATTCAGTGACGGTAGCTATAATCGCGTGCAAGGCATCCACAAACTCGCCACAGGAATGAACCTGCCCCACGACATCAAGCTGGGCCCGGATGGGCGAATCTATGTGGGTGAAGCCAACCGGATAACGCGCTTCCGGCTGCGGGGTAATCAGATGGTTGACCGGGAAACCGTGGTCGACAACCTGCCCTACACCCCAGGCAGCCACCTGCATCCCCTCACCAGTTTTGTCTTTCTGCCCGGTGGTGATCTGCTGGTAAACGCCGGCTCAAAAACCGACGACTGCGGCCTGAGCTCCGTTTCGCAAACCTGTGATGAGCTGGACACCACCGGCCTCCGCCACTATCGCTATCAGCCTGACAGCAATGCGTGGGACAGCGACTTTACCCTCTACGCCAGCGGTCTGCGCAACTCCGTAGCCCTTGTCGTACACCCTAGCGGCACCGTACTACAGGGAGAGAACAGCACAGACTTCAAAGACGCCGAGGAGCCCTACGAGGAAATCAATGTAATCCAGCCCGGTGGTTTCTACGGCTGGCCCTACTGCTTCAACCGGCGCCTAAGTGTTGGCCAGGGGATCGACCAAGACACCAGCGGCTGTGATCGCGCGGACTACATCGAGCCTTATAGCCTGATGCCGCCCCATGTTGCGCCACTGGATATGCTCTATTACGACGGCGATTTACTGCCGGCACTGAAAAATCAATTACTGGTCAGCTGGCATGGCTATCGCGTGGTTGGCAACAGGCTGGTCAGTTACGCCACTTCAGCGGACGGACTGCCACAACTGGTCAAACACGTCCGCTTCAACCGCGACCCCATCGCTCCCGCCCGAACGTTCACCACACACACGATGGCGCCGCGCGGCGGTTCGAGTGCCGATGCACAACACCGGGAAGTGATCAGTAAGTGGAACAAGGTGGACGGACTGAGACCGGAAGGTGCGCCCGTCGGTTTGTTGCAACTGCAGGACGGATCTCTGTTGATTGTCGATGACAAAAACCCTGCTCTTTTGCGTCTGTCCCGAGGACAGGCTTACGCAGATACCCAGGGAGATCAGCAGCTCTCACAGATCGACGGGATCCACTTCGACGGTGCGGCGCGCGAGCTATTGCTAAATAACTGCACTGGTTGCCACCTGGAGCTGCAAAGCAACCCGGGAGAACTGTTGAACCGGAAGGACGGTTGGCTGCAACTGAAAGGTGGTACCACCCTCCTGGAGCAGAAGCTGACCAGCGAATCTGGATTTATGCCACCAACGGGCCAACTGGAAAGTACCGAAATCGCCACTATTCTGGCATCAGTGGCTGAGCGCGACTGACGTTGCACGTCCATTGATTATCAACATATTGCCCAGACATAAAAAAACCGCTCGATTGAGCGGTTTTTTTCGAGCCAGCGATGATTAATCGACAAACACCCGAGCATTGCGGAACAGACGCATCCAGCCGGAATCCTCTTCCCAGTCGTCCGGGTGCCAGCTGTTGCTGACAGCGCGGGCAACGCGTTCCGGGTGCGGCATCATGATGGTGACGCGACCGTCTTCAGAACACAGCGAAGTGATACCGTTGACCGAGCCATTGGGGTTGGCCGGGTAGGTCTCGGTAATTTCCTGCTTGTTGTTCAGGTAGCGCATGGCGATGGTGCCGGAGTCTTCACAGGCTTCCAGTTGCTCCTGGCTGGCGAACTCCACCCGGCCTTCACCGTGCGCCACCGCAACCGGCATGTAGGAACCGGCCATGCCCTTGAACAGTACCGATGGAGAATCTTCCACGCCCACCAGCGCGAAACGCGCCTCGTACTGTTCAGACAGATTGCGCACAAAGCGCGGCCAGTGATCGGCACCCGGGATCAATTCCTTGATCACGGAGAACATCTGACAACCGTTGCACACGCCGAGACCGAAGGTGTCCTTGCGGTTAAAGAAGCCGGCAAACTGGTCGCGGGCACGATCGTTGAACAGGATGGTCTTGGCCCAGCCTTCACCGGCGCCGAGTACATCGCCGTAGGAGAAGCCACCACAGCCAACCAATCCCTTGAACTGATCGAGTTCAACACGACCGGCGAGAATATCGCTCATGTGGACGTCAATAGCATTGAAACCGGCGCGGTGGAAGGCGTGCGCCATTTCCACCTGGCTGTTGACGCCCTGCTCGCGCAGGATCGCGATCTTCGGACGCACACCCTTCTTTATATAAGGCGCGGCGATATCTTCATTGATGTCGTAAGAAAGACTGACAGACAGGCCCGGATCTTCCTTGACGCTTTTGGCGATGGCATCAAATTCCTGCTTCGCGCAATCGGCATTGTCGCGCAGGGATTGAATACGGTAGCTGGTTTCACTCCAGATCTGTTGCAGCTCGGCACGGCTGCGATTGAAGATCTCTCTGTCTTCACGAGTGATACGCAGGTGTTCGTTATCGTTCAACTCACCGATCCGGTGTGCGGGCACACCGACAGAGGCAAAACGCATCGCCAGCATATCCGCGTCGGCGGTAGGCACCTGCAACACAGCACCCAACTCTTCATTGAACAGCGCGGCGATCGGGTCTTCACCCAGATCGAAGATCTCTACATCAATACCCACACGACCGGCAAAACTCATCTCCGCCAGGGTGGCGAAGAGGCCGCCGTCAGAACGGTCGTGGTACGCGATGACTTTCTCTTCTTCCAGCAACTCCTGCATGATTTCGAAGAAGCCCCTGAGGCGCTTGGCATCGTCCAGGTCCGCCGGGGTATCACCCAGCTCACTGTAGACCTGGGCCAGACAGGAGCCGCCCAGGCGGTTTTTACCCGCACCCAGGTCGACAAGCATCAGTTCGCTCTCGCCTTTACGCATTTTGCGCAGCTGCGGGGTCGCCACTTTGCGCACGTCAGAGACTGGACTGAATGCGGAGATCACCAGAGACAGCGGCGCGGTTACCGCCTTGTCCTCACCGCCATCATTCCAGGCGGTACGCATGGACATGGAGTCCTTGCCCACCGGAATGGTGATACCGAGATCCGGGCACAGCTCCATACCCACCGCTTCCACGGTGCGATAGAGCTTTTCTTCTTCCCCCGGATGGCTGGCGGCGCACATCCAGTTGGCGGAAAGCTTGATATCGGACAGCTTGCTGATCGGTGCCGCGGCGATGTTGGTAATCGCTTCACCTACCGCCAGACGGCCGGACGCGGGCGCATCCAGCAGCGCTACCGGGGTACGCTCACCCATGGACATGGCCTCACCCTTGGTGCTGTCGTAGGCCACGGTAGTTACCGCGCAGTCTGCCACCGGCACCTGCCAGGGGCCGACCATCTGATCCCGGGAGACCTGACCGGTTACGGTGCGGTCGCCGATGGTAATCAGAAAGCTTTTGCTGGCCACGGTAGGCAGGCGCAATACGCGTTCTGCCGCTTCGTTCAGGTCGATCTTGCTGGTATCGAACGCCGTGGTCCTGGCTTCTACTTTCTCCGCCACACGGTGCATCTTCGGCGGCTTACCGAACAGCACAGACATGGGCAGGTCTACCGGCTTGGCGTCGAGCTGCTTGTCGTTCAGGGTCAGGTGCTTCTCGTCGGTGGCTTCGCCGACCACTGCGAACGGCGCGCGCTCGCGCTCGCAGATCTTCTCGAAGCGCTCCAGGTCCTCCGGCATCACTGCCAGCACATAGCGCTCCTGAGATTCGTTACACCAGATCTCCAGCGGGCTCATGCCCGGCTCGTCGGAGGGCACATTACGCAGTTCGAAATTGCCGCCGGTGCCGCCGTCTTTGACCAGCTCCGGGAAGGCATTGGAAAGACCACCGGCGCCCACATCGTGGATAAAGGCGATGGGGTTCTTGTCGCCCTGCTGCCAGCACTGATCAATCACTTCCTGACAGCGGCGCTCGATTTCCGGGTTCTGGCGCTGTACCGAGGCGAAATCCAGGTCTTCGGAGCTGGAGCCGCTGGCCATACTGGAGGCGGCGCCGCCACCGAGGCCGATCAGCATCGCTGGGCCGCCCAGTACGATCAGCTTGGCGCCGGGCTTGAATTCCGGCTTGTCCACGTGCTCTTCACGGATATTGCCGTAGCCGCCGGCGAGCATGATCGGCTTGTGGTAGCCCCGGCGCTCGCCGTTGAAGTCTTCTTCAAAGGTACGGAAATAGCCACAGATGTTGGGACGACCGAATTCGTTGTTAAACGCGGCACCGCCGATGGGGCCCTCGATCATGATGTCCAGCGCAGTAACGATGCGCTCGGGCTTGCCGTAGTTCACTTCCCAGGGCTGCAGGGCACCGGGGATCTGCAGGTTGGATACGGTAAAGCCGGTCAGGCCCACCTTGGGCTTGGAACCGCGGCCCACGGCGCCCTCGTCGCGGATCTCGCCACCGGCGCCAGTGCCGGCGCCGGCAAACGGCGCAATCGCGGTGGGGTGGTTATGGGTTTCCACCTTCATCAGCAGGTGGATGGCTTCCTGGCTGAAGCCGTACTCTTTGGTGACAGGGTCCGGGTAGAAGCGGCCCGCTTTGTGGCCGACCACCACCGCGGCGTTATCCGCGTAGGCAGACAGGACGCCTTCACCGCCCTTCTGGTAAGTATTCTTGATCATACCGAACAGGGAGTGCGGCATCTCCTCGCCATCGATGGTCCAGCTGGCATTGAAGATCTTGTGACGGCAGTGCTCAGAGTTCGCCTGGGCGAACATCATCAGCTCCACATCCGTGGGGTTGCGCTCCAACTCTTCAAAGCTGGTCAGCAGATAATCAATCTCGTCATCCGCCAGCGCCAGGCCCAGGCCCACATTGGCCCGTTCGAGGGCTTCGCGGCCGCCATCCAGCACGTCGACGGTGCCCATTTCACGGGGGGCTTCCACCTCAAACAGCGCTTCCGCTTGTTCCATCTGCGAGAACACGCTCTCTACCATGCGATCGTGCAATAGCGCCGCCAGATCAGCCCGTTCAGCTTCAGTTAATTTGACGCCGGCAATATAGAAGGCCAATCCCCGCTCCAGGCGGCGCACCTGGGTGAGACCGGCATTGTGCGCGATGTCTGTCGCCTTGGAGGACCAGGGGGAAATAGTGCCCGGACGCGGAACCACGAGCAGCAGTTCGCCTTCCGGCGTGTGCTTCTCTTCAGTGGGGCCGTACTGAAGCAATCGCTCCAGCAGCACCTGGTCCTGATTATCCAGCTTGGGGCTGTCGGCAAAGTGCACATACTCGGCATACACCTCCTGAACCGCTGGGTTCAGGGCGCGGAGCTGGGAGAGCAGTTTTTGATGGCGGAATTTCGACAGTGCGGGAGCACCACGCAGAACTTGCATCGCGGGAGTTGGCCTCTTGTCATGATTAGAGCGCCTGCGTACCGGAAGCGTACGCAGGAACACCGGGATTCGGAGCGCGCGCATTGTACCCGAAGCGCCGCCACTCCAACACTGCCATTAAAGGTCCGGCTATGTACAGGAGGTAAGTGTAGGGGTTTATGCATTGAAACGTAGCGCCCCCGAACACACTCAGATGGGAAAACAAGGTACGCCGAGACAGGGTAAACCCCTTGAAATCGCGCTAATACAGCGCCTAGCGCTCCTGCATCAACTACACTGAAAGGTGCAGCAAAACAAGCCGACGCATCACAAAAGAGCCACGAAGTAACGCACGCCAATCCACTCAGATTGGTCAGACGCACGGGATATGGGGTAAAATTGCGGCGCTTTCGTCACGACCTGATCAAAATTTAGCCTCCCGGCTTATCAGGCACCAAGTCAGGTACCAAGGCAAAGCATTCGAGCGAGGTGCAACGGATCGCACCCGCAGCAGAGTAACCATCCTGGCCAGGAATCCGGCGCCAGCACTCTGCGTATAAATAACGCTAACGAATGGATTCGAGGGGACCGCCTATGATCATGAAAAGCCGACTGTTGCGCTACAGCCGCCGCCTGGTAAAGGGCGTCGCGCTCGCCTGTTGCGCCTCCCTGTTGGTGGCCAGTAAGGCGCCCAGCACGCTGGAGCAGGTAAAGGCTGCCGGCAGGCTCGTGGTCCTGTCCCAGAACGGCCCCACCACCTACTACGAAGATGCCAACGGCCACTACACCGGGTTTGAGTACGGCATGCTGCAGGCATTTGCCGATGAGCTGGGCGTGACGCTGGAAATTCGCGACGTACACGACCTCTCCCACCTGTTTCTGGAGCTACAGAACCCGGACTCTGGCGCCCACCTGGCGGCTGCGGGCCTTACCGTCACCTCCGAGCGCCGTGACCAGGTACGCTTTGCCCCGTCTTATTTTGAAGTGCGCCAACAGGTCATCTACCGCCTGGGCGAAGCCCGCCCGCGCAGCGTAGCGGATCTGGCCGGTAAAACCATTGCCGTCATTGCCGGCTCTGCACACGCGGAAAAACTGCGCAAACTGGCGGTACGCTACCCGGACCTGCAGTGGAAGGAAATCTCCGACGTCGATGCCATGGAGCTGGTAGAGATGGTCAACGAAGGCGAGTACCACTACGCGATGGTGGATTCAAACGCCTATGCGGTGCACCGCGGCCTGTATCCGAACACCCATATCGCTTTCAACCTGACCCAGTTCCAGCCGGTCTCCTGGGCCTTCCCGAAAAGTGATGACGACACGCTCTACCGCGCCGCGCGCAACTTCATGCTGCGAGCCAACACCAGCGGCCTGGTGGCAGAGCTGCGAGAGCTCTACTTTGGCCACGTCAGCAAGATGAATGTGGGCGGTGCCCAAACGTTTGCCCAGATGACCCGCGAACGCCTGCCCCGCTGGCGGGAAGAGATGGAGCGGGTCGCCACCAGTTACGACCTCGACTGGGAGCTGCTGGCGGCGCTGAGTTATCAGGAATCCCACTGGAACCCCCGGGCCAAGTCCCCTACTGGAGTCCGCGGCCTGATGATGCTCACCCGCGCTACCGCCCGCGAAATGGGCGTTAACCGCCTGGATCCGATCGAAAGCATTGAAGGTGGCGCGCGATATTTCATCCGTGTACGCGACAAGATCCCCGCGCGTATTCGTGAGCCGGACCGCACCTGGATGGCCCTTGCAGCCTATAACGTCGGTTACGGCCACCTGGAAGACGCCCGCGTACTCACCCAACAACTGGGCGGCAACCCCGACCGCTGGTCCGACGTGCGCAATCACCTGCCGCTGCTGGCCAAGCGCCAGTACTACAAGCACCTCAAACACGGCTACGCCCGCGGCTGGGAGCCGGTGACCTATGTACAGAACATCCGTCACTACCAGGCGCTGCTGACCTGGAACAACCGCATTGAACAGCAGCGTCTCGCCGCCGCCAATGATGCCGGCGAAGCTATCGCCGATGCTAATCAGGCGGAAACCGGCGCCTCAGCTTCCGCCCTCTGACCTTCCCGCTACAGGCGGGAAGCCCCGCCTGTAGCGCTGCCACGTCGCCCCTCCTCTTTTCGTCACTCACCGCGCTGGCAGCCACAATGCCAATTTTTTTTCGGAAGTGGATCCACATTCCGTGCAAGTCGCAAAAATCATCCTATGCTTACAGGCAGGCCGGTCTTGACCTCAAGCAAATGCTCTTGCGCAAAAATGCCCGGAGCAAACACAATCCTGAACATCCACAACGGTGAGCAAAGCGAATATGTGTAAAGAAGCCCCTACCCGTCACTTACTGATCATTACATTGGCATCCATCCTCGCCCTGGCAGCCTGTGACAGGAAATCGGAAACCCACGATCCCGATACGCAACCAACCGACACACCAACCAGTGATCAATCGATGGACGACACCGTCGTCATCGATGAAAACGACACCTCCGACGACACCACGGGAAGTGACGACAGTAACACCGGAGCAGCTGCTGCCACCGGAGACAGTGACGAGGTACTGATCTGTACCAAAGAATGGTTTGAGTGGGTAAACAACCAGGTACTGGCGACCAGTAGCGAAATGATTGCAGAACAGTACCCCACAGGGCTGCCGGACGTTGGCAGCGATGAGTGGTTTATGGCCGTGGACAAACTGACCGGCGGCGACGGCGCTCATGGCCCGGACGGTGGCAGTGATGAATGGTGCATGATGGTCCAACAGCGGTTGCAGAAAACCGAGTGAACCTGTCTGCTCGAGCGTAAAACTGCACAATCTGCAGATTCATACACTCCTGAACCAAGAGAATCCGTATGAAAATGATAGGAACCTTGTCACCCTTAGCCCCGTTGGCCGCCAGTGTATTCATCGCTGTCGGCAGCCTCGGGCTGCTCGCCACCAACGCCAATGCCGATGGAAAGCCGCCCGCCGGTGCCATGGCACTTTCGATGGTATTGACCAAGCTGGAACAGCAGGGCTATACACCGATCACCGACGTCTCGCTGGAGCGCGGACTGTGGGAGGTCGACGCCTACAAAAATGGCGAAAAGTTCGATCTGAAAGTGGACCCTAACAGTGGCGAAGTGAAATCCATGAAACGCGATAAGGATTGAATGTCCCCGCCCGATTTACTTCAACAACTACAGGTATTGCTCGGTCGCGACAACGTGGTCACAGATCCACAGCGCACCGAGCACTACCGCACAGGGTTCCGCTCCGGCGGCGGTCCCGCACTCGCGGTCCTGTTTCCACGCACACTGACCGCCATGTGGCAGGCACTGCAAGCCTGCGTCGATGCCAATGCCATCATTATCATGCAGGCCGCGAACACCGGACTGACCGAAGGCTCAACCCCCAGTGGCGAGTACGATCGCCCCGTCATCATTATCAATACCCTGCACATGGACAGCATTCACCTGTTGCAGGACGGAAAACAGATAGTCAGCCTGCCCGGTGCCACACTGCACGCACTGGAAAAAATCCTCGCACCCCTCAGGCGTGCCCCCCACTCCGAAATCGGCTCATCCTGTCTCGGCGCCTCCATCATCGGCGGTATCGCCAACAATTCAGGCGGCGCCCTGTGTCAGCGCGGCCCCGCTTATACCGAGCTGTCGATGTACGCGCGAGTCAATGAGGTGGGAAAACTGGAATTGATCAATCACCTGGGGCTCGATCTGGGGGAAACACCGGAAGAGATGCTGCGCAATCTGGACCAGGGCAAGTTTCTCCCTGGAGATACTCCGGCTGCCGGCAAAACGGGCAAACCGCCGATGGCTTCCGACCGGGAATATGTAGCGCGGATTCGCGACGTGGATGCAGACTCCCCCTCCCGTTTCAATGGCGACCCCCGCAGACTGTATGAATCCAGCGGATGTGCCGGGAAAATCGCTGTATTCGCGGTACGGCTGGATACCTTTCCGGTACATCAGAAGACCCAGACGTTCTACATCGGCAGCAATGATCCCGCCGTATTTGCCCGCCTGCGACGCGGATTACTATCCGAGCTACCGGAACTGCCGGTACTCGGGGAATACCTGCACCGGGACATGTTCGATCTCGCCGCCCGCTACGGTAAAGACAGTTTCTACATCATTGAAAAACTCGGCACGCGAAATATGCCGCAGTTTTTCAGCGCTAAAGGTAGGATTGATGCGTGGTTGGAAAAGCGCCGGTTTCTTCCGGCCTTTCTCAGTGAACGTATTTTACAGTGGGCCAGCAAACTGCTGCCGCAGCACCTCCCACGCAGAGTACTCAGGTACCGCGGAGCTTACACACATCACCTGATTCTGAAAATGGCCGATGACGGTATCGAGCCAGCAAAGCAATGGCTCAGCACTTTTTTCGATTGTGCGGAGAACAGCGGTAACTATTTTGAATGTACGGCGCAGGAAGCCGCAAAAGCCCTGCTGCACCGCTTTGTTTCCGCCGGCGCAGCCATCCGCTACCAGAACGTACATCACAAAGCAGTGGGGGATCTGCTGGCACTGGACATCGCCCTGCGCCGCAATGACATGGAGTGGGAAGAGCAGTTACCCCCAGAAATTGCCAACCTGCTGGAACGCCGGCTCTACTACGGACATTTCCTGTGTAATGTTTTCCATCAGGATTACATCCTGAAAAAAGGCGCTGACACAGACGCGGTAAAGCGCGCAATGCTGGCACTGCTGGACCAGCGCGGCGCCCGCTACCCTGCCGAGCACAACGTCGGCCACCTGTATCAAGCATCCGAGGCCCAGCGCCAGTTTTACCAACAGCTTGACCCCACCAACACCTTCAATCCGGGTATCGGGAAAACCGACAAAAACCGGCGCTGTTGCAACTGCGGATAACCGCGGAATCCCCCAGCATTCACGACGGCGACTAATTTCTTGGCATCTCACCCTCCCCACCTTATCAATACACTGATAATGGCAACTTGGGGAACACCATGCAGTTTGCCGCATCTGCCTCACTGCTCACCATCCTATTGGCGGGACTTGCCAGTGGCGTCAGCGCCCAGCAGCCCGGCCCATTCACAGCCGGGGATCTGGAGCCCTACGGCCCGGCACAAAGCCAGATTCCACAGCAGCTGTACGGCCCCGACCTCGATGGCAGCACGCCGTCGGAGATCGCCCTCAGCGCGGGCGCAGTGCAGGTGCGTTTGCGGCAACTGGGATTCCACTCTTTCAGCCAGATCCACTTCAGTGGCGGGTACTGGAATGTGGTGGCCATGTACGGCAACAAGAAACGCCAACTGACGGTGCACCCGGAATCCGGCGCCCTGCGTTCGGACCGGCCCTACTGCAATAATCGGTGTAATCACTATCAACTTGCGGATGAATTCTGATTCATCCGCCCGTCCAGCTCGCCCCCGCTACTGAAGCTGCTTGCTTAGAAAGTCGCTGACTTTTTCCGCCGCGGGCTCAAACCAGGGATCAAAAAGCCAGAAAGGGTGCGGGGTATCAGGAAAGGTCTTGACCTCGGTAACAATACCCGCCGCACGCAACTGCTCCCGGTACAGTGCCCTCCCGGCGTGAAACCGTGGATTGCTGCTGTTGACGAACAGGGTCGGCGGTGAATCGGCACCGGCATACTCCAGCGGCGACGCCTCCCGCCACAGATCCGGCACCTCCTCGTAGGTACCGCCGAACCAGTAGCCGGCGGCGGACGGATTCTTATGCGGGGCATTTTCGTGCTTGAGCGCCATGGGTGTGGTGAAACTGACCACACCATCGATATTGACGATGGCAGCGACGGTTTCGCATTCCCGGTCGCTGCCATCACTGTAGACCGGCAGCCCCGGTGTCACCCCCACCAGAGTCGCCAGCTGCGCACCGGCAGAAGCACCGAGTATGGCGATTCGCTGGCGATCAATCCCCAGCTCCTCCGCGTTGCGGTGCATCCAGCACAGCGCCGATTTGATGTCTTGTACCCCTGCCGGATATTTGGCTTCCATGGAGAGCCGGTATTCCACTGTCGCGGTTACAAAGCCCTGATTGGCGAGGTAGACGGCCATCGGCTCTTGCAGGGTTTTGTTGCCAGAGCGCCAGCCGCCACCGTGTACCAGTAAGACAGCAGGGCTCGACGTACCTGACCCGGGGCGGAACAGGTCCAGGCGCAAAGCCCGCTCATTAACCTGCCTATAAACGCGGTTACGCTCCACCAACACATCCTCTGCGGGCTGCTGACGGGCGATGGAGATATACGGACGGTACTTGCGCTCTTTTTCGTACGCGGCATGGATATTGAAGGAGTCATCTACCGGAAAATCGGCCTTTGCCAGCGCGATACCGGGGGCACAGACAAGGAATACCACCAGTGAGAGCAGCGGCAAAGCACTCCAGCACAGGGCGGTTTTCCAGTAAAACGACGGTGTCGCACCGTGTATGGGTATATCCAATAGCCGGCCACTACGTTCCCCTGTCATCGAGTGCTCTCCTTATTCTGTTGATGAGATTACACCTGGTTACCCAAAGCAGGAAACCGGACTGACCAATATTGTGCCTCCTAGTGCTCGACTCTGCTACTGTTTCGCGGTTTCCACCTCGCCACTTGTATCTGCCGTCTGTTCCACCGGTGCGCGATGCAGGATCAGGAAACCGGCTACTCCCGCAATCAGGGAAGCCAGCAAAACACCAGCCTTAGCCTGGATCAGCATTTCTTCATTGCCCGCAAAGGCCAGCTCAGAGATAAATATGGACATGGTAAAACCGATCCCGCCCAACAGGGCCACACCGATAATATGGTGGAAACTGGCAGACTTCGGCAGCTCGCCCAGTCCCAGCTTCCAGCCGATCCAGGTGGCGCCAACGATGCCGATCAGCTTGCCAAATACCAGCCCGCAAATTACCCCCAGCGTCAACGGATTAAAGACCGCGGTATAACTGGTAAAGCTATCGACGGGAATCCCGGCATTCGCCAACGCAAATATAGGCACGATCAGAAAAGCCACCGGGGTATGTAGCCGGGTTTCCATCCGTTGCAGTGGGGACTGCACCATCTGCACGCCATTGTCCAGCGCCCCCACGCGCGCCCGGAGCGCATCGTTGGCGATGATTTTATCGCCGGGACGGAAACAGCGATCAAAACTGCGGATGATATCTTTGACAAAGGTGCTGAACGCGACCGGGTCGTATTTCGGCCGCGCGGGAATCGCCATTGCAGTGATCACCCCGGCCAGGGTCGCGTGGACGCCGGTCACGTACAGCGCATACCAGAGCAATACCCCCATAAACAGATAGGCTGGAGCCTTGCGCACACCCGCCACTTTCAGCAGCCACATGCCCACCACAATGCCAATGGCCGCCATCAGCGCGGTGGTATTCACATCTTCCGTGTACCAGATTGCGATCACCAGGATCGCGCCCAGGTCATCCACAATTGCCAGCGCCACCAGGAAGGTGACCACCGCGCGGGGCACCCGGTTGCCCAGTAACGCGATACAGCCGACCGCAAAGGCAATATCCGTGGCCATGGGAATCCCCCAGCCGCGGGCTGCCTCGGTACCCCCATTGAACGCGATGTAGATCAATGCCGGTACCACCATACCGCCAATGGCCGCCAGGACTGGCAGCACTGCGTGTTTCATCTCTGCCAGCTCGCCGACAAGAAACTCCCGCTTGAGCTCCAGTCCCACCAGCAGAAAGAAGATGGCCATCAGCCCATCATTGATCCAGTGGTGGAAGCTCATGCTGAGCGACCAGTCCCCGAAAGAGTAGCCAGCGGGCATGTGCAGGATATGCTTGTATTCTTCTTTTAATCCTGTGTTGGCAATAATCAATGCCGCTATGGCACAGGCCATCAACAGTAGACCACTGCTGCTCTGGCGATGAATGAACTCCTCAAACGGGGTTACCAGGCGACCAAAGGCATTTTCCAGTGGTGCTTCAAAGACCTTGCCCTTACGGATCCTGAATTTGCTCAGAACGTTTTTCGCCATTAGATGACTATCCTTTTTCTTCGGCTTCTCAGAATGCAGAGCACAGGGTAGCATGGCCTTGGTTACGCCATTCAACCCGTACAATCCTGCCCATTTTAGATTCCCCCTGTCGGGAACCAAAGCACGACCAAAACCAACCGAGAGCAAAGCCAAGAGACCCCATGACCCGCCTGGATATCCTGCTTGTGCAGCAACAGCTGGCCAATTCCCGCACCCATGCAAAGAAACTGATTGATGCCGGCCGTGTATTTCTCTCCGATGGCCAGCAGTGGCGTCCGGCTGGCAAAGCCAGCCAGCCCGTGAGTGAAGAAACGCTTATCCGCGTCGAAGCATTACCAGAGGATCGCTACGTCTCCCGCGCCGGCCTGAAGCTCGCGGGGATACTCGACCATACCGGCCTCAATCCCACCGACTGGCATGCACTGGATGTGGGTTGTTCTACCGGCGGCTTCAGTGATTGCCTGCTGCAGCGCGGCGCCGCGCTGGTGGTCGGGGTTGACGTAGGTCGTGACCAGCTGGCCGAGAAACTCCGCAATGACCCGCGTATGCACCTGTTTGAGTCTTTAAACGCGCGTCACCTGAATGCCAGTCAGATTGCCCCTTATGGAGATGATGGTTTTGACGCCATTGTGATGGATGTGTCGTTTATTTCTCAGACGCTGATCCTGCCGCAGTTACCGGTATTGATGAAACCCGGGGGCCACCTGTTGAGCCTGGTCAAACCCCAGTTTGAGGTGGGGCCGGAGGGAATCGGCAAAGGGGGGTTGGTGCGCGATACCAGTTTGTATATCCAGGTCGAGCAATCCATCAGCGCACTGTGTCACAGCCTGGGTTTACAGGTACATGCCTACATCGACAGCCCAATCAAAGGCGGCGATGGCAATCGCGAATTTCTCCTGTGGGCACAAAACAAGACAGCGGGCAATTAGCAGACGCGGACCGGCCTGTTCGAGAACATGCACCGGTCAAGATCAGAGAATTTTTTCCAGCTTGGCCTTGAAGCCGGATTTCGCCACTTCCGTGGGAGAGGAACGCCGCGTGGGGCGCAATACGAGATTGCCATTGCAGTTGGGGCAATTGGCATTGAGTGCTTCGCTGCAGGTCGGGCAGAAGGTGCACTCGAAAGAACAGATAAAGGCATCGTCAATCAGGCCGAGACGCGTATTGCAGCGCTCGCAGGCCGGCTTCATTTTCAACATGTAGGTCCTTCCCGTAGTGATAGTTACCGGTGTCCGGGCGGGACATCCCTGGCCCGCCCGGACACCGTACAACCTCAGGACGCGTCAACCTGCTGATCGGTCCTCGCGGCCATAATGAAATCATTCTTGTGCAGACCGCCCGCTTCGTGGCTCCACCAGGTCACAGTTACCTTACCCCACTCGGTCAGCAGCGCCGGGTGGTGGCCCACTTCCTCCGCGATCTCGCCCACCCGGTTGGTGAACGCCAACGCCTGCTTGAAGTTGCGGAACTTGAACACCCGTTCCAGCTGCATTACGCCGTCCCGAGTTTTTGGTGTCCAATCCGGAATCTCGCGAATCAGCTCTGCCAGCTCGTCATCGCTTACCAGCGGTGCATCTGCGCGGCAGGCCTCACATTCCTGTTGTGCCAATTCGGTCATTGCAGTCTCCTGTATATAAAAACTGGTGATGCGATTCGTGGTACTCGGCCACAAATTCGCAGATTCTCAACTGTAATCGCCCCCCCGGAGGCGTACAAGGCGACCCGAGTCACACAAAACTTTGCTCTGCCAGGACGCGACTGGTGAGACAACTATGCTGAATACTGGTCAGTTCAAGGAAGCCACCCTATGTCTATTCACGGCAAGACAACTGCCGCCAGGCTGGCAGGCATTACTGCTCTGTTAGTGATCATCTGGAGCTGCGAACAGAAATCTGCGCCAGAGCCTGAACCACGGGGCGTCGAATCGCACATGTCGGATGATCTGACATCCACCACAGACGATAGCGCCCCTGCCAATCAGGAACGGAAGCTGGAAGCGAATACAGCCCATCCACCGAATACCCTCTCCCAAAAAGCCCTGGACAGGATCAGCGAACAGATGATCGAGCGCATGTGGCAGCTGTTCCCCACCTGGGCCATCCATACCGGGTACTATGACGTCGCCGATCAGCTGGCGGTTCCCGATACGGATCACCGCCGCAAGGTGCGCGCATTTGCCAACAGCTACCTGCATGAGTTGACCAAACTGAATCCGGCACAGATGGACGACGACGCGCGCACTGATCTCTCGCTCATCATCAGCTTCCTCAACAAGCTCATCTGGAAGCAGAAGACTTTCAAGAACTATGAGTGGGACCCGTCAATCTACAACGTCTCCCACGGCTTCGAAACCATTCTGAACACCGAATATGCCCCTCTGGATGAGCGCCTGCGGACTTTCAGCAAACGGCTTCAGAAAGTGCCCGCTTACTATGCGGCCGCACAGCAAAACATAAAGACACCGGCCGCCCCGCAACTAATTCTGGCCATTCAACAGAATGAAGGCGCCATGTCGACATTTGACGACGAGCTGAGGGAAAAGGTCGCAGCCAGCGGCCTGTCCAATGCAGAAAAGGACCAATTCAATCAGAGTATCGATGCCGCCCGCGAGGCAATCGAGGAATACATCACCTTTCTACAGATGTTACATGCCAAGCTGGAGAAAGAAGACGGTTTTCGGGATTATCGGATCGGTAAAAAACTTTATGCACAGAAATATGGCTATGACATTCAGAGTACGCTGAACCCACAACAGCTCTACGAGCTGGCGCTGAAGGAGAAGGGGCGGTTACACGATAAAATGGAAGAGCTCGCCGACAAGCTGTGGCCAAAAACCTTTGAAGGAGAGGAAGCACCGGAAGATCGGTTGGAGAAAATCCGCCAGATTCTGGAAAAACTGTCCCTCAATCACGCCACCAAGGAAAACTTCAAACAGAAAGTAGAAGAACAGATCCCCGAGCTGGCAGCGTTTGTCAGCGAACACGACCTCCTGTCTCTGGACAAAGAAAAGCCACTGCGCGTTCGCACCACACCACCGTACATGCGTGGCTTCTCAGTGGCCTCCATCAATGCCCCCGGTCCCTATGACAAGAAGGCAAACACCTATTACAACGTAATGCCCATTGCGGAAATGGAAGATGACACCGCTGAGAGCCTGCTGCGGGAATACAACACCTACCTGATGCAGGTGCTCAACATTCACGAAGCCATCCCCGGCCACTACACCCAGCTGGTTTATGCCAACGAGTCCCCCAGCCTGATCAAAAGTATCCTCGGTAATGGCGCCATGATCGAAGGCTGGGCGGTATACGCCGAGCGTATGATGCTGGAAGCCGGCTACGGCGATTTCCAGCCGGAACTGTGGATGATGTATTACAAATGGCACCTGCGCACGGTGATCAATACCATTCTCGACTATTCGATCCAGGTCAAAGGCATGCAGGAACAGGAAGCGCTGGACCTGATGATCAATCAGGGCTTTCAGCAGAGAGCGGAAGCGATGGGAAAATGGCGCCGGGCCACCCTGAGCCAGGTCCAGCTCACCAGCTATTTCGCCGGCTACATGGATATCATGACGCTGCGGGCAGATTACAAAGAGAAGCTGGGTGACAAGTTTGATTTAAAAACTTTTCACGAGAAATTCCTGAGCTACGGCAATGCACCGGTGCCGGTAATCCGGGAATTGATGATGGCGGAGGTCGAACCGAAATAAAAGCACAGCCCATCCACCGTTTTTTTCAATAAAAAACGGCCGCTTCATGCGGCCGATTTTCTTTACTGGTGAGTGGCGATTAAACCGCACCCTCTTCGATCTTCGCTTTCCAGATCACCGGGCCGGTGTTGTGCACCGATTCACCGTTGCTGTCCACGGCCACTGTCACCGGCATATCTTCCACGTCAAACTCGTAGATGGCCTCCATTCCCAGTTCCGGGAATGCGATGACCTTGGAGTTTTTGATCGCCTGGGCGACGAGATACGCAGCGCCGCCAACGGCCATCAAGTACACCGCTTTGTTATCGCGGATCGCATCAATGGCAATGGGACCGCGCTCTGCCTTGCCGATCATGCCCAGCAGGCCGGTCTCTTCCAGCATGGTGCGGGTGAACTTGTCCATGCGGGTGGCGGTAGTGGGGCCGGCGGGGCCAACGACTTCTTCGCGCACCGGGTCTACCGGGCCCACGTAGTAGATAAAGCGACCGGTCAGGTCTACTGGCAACTTTTCGCCTTTGGCGAGGATATCCACCATTTTCTTGTGCGCAGCGTCGCGGCCGGTAAGCATTTTGCCGTTCAGCAGCAGGGTGTCACCGGGCTGCCAGCTGAGTACGTCTTCTGCGGTCACTTCATTCAGGTTTACGCGACGGGTATTACCGCCCGCCTCGCGGGTAATTTCCGGCCAGTCTTCCAGTTTCGGTGGCGTCTGGCGCGCAGCGCCGGAGCCATCCAGGGTGAAGTGGGTATGGCGGGTGGCAGCACAATTGGGGATGATGGCCACGGCCTTGTTGGCAGCGTGGGTGGGGAAGTCTTTGACTTTCACATCCAGCACGGTGGTAAGACCACCCAGGCCCTGGGCGCCGATACCCAGCTTGTTGACCTTGTCGAACAGCTCCAGGCGCAGCTCTTCGGCACGGTTGGAGGCACCGCGCTCCTGCAGATCCTGGATATCGATCGGGTCCAGCAGAGACTCTTTTGCCAGCAGCATCGCCTTCTCCGCGGTACCGCCCACTCCGATACCCAACATGCCGGGCGGACACCAGCCAGCGCCCATCTTCGGCACCACGTCCAGCACCCAGTCCACCACGGAGTCGGACGGGTTCAGCATGGCGAACTTGCTCTTGGCCTCACTGCCGCCGCCCTTGGCTGCCACGTACACTTCGACAGTGTCGCCCGGCACAATTTCGTAGTGAATCACGGCCGGGGTGTTGTCACCGGTGTTCTTGCGGGCACCGTCCGGGTCTTCCAGGATGGAAGCGCGCAGGACGTTATCCGGATGGTTGTATGCACGGCGCACGCCTTCGTTGACCATGTCGGTCACGCTCATCTCCGCGTCCCACTGTACGTTCATGCCCACTTTCAGTTTCACGGTCACAATGCCGGTGTCCTGGCAGATGGGGCGGTGGCCCTGGGCACACATTCGGGAGTTGATCAGGATCTGCGCCATGGCGTCTTTCGCCGCCGGGTTGGCTTCTTTCTCATAAGCCTGGTTGAGGGCCTGGATAAAATCCTGGGGATGGTAGTAAGAGATGAACTGCAGCGCGTCGGCCACGCTGTCGATCAGATCGTCCTGACGGATAGTTGTCATTGCCGGCTCCGGTTGTCGTCACGTCTCGAAGGCGGCGATTTTACACGAAATAATGGCGGGTGTTGGATTGTGCGAATTGCACGAAAGAAAGATGGAATTGAGAACTATTAACAGGCGATATGGAAGCCATTTCTCAAAAAATACCCATATCTGAATACGGCACAGAACTTAGGGCGAAGGGGGCGATGACGGGTACGTGCTTCTGAGACCGTCTGCGGCCAGGACGGCCGCAGCCGAGCCCCCATGGATGGGTTCACGGCGTGTCTCAGAAGCACGTACCCGTCAGCGGCACCGCCAATAAACGGGGGTCAGGTGATACTAGGGCGCAGAAGCCGTACTGGAACTGGACTGCAGGCTACGAATCGCATCCCGCAGCTGAACCAGATCCTTGTTCACGGTACGACGATAGGTATCGATGGACTGCACCGCCTCTTCGTTGGCGCCAACGCGCGCGGTCAGGTCCGCTCGCACGGAGTTCAACTGACGCTCCAGGCTCCCCACCTTGTCCTGCGTTTCCCGAGACGCACTAACCGTAGACTTCTTCAGCGCGGCCAGCTCGCTTTCCAGTGCGGCAACCTTTTTCAGGCCGCTCTCCACGCCACTGACCTTTTTGGACAATGCAGCCACTTCCTGCTTGGCGGATGCAGCAGCAGCCTTGTTGGCAGCGATGCTCTTGCGGTTGGTATCGTAGGAGACCCCCCACAGCTTTTTGATCTCGGAGAGGTTTTCTTTCACTTTCGCGCCCAACACCTCGACGGATGCCGCGGACTCTTCACCGGACATCTCGAAACGCTTCTCCAGCTGCACAATGCGCTGCTCTGCCGCCGCCAGCTCGGCGTTGGTCTTCTGGCCTTCGTTATACAGAAAGCCCGCTGCACCGAGACCAGCCAGTCCCAACATCAGCGCGACAATCGTCAGAAAGGAGGAGCCCCCACCGGATGACTCTACCGGATCGGGCGCCGGCGCGGGGTTGCCGCGATGGCGCTGCCCGCCAATGGGGCCATTGCCAATCTCGGGATCCAGCGAGGCGCTGCTGCCATCCAGGGTCGGTTCTCTGCGTTGCATGTGTCTATCCTGCTTCTATTGCCTGCCGCGGCGTCTGGTGGTCCAGGCCGGGTCTGAAATTGGGTAGATTCCTGCGGCAGTTATATCAAAAACTGACGAAAAAGTAACCGGCGTCTATTATCAGGCTAGCTGCTGAGACAGCAGCAATTGAGTTTTTATCATCATTTTGGCCAGTCCACCCGCTTAATAATGACATCAACCGCGTGTAGAATGCGTCCCACCAATAACTGACCTGCGGTCCGCATGCAGTCGGGCCGGGTCTCGGAAAAAGGAAGGAATGAATCATGGCACATGTTCTCCCCGAACTCCCCTACGCTATGGATGCCCTGCAGCCGCACATCTCCCAGGAAACCCTGGAGTACCACTACGGCAAGCACCACAAGACTTACGTCGACAAACTGAACGGTCTGCTCGACGGCACCCCGGATGCTGACAAGTCTCTGGAAGAAGTGATCAAGTCCTCCTCCGGTGGCGTTTTCAACAACGCTGCTCAGATCTGGAACCACACCTTCTACTGGAACTGCCTGAGCCCGAACGGCGGCGGCGCAGCGAGCGGCGCAGTGGCGGAAGCCATCAATGCAGCCTTCGGTTCCTTCGACAAATTCAAAGAAGAGTTCACCAACAGCGCGGTGAACAACTTCGGTTCCGGCTGGACCTGGCTGGTGAAGAAAGCCGACGGTTCCGTAGCCATCGTCAACACGTCCAATGCGGAAACCCCGCTGACCGACGACAGCGTTACCCCGCTGCTGACCTGCGATGTATGGGAACACGCCTACTATATCGACTACCGCAACGCGCGTCCGAAGTACATGGAAGCCTTCTGGGCACTGGTGAACTGGGAGTTCGTCAACCAGAACTTCGCATGATCTGCCCCGTGCAGTGATTCGTAGAAAGCGGGCTCCGGCCCGCTTTTTTTGTGTCCAGGATTCTAAGGCCCGCGCACAGGGCCAGCAGGTGAGCGCGCTTCACATGTCAGGCGCAGGCAGTAGTGAGGATTTGCATCAGGCGGCGAAACTGGCTACAACTTGCAACCTCAATAATTATCCAATTACGCACTTTACGTTCCGGAGCTACCCTTTCCGGACATTATTGATCGGGGAACCACCATGAATCTGAAACTGACCCTGTTGGCCGCTGCCATAAGTACGCTGGCCATCACAGGTTGCGAACGCGAACAACCGTCCACCCAAGATCAGGCCAACGGCGTCGAAAACAGTGCCGCGGCAGCCGAAACCCCTGAGGCGATCAGCGAAGGCGCTACCAGCGAAAACGCCGAAGTGATTGAAAAGACCAACGCGCTGTTTGAAACCCAGTTTCAGACCCACCTGGATCGCAGCCCCGAGTTCAAGACCTTCCTCGGTATCAAGGAAGACTATGGCAAATGGGATGATATCTCGCCGGAATTCGAAAAAGAGACCTACGAGATCCACAAACGCCAACTGGCCGAGCTGAAAAAAATCGATCCTGCGCAACTCGACGACGCTACCCGCCTTTCACTCGAGTTGGCGATCCGCAATCTGGAACAGGAAATCGACGGCTACAAGTGGCGCCTGCACACCTACCCGGTCAATCAGATGTACGGGGTACACACCAGCGCCGCCTCACTGCTGATCAACCAGCATCGCATCAGTGACGTGTCCGACGCCAATGCCTACATTTCCCGCCTCAGCGCCCTGCCGGCCCACTTCGACCAGTTGATCGCCAACCTGAAGGAACGCGCCGATGCCGGCGTGATCGTTCCCAAATTTGTGTTTCCTTACATCATCGGTGATGGCGAAAACCTGATCACCGGTGCCCCCTTCGACGACGGCAAAGACAGCACCCTGTTTGCCGATTTTAAAGGCAAGGTGGCAGAGCTCAACATCAGTGACGAAGAGAAAACCGCGCTGGTGGAAAAAGCCAAAACCGCGCTGCTGGAGCACACCCAGCCTGCCTATGAAAAGCTGATCAGCTATCTCAGTGAGCTGGAAAAACAGGCCACCACCGACGACGGCGCCTGGAAGCTGCCAGACGGCGACAAGTTCTACCAGCACCGCCTGAATGTCTACACCACCACAGACATGACCGCCGACGAGATCCACCAGAAAGGCCTGGAGGAAGTTGAGCGCATCCACAACGAAATGCGTGAAATCATGCAAAAAGTGGAATTTGAGGGTAGCCTGCAGGAATTCTTCGAGTTCATGCGTACCGATGAGCAGTTCTATTACCCGGAAGGGGAAGAAGGCAAGCAGGCCTACCTGAAGAAGGCCACCGAAATCATCGACACCATGAAAGGTCGCCTGGACGAGCTGTTCATTACCAAGCCGAAAGCGGACCTGGTGGTGAAAGCGGTGGAACCCTTCCGCGAGAAGTCTGCGGGCAAGGCATTCTACCAGCGCCCGGCCCCAGACGGCTCCCGCCCAGGTATCTATTACGCCAACCTGTACAAGATGAGCAGCATGCCCACCTACCAGATGGAAGCGCTCGCTTACCACGAGGGCATCCCCGGGCACCATATGCAGCTATCCATCATGCAGGAGCTGGATAACATTCCCAAGTTCCGCAAGTTCGGCGGTTACACTGCCTATACCGAGGGTTGGGGCCTCTACTCCGAGCTGGTACCGAAAGAGATCGGCTTCTACAAAGACCCCTACTCCGACTTCGGCCGCCTGGCCATGGAACTGTGGCGCGCCTGCCGCCTGGTAGTCGACACCGGTATGCACAGCAAGAAATGGACCCGGGAAGAAACCATCGACTGGCTGGCAGAAAACAGCCCCAACCCCCACGGAGATGTGGTCAAGGCCATTGAGCGCTACATCGTCATGCCCGGCCAGGCAACGGCCTACAAGATCGGCATGATGAAGATCGTGGAACTGCGCGAGAAAGCGAAAACTGAACTGGGAGACCAGTTCGATATTCGCAAATTCCACGACGTGGTACTGGCCAATGGTGCCGTGCCGCTGGATGTTCTGGAAGAACTCGTGGACCAGTGGATTGCGGAGACCAAAGCGGGCTGATCACCCGCCGATCATTACTTGATCAACGCACGCAAGCCAAAAGCCGAGCCGGGTATTCCCGGCTCGGCTTTTTTCTTATCTGAGATTACTGCTATACAATCCCAAACCTGAACGCGTGTCACAAAACGTGCATGATGTCGCGCTGTTCCAGGGCGGACAAGTGCCCAAAGGTGGAGCGTCCGCAAACAATCCGATAACAACAAGACCCAGTAGCAAAATGGACTTACTACGCACACTGGCGCGCGCGCTCAGTCGCCGCGCAAACACCCCGCCCGTATCCCGCTCCAGGCGCAAACTTCGCAACCGCCTGATCGCCGGTGTGCTCGCCGGCGCCGCCACATTGGGCGGTTTCTCCCTGTCAAAATATTTTCAATCCCCCAATCTGGTCACCGAAGAGATCACTGAAGTACGCTATCTCGATCAGGGATGGACCGAGGAAGACCGGCAACGGTTTTACTTCACTCCCCAGGGCACCGAGTTGCAGGGACTGCACTACGACTGGCTGACCAAACTGGAACTGCCCAACTCCAAGACCCGACTCGCCAGTGAAAATATCATGCGCGGCTGGGGCTTTATCGTCGACCCGGAACAGCAACCTTCTGACAGTAATCCGGGCAACCTGCCCGTCGGTATGGGGCGCCACTGGAACCCCGATGCAGGAGCATTCCGCCTGGATCTCGGCTGTGCGCTCTGCCACACCGGTGAATTGCACTATAAAGGCACGGCATTGCGAGTGGATGGGGGCCAGGCGATCCATGGCATGTCCACCAGCGCAGCGGGTGAATTCATCACCTCGCTGAATGTGGCCGCGGCAGAGACTCTTGCCAACCCGGCAAAGTGGAATCGCTTCGCTGACGCCATCGCCGGAGAAGATGAAGATAAAAGGGATCAGCTGCAGAGCGAACTCTGGCAATACCTGCTGCGCGTAGTGGATTTTGCACAGGGGCCCGGAAATCCGGATCTGATCACTACCACCGAAGGGCGCGGCCGTACCGACGCGGTGGGCCGTATTGGCAATGTCGTTTTTGGTTACAACCTGGGTATCAAAGAAAACTACCATACGGCCAACGCGCCGGTGAGCTATCCGTTTCTGTGGGATATCTGGCGCTTCGACTGGGTGCAATACACCGGGTTTACCAATCAGGCGATGGCGCGCAACGTCGGCGAGAGCCTCGGCGTGATGGCGCCGGTGGCACTGGTGGATGAGAACGGCAACCTGTTGCCGGAAGGCGAGTTTGGCCGCTCCACCATCAATCTCGAAGGCATGCAGTGTATAGAGACCACACTGCGCAAACTGCGCCCGCCAAAGTGGCCACAAGATGTGCTGGGAAAAATTGATATCGCCCGCGCCACCCAAGGTAAGGCACTGTTCGCCGAGCAATGTGCAAGCTGTCATGGCCCGCATATCTCCAAGCCGTACCAATGGCCCGTGGCCGACAGCCCTGCAACCAGGCTCCCGGGGCAGATCGACGTCAACTGGCAATGGGATATGTCCGGGCAGATCAGCTACAACGCCGAAAACCGCCCCCAGCGAGAGGACTGGCGCAGGTCAATCTGGGCGGTTCCCTGGATAGATGTGGCAACCATCGGCACCGATGCCACAGCGGCGGAAAACTATGTAAAAAACGAATACAGCGCTGGACCGCTCCTGCCGGAAGGCGCAGACAAGGTCAATGCCGGCCACGGCCTGCAGCTGTTGATCAATCAGTTGATTCCCAGCCTGTACCAGCAGCGGGGCATCTCCAGCGACAACAATGCCATTGCCGATTACGACGGCCTCAATGTGCCGTTCCGCATCGTCAATAAAAAGGCGTACAAGGCACGCCCACTCCACGGCGTGTGGGCAACACCGCCCTATCTGCACAATGGCTCGGTTCCCACCATCTACGACCTGCTGTCACCGCTGGCAGCGCGCCCCGTGCGCTTCGGTATCGGTCACCGCGAATACAACCCGATAAGGCTCGGCTATATCACCGATATGCGCGAAGGGAACTTTGTGTTTGACACCACCATCAAGGGTAACCACAACACCGGCCACCTGTTTACCGATGCCGATGTCAGCGGCCGCATCGGCCGACGACTTACCGAGCGGGAGCGTATGGCGTTGCTCGAATACCTGAAAGTGATGGGCAACCCGGATTTCGATCAGGCCCTTGGCGGGGACCCGCAGAACTGGGCGAATTACAGCACACCGCCGGAAGGCCCCCTCGGCGAGCAGGCCTGCGAAAGCTTGCGCAGTGATGACATGCAAATGGCTGCCCAGGAGACCAGTCAATGAGACCCTGCATCTTACTATTCTGCACCCTTCTGCTTTCTGCCCATACCAATGCGCAACAGGAGCTGACATCAGACGCACTGGATAGCCTGGTGACGGAAATGGGCATGGAGATGAGTGATGCAGAGCGCACAGCCATCCTTTCGTCTATCAAATCTGCCCGAGAAATCTCCCGGGTGGCGCAGCAGCACAATGATGGGCCATACCGTCGCGACGCCCACGCCAAGGCAACCGGTTGCTTGCGCGCCGAATTTGAAATCAACGGCGACATACCCGCGGAGTTTCAACACAGCGTATTTGCCGAGCCCGGGCGCAGCTATCAATCCTGGATCCGTTACTCCAATGGCGACATGCTGGTACAACCGGACGGGAAAGGCGATGCCCGCGGCATGGCGATAAAACTGGTGGGCGCAACGGGCACTTCCATTGCACCGGAACTGGGGGCCACCGCCACCCAGGACTTCATCATGACCAACACCCCGGCCTTCTTTAACCGCAACATCCACGACTATGCGGAAAACATCACCCACCTGGCGAAACAGGATCGTACAGGTTGGTTTATCGGCCTGTGGCCGCCGCGGCTCAACCTGACAGAAATGCTCCGCGCAAGGCAGACCATTTCGTCCACAATCGACACACCGTTGGGCGAACGATACTTCTCCATGCTGCCCTACCGGCTCGGGGACACCGAACTGAAATTCTCCGCCCGCCCCTGCCCCGGCGCCCGCTACACCGTCACCGTCGACCAGAGCAAGCCAGATTTCCTCACCGCCCAGATGGCAGAAACCCTGGCATCCGACAGTGCCTGCTTCGATTTCATGGTGCAGCCGAGGGTCGCAGAGGGAGATATGCCCCTGGACGACGCCACCGTGATCTGGGACGAAGCGGAATCCCCGTTTATCCCAATCGCACGAATCCACATCCCGCCGCAGACCTTTACCAGCGACGCGCAACAGGCGTTTTGTGAGAATCTCTCGATGAACCCCTGGCACGGGGTGGGAGAATGGCAGCCCCTCGGCAGCCTGAATCGAGCGCGGCGGGTCGTGTATCACGCAGTGTCGGAGTTTCGCCACCGACAAAACGACGCACCACAAGTCACGCCAACAGACTGGTGTATTCCCGACAGTGACACACCATGCTCCCCGCAGCAGGGGTTGAATATCCGCAAGCCGACCTGGCCGCTGCCGCGCTGCTTTGATCCGGCGTTTAAACCGATAACAGGGGAAGTACGCGATAGCCGTTGCGATCGAGAAGGATATTTCACCGAGTACTCGGCCAGATGAACTGAAGTACGGGCGCAGGTACCGCTACCGGTGGCAGCCTTACAAGACCTTCAAAAACAGGGATGTTTTTGCAGAGCCCCCAGGGATGGGTTCACGGCGTGTCTTGTAAGGCTGCCACCGGTAGCGGTGCCGCCTCTCGCCAATACCACTTTGCCAAACATAGAATTTATTGAATCACCCCACAGGCAATCCGCGCCCCACCACCCCCAAGCGGTTTGGGCTTGTCGGAGTGATTGTCACCACCGGCGTGAATCATCAGCGCACGCCCCTTCAGGTCTGACACCTTGAGGCGCGGCGCCAGCACCGGCTCCGTCGCATTCCCATCACTATCCACAATCAGTACCGGCAAATCCCCCAGATGGCCATCCCCCCAAGGATATCCATGTTTGCCACTGTTCTTCGGATCGTAATGCCCACCCGCTGCACCGCCAGGCACCACCTTGCCGTCTTTGGTCGCCGGCTCACAGCTACCATTCGCATGCAAATGAAACCCATGCAGGCCTCGCGGCAACCCCTTCAGCTTCGGCGTAAACACCAACCCGTACGGCGTCTCGGTAATCGTCACCGTCCCCAGCATCCCATTCACCCCCTTCTCGGTGACCTTGGAAACACTGACGACCGTCTGCGCAGCGGCAGATAACGCCAGGCTCGACAGAGCGAGCCCAGCGACCAGAAATGTAAAACGGGAAACGGCTGACATACTGACCTCCTTCAACCTGCAAAATGACCCGCCCATTTCAGGTGCCAATGACACCCGATACGGGCAGCTGGCGCAGATTTCTCCGCGCCTATTGCCGTAAGTGTAGAAGGAAATGCCAACTTGCCCGCAACGGGCGGCAATCAGATGTGCAACACCTGCTTGACGAAGGGAATGGTGATCTTGCGCTGGGCCTGCAGGGACGCCTGATCCAGCTGCTCCAGACAGGCGAACAACGCCCGGGTATCTCTGGGTGCCCGGTGCAGAATGTACTGGGCCACGTCCTCCGGCAGATCAAAGCCCCGCAGGCGGCTGCGCTGGCGCAGCGCTGCCAGCTTGTCCGCATCGCTCAGCGGGTGCAGCTGGAACACCAGTGCCCACTGAAGACGCGAACGCAGGTCTGCCAACTGCAGGTCCAGTCCATTGGGAGACTTCCTGGCACCCACCAGCAATTGTCGCCCGCTGTCCTTCAATCGGTTATAGAGGTGAAACAGCGCCGTCTGCCAGCGGGCATCATTCTCTGCCCGCTCCAGATCGTCGATACACACCAGATCCAGGTGATCGAGCCCTTCCAGAATCATCTCCGGGTCGGAATCTTCCATGTCCCCCAGCGGCAGATACTGGAAACTGCGGCCTGCCCTCTCCGCTACCTGACACACAGACTGCAGCAGGTGAGTGACGCCGCTACCGGGCTCTCCCCACAGGTAGATAACCGGCTCCGGGTTTTCTCCACTAGCGAACTCCTGCAGCAACCCCACCACCTGTCGATTGCCATCGTCGGGAGACTGAAAGAAATTAGCGAACGTGGCATCGTCCCGCAGGGATACGCCCAGCGGCAATTGTTGGGGCACGCCGCTCTGGCCCTTATTATCGCGCGCAGTCACGGGATTACCGCCAGGTGTAGCGCAGAGGGTTCTGCGCACTGCCAAGGGGGGCGCGGTAACCGGTGAGATCCATCGGGCCCTCGTCCGCGTGTTTCAGGTTGCGGTTCAACGCCAGCGCATCGCGCAGGCTGGCCATAGGGGTCGCCGTGGTCAGCGATACCGTGAGGCAATCCCCACTGACCGCCAATACTTCAGCACTGCTCACCTGAGCCAGCTCCTGCAGATATTGGGTGGCCCGGGTGTAATCGGAAAAGCTGTCAATGCCGGCAATCTCCACCAGCACGGCGCTGGCCACACCATCGGACTCTCCGGTACTCACCGCATAGCGCTCGGCGAGCACATTGGCCGCTTCGTTGACCCCGCGCAAGGCCACCTCTTCCATTGAGTCACCACGGGCATCAAACGCATAACTGCGGCCACCGTGAATCAACAGCCAGTTGGCCTGCCAGCGCTGCCCGGAAGTCTGCAGCAGCCGCCCCATCAGTGTCGCGTCGGAACTGTAGCGCACACCGGCACGCTGGGCCGCGGCCTCGTCCTGTGCCCACAGGCTACCCAGCGGCATGTTGCGCTGATCGTTGAGGTCCATGACCGGGAAATCCAGCGGCAGACCGCGCTCCGCCGCGATCCCGTCCAACAGCCCGAACAGCTCGGGGTAATCTTCCTGTCGCAGGGAATCACGACCATTCTGCAGGGTATCCACCGCGATCCAGACCAGTGTCCCGGGGCGATTGGCCGGCCACAGGGGCAATTTCAACTGATGTACCAGGTCGTTGACCGCCCTCGGATCATAGGCAAGGTGCAGGTAAAGCTGGTTATCCTCAGTCTTGTAGCGGTAGACCTGCAGATAATTCTGGGCCTTTTCCAGTACCGGGGCCAACTGCGGGCTGCTGCCGATATCCTGGTCACCGGTAACACGTACGAATACACGCTCCAGGCCACGGCGGCTGGCACTGGCACGATCGGTGGTGCCGCGGCTGGGCACCTCCTCTATGACTTCATACAGATCGGGAATCACCCGCGCCTGTACCGGTTGCCAGGCGGCAAGCGCCAGCAGGATTAATACACTGAACAGTGCAATACGGGGCTGGAACGGCAATGGCATCGGAGTTCCCCTTTACCTCTTATTCTGGGTTGCCTTGCGGCAGGACTCGCTACCGCGGGCGCCGCAATAAAGCCCGCGATGGTCAAAATTATGGCTATTGTATCAGTGTCGGCTGTTTCTCCCAGCCTCCAGTTCGCAGAAATCGCGTATTTTCCCGGCTTCCATTGCCGATTTACCCGGTTTTTGCCCGGTTTGACGGCGATCAGTGCCAATGGAACTATCGCAATTAGTGCTGACAGCCCCTAAAATACGCGCCCTTCAAATCAGGCCCCCGACAGGTTGAACCATGAGCGACTCCAAGCCGAACACTCCTTCCGCCAGCCCCTCCCTCAGCTACAAAGATGCCGGTGTCGACATCGACGCAGGAAATGCGCTGGTCGAGCGTATCAAGCATGTAGCCAAGCGCACCCAGCGCCCGGAAGTGATGGGCGGACTGGGCGGCTTCGGCGCCCTGTGCGAACTGCCCAGCGGCTATAAAGAGCCGGTACTGGTAAGCGGCACCGATGGCGTGGGCACCAAACTGCGCCTGGCGATGGATCTGGGCATCCACGACAGTATCGGTATCGATCTGGTGGCCATGTGTGTCAATGACCTGGTGGTCGCAGGCGCCGAGCCCCTGTTCTTCCTCGACTACTACGCCACCGGCAAGCTGAATGTCGACATCGCCGCGGATGTCGTCTCCGGCATCGGCAAAGGCTGCGAACTGGCGGGCGCGGCGCTGGTAGGCGGCGAAACCGCGGAAATGCCCGGCATGTACGAAGGTGACGACTACGACCTGGCCGGCTTCTGCGTGGGTGTAGTGGAAAAGTCCGAGATCATCGACGGTAGCAAGGTCCGCACCGGCGACAAACTGATCGGACTCGGCGCCTCCGGCCCACACTCCAACGGTTACTCCCTGATCCGCAAGGTGCTGGAAATCAGCGATGCAGACCTGCAGAAGGACCTGGAAGGGAAAACCCTCGCTGAATCCCTGATGGCCCCCACCCGCATTTACGTCAAGAACCTGCTGGCGCTGATGAAGGAAGTCCAGGTCAACGCCCTGAGCCACATCACTGGCGGCGGCCTGCTGGAGAACCTGCCGCGGGTACTGCCGGAAAATGCCCGTGCGGTAATCGATACCAAAAGCTGGGACCTGCCACCGGTATTCCGCTGGCTGCAGGAGGCCGGCAATATCGAAGGCCGCGAGATGTACCGCACCTTCAACTGCGGTGTCGGTATGGTGATCTGCGTTCCCGCGGACCAGGCAGACAAAGCTCTGCAGACCCTCAAGGACCTGGGTGAAGAGGCCTTCGTTATTGGCTCCATCGAGCAAGGCGATGATGGCGAAGCGGTCGAGCTGGCGGGACTGTAAAGCGGTATGACAGACTCATCTTCCGTCGCCCAGTGCCGCGTGGTGGTGTTGATCTCCGGCAGTGGCACCAATCTGCAGGCCTTCCTCGATGCCGCCGCCGAGCCCGACTGCGCCTACCGCGTGGAAGCGGTGATCAGCAACAAAGCTGAGGCCTACGGCCTGACCCGCGCACAAAACGCCGGCGTCGCCACCCAGGTGCTCAGTCACCGGGAGTTTGCCGATCGCGAAAGTTTTGACCACGCCATGATCGAGGTTGTCGATGCCTACCAGCCAGATCTGATCATCCTCGCTGGCTTTATGCGCATTCTCACACCGGGCTTCGTGCGCCACTATAGTGGCCGGCTATTGAACATTCACCCGTCCCTGCTGCCCAAGTACCAGGGCCTGCATACGCACCAGCGGGCAATTGACGCTGGAGACAGCGAACACGGCGCTACGGTGCATTTCGTCACTGAAGAACTGGATGGCGGCCCACCGATTGTTCAGGCAGTGGTCCCGGTAGAATCTGGAGACACCGCCGACAGCCTTGCACAACGTGTGCAAGTGCAGGAACATAAAATCTATCCGCTGGCCGCGACCTGGTTTGCCGAGGGGCGGCTGAGGATGGTCGAAGATCGTGCCGAACTGGATGGCGAGCTACTGCCGCCAACCGGAAAACGGTTGTAGGGCCGGCTACACTTCCGGCCTGACTGAATGGAATATAGGCCGGAGGTGATACCTTGTCCCGCATTACAGCCACTAATCACATTGCGGCCACTGTCCGCACTGCCCTCGCATTCCTGATTCTCCTGCCCTTTTCCGTTGGTGCAGAACCATCCAGCGATTTAGCGCCCGATTCAACCTCGAGCATCCTGCAGCCATTTACCGCCACCTATGAAGCCAAGTTCGGCGGCTTTGGTGTGACCGCCGTGCGCACGCTTAGCGGTGGGCCCGATAGCTGGCGACTGGATTTTTCCGCCAATTCCCTGTTTGCCAAGATTGAAGAGTACTCACGCTTCAGTCGGCAAGGCACGCAGCTGTTGCCACAACACTACAACTACAAAAAAACCGGCCTCGGCCGAGATCGCCACACTGCGTTCAATTTTGACCACGCCAAGCACCGCATCACCAATATTTACGACAAAGAGCGCAGCATCAACGACGCGCCGAAGGACATTCAAGACAAAATCAGCTACCAGCTTCAACTGGCACAGGATGTGGCCGCGGGAAAGAAAAACCTGGAATACCGCGTTGCCAACGGAAAGAAAATCCGCCATTACAAGTTCCGCATTCTTGGCAACGAATCAATCAAAACGCCAATGGGAATGGTAGAAACCGTCAGGGTACAACGGGTACGGGAAGAGGACGCCGAGCGCGAAACTGACATCTGGTTCGCCCCGGAGTGGAATTACGCCTTGGTAAAACTTTCCCAGCAGGAAGAGGATGGCAAAAGCTACCAGATTACCCTGACGAAACTTACCATTGATGGCGCACCTGTAAACATAAAAAAATAACAAGAAAAAAATTTTCAAATATCGTAAAAAAATCGCGCCAATAAGTAGATTTTTCCGCTCTCAATCACTATAAAGTCGTCGCATTTTCCCTGTGCGTAAAATTCGCGCTGCTAGAATGTTTTCTACTAGGATTTTGTTTGCTTAAAGCGAAAACTTTCTGGAAAAGCTTCTCTGCCAAAAGCGGGCTGATTTTTCTCACCCGCTGACTGGCGACAATTTCAGCAATAGAGTGGGACCTCATGACTAATAAAACTCTGAGTAAAGCCGCACTGACCGCAGCGATCTGTGCGGTGTCCGGCGGCACCTTTTCCAGCGGGGCCATGGCTGCCGGCTTTGCACTTCAGGAATCCAGCGCTGCCGGTCTCGGTCGTGCCTACGCTGCAGAAAATACTGTTGGCGACACTGTTGGTATTCTGGCGCGCAACCCCGCGGGCTCCGCGCTGTTTGACACCATCACCGTGTCCGGTGGCTTCAACTATGTAAACCCGGAAATTGATGCCGCCGGCTATACACAGTATTTTGCCGAGACACCAATCGGCGATATCGCCCTGACGGACCCGATCTACCAGGAAGCCAACGACTACGCCAGCGGCGCCTTCGTTCCCTTCGGTTTTGTGGCGGTGCCCATTGATGACTGCTGGTCTTTCGGCCTGTCCGCGAACGCCGATTACGGCCTGGAAACCGACTTCAAACCCACCTGGGCGGTCACTCACATCGCCGACAAAACCGAGCTGTTGACCGTCAATATTGCTCCATCTATCGCATACAACTATCAGGACGTGTTCAGCATCGGCGTTTCCGCCAACTTCCTGTATGCGGACGCAACACTGAAGTCCAAGGTGCCGCGCGACTTTGCGCTGGACCCGGCACTGCAGCAGCCGCTGTCAGACGCCAAGATCCTGGACGCCAGTGGCGATGACTGGGACTACGGCTGGTCCATCGGCGCACTGTGGAACATCAGCGACCGCACCCGCATCGGTATTTCCTATCAGTCCGAGTTTGACCCGAAAATTAAAGCGGACGTGAATTCCGATCTATTGACCTCCGTCACTACCGAGCTGCCATTTGACAATGAGCGGGCCGACCTGACGCTGGACCTGCCAGATACCGCGGAGATCGGGCTCTACCACCGTTTCAACAACGAGTGGGGCCTGGCACTGGGTGCCACCTGGACCGACTGGGACGACTTTGAGCGCCTGGAAGCCTTCTTCCCCAATCAGGACATCAATGGGCAACCGTTCCCGGGTTACAACCCGCTGCACATCAAGGAAGAAAACTTCAAAAGTGGCTGGCGCTACAGCCTGGGCCTGGAGTACTACCCTTGTGACGAAGTGACCTGGCGTGTGGGCTATGCCTACGATGAAGGCGCTGCGCGCGATGGACTGTACACCGAAGAAACCGACCGGGTTGGCCGCGATGTCACCTGGCGCACCCTGTCTATTCCAGACAATGACCGTCACTGGGTAACCTTTGGCGGCAGCTACGAGTTCAGCAACCAGCTGAGCATCGATGGCGGCGTAGCCTACCTGTGGGGCGACGACTCCAAGATCCAGGAGTTCTCCAGCCTACCGGTGAGCTTCCCCACCCCGGCTGGTACGGCCACTGCCCTCAATACTTACTTTGACGGCGGCACTACCAATCTCGAAGCCTGGATTGCCGGTGTTGGTCTGAACTACAGCTTCTAATTCGACGCTCTCGAGTTAAGGTACAATCAGATAGATTGTTCCAGCGGGCCGGGTCACGTACCCGGCCTTTTTTATTCCCCCATTTTGCGCCCTTCCGACAAGTTCATCGCCCCTCAACTTCCCCGGTTTTCCCCATGCGCACCAGAAAAGAACCCGCCGCGCACTGATATCTCACCGTCGAACGCGTGTCTACGCACCACAAACTGGCCAAACCGCCGGCGACTCGCACCGAAACCGCTTCAACGGTGACGCCGGTATCAACATAAATAAACGCTCCCCGGTGGCCATCAGGCATTGCGGACAGACCTGGCTTTGCCTTTTTGCCACCCATGCAAATCCAACCGCCCAGTTAAAAATGTAACGATAACAACGATTTACCTAGCCAATGCCGCTCGGAACCGCATCAGTGCAAAAGACACAACCGAGTTAAACATTCAAACGTAAATCCACCGCGCAGAAAAAATTGGCACGCTCTTCGCAATGCGAACGGTGTAAAGGCCAATCGAAGGCCGAACGCATTCAAGCCACCTGACCACAATAACTCAGGTTGCAAACAACCCGGCAACGCCATTCGCAATACAGACATTGCGAGATATCGCACCGGCGATTGCCCACGAGCAGAGGCGCTCACAGAAGGCTGTCACCCGACAGGCTTCCGTGAGCGCTTTTTTTTTGCCCGAAATTTTAAAACCAGCAATTACAAACTAATCGCAATCACCAGGGGATAGATGACATGCAATGGAAGAAGCCCTTTCGAAAACTCGCCAGCAGTCTCGCGCTGACATTGACCTTTGGGGTGGCCGCTGCCCCCACAGTGTCGGAAGAGCTCGGTTACCCGGAGAAGGAAGAGCTCACCTTCGGATTCATCAAACTGACCGATATGGCACCCATCGCCATCGCCTATGAAAAAGGGTTCTTTGAGGACGAAGGTCTTTACGTCACCATCGAAGCCCAGGCCAACTGGAAAGTATTACTGGATGGCGTTATCGATGGACGACTGGACGGCGCCCACATGCTGGCCGGACAGCCAATCGCCGCTACCATGGGATTTGGCACCGAAGCCGAAATCATCACCCCCTTTTCCATGGACCTGAACGGCAACGGCATTACCGTTTCCAACGCCATCTGGGAAGAAATGAAGCCCAATATCCCCAAAAGGGATGACGGTAAACCGGTACACCCGATCAAAGCGGATGCACTGAAGCCGGTAGTGGAGAAATACAAGGAAGACGGCAAGCCCTTCAATATGGGTATGGTATTCCCGGTTTCCACCCACAACTATGAACTGCGCTACTGGCTCGCGGCCGGTGGCATTCACCCGGGCTATTACGCACCACACAAAGGCGATATCTCCGGTCACATCGATGCGGATGCACTGCTCTCGGTAACCCCACCACCGCAAATGCCGGCAACCCTTGAGGCCGGCACCATTTACGGCTACTGCGTGGGCGAACCCTGGAATCAGCAGGCGGTATTCAAGGGTATTGGTGTCCCCGTGGTAACCGACTACGAAATCTGGAAAGACAACCCGGAAAAAGTCTTCGGCATCACCAGGGAATTCGCCGAGAAATATCCGAACACCACCATCCGTCTCACACGCGCACTGATTCGCGCCGCCATGTGGCTGGATGAGAACAATAATGCCAACCGCTCGCAAGCCGTTGAGATTCTCTCCCAGTCAAACTACGTCGGCGCGGACTACGAGGTGATTGCCAACAGCATGACCGGCACCTTCGAGTACGAGAAAGGCGACAAGCGTGAGGTACCGGACTTCAATGTCTTTTTCCGTTACAACGCGACCTATCCCTACTACTCCGATGCCATCTGGTATCTGACCCAGATGCGTCGCTGGGGGCAGATTCCTGAAGACAAGCCGGACGCCTGGTACAAGGAACTCGCAGCCAGGGTTTACCGCCCGGACATTTATGAAGCTGCCGCAAAATCCCTGATCGCTGAGAAGCTGGCAACTGCAGCGCAATTCCCTGACTTTGAATCCGAAGACGGTTTCCGCGATCCGCAGACACACTTTATCGATGGCATCGTTTACAACGGCCACAAGCCGAACGAATACATTGAAAAGTTTCCCATCGGCCTGAAGTCCGGCCAGAAACTCTGACACAACTCAAACTGCAAGTAGACGGCCCGCCCATCAAAGGGCGGGCGACAAGAATAACTCCGCTCATCAACGGGTTTTAACCACCAAGAGGTAAAAGAACCATGCTATCCACAACAGTGAATACACGGAAATGGCAGGGGCTCCGATTACCACAGCTGAACAGCAACATGATCGGTGGCGCTACACGGGCAGTCACGTTGCCATTGATCGGCATACTGGCTTTCCTTTTGTTGTGGTCGGTTGCCGCGCAAAGCATTGATACTTCACTGGGCAAGTTCCCCGGGCCAGGTGCAGTGTTCGAGCAGTTCGAAGCGCTGCATGAGGAACACCAACGCTCGCGGGAAAAAGAAGTCGCCTTCTATGAGCGCCAGGAGGTCCGTAATGCCAAGCGTGTTGCGGAAGATCCGAGCTATGAGCCAAAGATCCGCGATTACACCGGTAAGGAAACCTTTGTCGACCAGATCTTTACCAGCCTGATCACCGTCATGAGTGGATTTTTACTCGCGGCGGCCATTGCCATTCCACTGGGTATTACCGTGGGCTTGAGCCGTACGTTGAACAGTGCCATCAACCCCATCGTTCAGATATTCAAACCGGTATCACCGCTGGCATGGCTTCCCCTGGTGACCATGGTGGTATCAGCGCTTTACACCACCCCGGACCCGGCAATCGCCAAGTCTTTTCTCAATTCCATGATCACCGTCACCCTGTGCTGTCTGTGGCCCATGGTGATCAATACCGCGATGGGAGTTGCGAGTATCGATGACGACTTGGTGAACGTCAGCAAAGTACTGCGGCTGCCGGCGCTGCGTCATGTACAGAAAGTCGTCCTGCCCGCTTCCGTGCCAATGATCTTTGCCGGTATGCGCCTGTCCCTCGGTGTGGCCTGGATGGTGTTGATCGCCGCGGAAATGCTGGCGCAAAACCCGGGACTGGGAAAGTTTGTGTGGGATGAATTCCAGAACGGCAGCTCCGATTCACTGGCGCGCATCATGGCCGCGGTCATCGTCATCGGCTTTATCGGATTCCTGCTGGATCGCGGCATGCAGGCCCTGCAGAGGCTGGTCTCCTGGGACAACGCTGCGAACTGAAAACACTACTGCCCAACGTACCCGTTTATACCGACTGAAAATTACCTGGAGAAAGTCATGAGTGCACTACTGGACATCAGTCATATCGACATGGAATTCCCTACCCCGAAAGGCCCGTTCACCGCGCTGCAGGACGTGGACCTAAAGATCGAAAAGGGTGAGTTCGTATCCCTGATCGGTCACTCGGGGTGCGGTAAATCCACGGTGCTGAATGTGGTCGCCGGCCTGTATCAAGCCACCCGCGGCGGAGTCATTCTCAACGGCAGGGAAGTTACGGAGCCCGGTCCGGAGCGCGCTGTGGTATTCCAGAACCACTCCCTGCTGCCCTGGCTGACTGCGTTTGAAAATGTTGAGCTGGCGGTCAAGCAGGTTTTCGGAAAGTCCCGCTCAAAAGCGCAAATGCGCGAGTGGATTGAACACAACCTCAACCTGGTGCATATGGGCCACGCCATGCACAAACGTCCCGGTGAAATTTCTGGCGGCATGAAACAACGCGTCGGCATTGCGCGCGCCCTATCGATGCAGCCGCAGGTCCTGTTGATGGACGAACCCTTCGGTGCTCTGGACGCCCTGACCCGCGCGCATATGCAGGATTCCCTGATGGAAATCCAGGCGGAACTGAACAACACCGTCATCATGATTACCCACGACGTGGACGAAGCGGTGCTGCTCTCCGACCGTATTGTGATGATGACCAACGGCCCTGCGGCCACTATCGGCGAAATACTTAACGTAGACCTGGCTCGCCCGAGGGAACGTCTCGCCCTGGCAGATGACCCGACCTACAACCACTACCGCTCCCGGGTACTGAAATTCCTGCACGAGCGGCACGGTAAGCCGGATGTACCGGTTCCCTCAGCGAAAGCGCCGGAAGAAAAATTACAAAATGGTACGGCTTCTGCGGCCTCAGAAACCAACAAGGCGGAACAGGATTCCGTCGAACATGCGGCCTGATCGATCGGCTTTAACCGGGTCTGCATCCAGATTAAAAAACTCAAACAGCTAAGAGACTATAACTACACAAGGATCACGTTATGAAACCAACCCAATACAAGGCCCGTTTCGCCGTTTCGTCACTGGCGGCCATGATTGCTGCGGCGGCTGTGCCCGCAATGGCACAGGAAGAAGTTGAACAGGCGGCTCCCAGTGTCAGCAGCTTCAGTGATGCCCTGAGCGAGGGGGATGTGACCCTCGGCTTTCGCGGCCGCAGCGAGTTCGTCGACAGCGAAGGCGGCAGCGATGTCGATCTCACCAGTATCAAAACCCGTCTGACGTTCAGTTCTGCGAGTTATCAGGGACTGAGCCTGCTGCTGGAAATGGACGACGTCACCCATGTCACCGAGTTTGAAGGCGGTGTCGGCGACCCCGAAGGTACCGAGGTCAACCAGGCGCTGCTGATCTACAAGTTCGCCGATACCAGCCTCAAGTACGGCCGTCAGCGTATTCTGCTGGACAATCAGCGTTTCGTCGGCGGCGTGGGCTTTCGTCAGAACGAGCAGACTTACGATGGCTTCAGTGTTGCCAATACCAGCCTTGAAGACACCTCGCTATTTGCTGCGCGCGTTCGCAACGTCAATCGTATTTTCGGTGAAGACAGCCCCCTGGGGGATCACACCAATGACACCTATCTGCTGAACGCCAAGTATGCCGGCCTGCCGCTGGGTGTGCTGACCGGCTATGCCTACCTGCTCGATAACAAGGACGCCGCCGCCTTTTCCACCGATACCTACGGTGCACGCTTTGCGGGCAATGCCGGCGAATTCGGTTATACCGTCGAGTACGCCACCCAGTCATCTGCTGCCAACAATCCCGCCGATTACGATGCGGACTATCTGCTGGCCGAAGGCAAACTGAAATTGGGGCAGTTCACCCTTTCCGGTGGTTATGAGTTGCTGGGGGCAGATGGAGACAAAGGGCAGTTCATTACCCCACTGGCCACCCTGCACAAATTCCAGGGCTGGGCGGACAAATTTCTCGGCGGCGGCACCGGCAATATCCCCGGCGGTATTGAAGATGTGTACATGTCGCTGGGCACCAAGCTCGGCAACGTCAAACTGGCGGTCAACTATCACCAGCTCAACTCTGACGACAGCAGCGTTTCCGGCATGGACAGGCTCGGTAGCGAACACGGTTTTCTCGCCGCCACTTCCCTGGCTGGCGTCAACCTGAGCCTGAAGTACAGCAGTTTCACTGCCGATGACTACAGTACAGATACCGATAAATTATGGCTCACCGCCGCTGCCAACTTTTAAAGCGCACAGCCAAGTTCAAGGAATACAAGTTCAAGGAATTGACGAGTGCCCAACCCAAACTGCTCGTTGAGCGTTTGCCCGGCCCCCCGGCCGTAATGCTGTTTACTTAACGAAATTCTGCGCGAAGGTGGCGATGCCGGGTGTGGTCTTGCGAGACCGTCTGCGGCCAGGACGGCCGCAGCCGAGCCCCCAGGGATGGGTTCACGGCGTGTCTCGCAAGACCACACCCGGTAGCGGCACCGCCACTTAACAGCTTAAGTGAACAGTATTAGCCGCCCGGCCGGGCTTTTTTATTCACCGTCTCTTCAGTCTCCACATACTGCACAGGGCTGATTGACGGGTAACCGCAGTGCGCGCCACTCCAGCGTCTCTGCCTCAAACAACTGCAACCGGTTCAAGCTGGAAACCGACAAGCCCAGCAGCATCTTCAATGCTTCCAATGCCTGAGCGCTGCCCATCATACCCAGCGCAGGGCCGATCACACCGACGGTTGAGCAATTCTCCGCTTCCGGCACCTCCTCTCCCTGTGTGGCCGGCGATTTAGCGGGGGGAAACAGGCAGGCGTAACAGGGACTGGCAGACTTGCGAAAATCAAAGCTTACCAGCTGCCCGGAAAAGCCCCGCACCGAGGCCATGATTACCGGCACACGCGCATTTAAACAACAGCGGTTGATAATGTGGCGGATATTGAGATTGTCGGTACAGTCCAGCACCAGATCAAAAGACTGCTGATCCAGCAGCGCCGTCAGCCACGCCTCGTCCGCCATACGCGCATGCGCCTGCACGCGGATTTCCGGATTGGCAGCGGTCAACTGTTGTGCAGCCACCTGGGCCTTGGACTTTTCCCGGTGATTGGTCTTGTACAGCACCTGACGCTGCAGGTTGGAAATATCCACCGTATCACCGTCCACCAGATGCAGCTCACCGATGCCAGCGGCAGCGAGATACAGTGACGCCGGGCTGCCAAGGCCGCCCAGCCCCACGATCAGAATTTTCGCCTGGCCGAGCGTTTCCTGCCCTGCTTCACCCACCTGCGGCAGCATGATCTGACGGCTATAGCGCTGCAACTGTTTACGGCTCAACATCTGGCTCTACCCGTTATCCTTCAATTATTTTCCAGCACAGTACTCAGCTGTTTGACCGCCTGCCGGTAATCCGGCGCTTTTGTGACAGCGGTCACCACTGCAATACTACCAACTCCGGTAGCGGCAATCACCGGCGCGCGCGCCAGGTCGATGCCACCAATGGCCACCAGGGGATAGCCCGGCAGCAGCGCGGCCATACGCGCGAGCTTTTCCGGCCCCTGCAGCTGGCCACTCATATCCTTGGTATTGGTGGCGTAAATGGCACCGATGGCCAGGTAGCTGGGCCGATACTGGTAGGCGTAGAGCAACTCGAAAAAGCCGTGGGTACTGATACCGAGTTTGAGTCCGGCGGCCTGAATGGCCTTGAGATCCGCGTCCTGCAGATCTTCCTGCCCCAGATGCACACCGTAGGCCCCACACTCGATGGCGAGCTGCCAGTGGTCATTGATAAACAGCCGCAGATCGTAGTCACGGCCGATACTGACGGCCTGCTCGATCTGTCGACGAAGATCATCGCCAGGGCGCTTGATCCGCAGCTGCAATGTCCGCACCCCGGCCCGGGCGAGCTTCTCGATCCATTCCACCGAGTCCACTACCGGATACAGGCCGAGGCGATGACTATCCGGCTGCGCAAATTCCGCCGCGTAACGGCTTGCCTGCTGTGCGCGGTAACACCCGTATTTTTTCGCCTGTTCACTGCCCTGGATCAGTACCCTGGGGAAATCCTCCAACTGATCCGGCCAGCCACAATGACCCACCGGGCCGGCACCGCCGCCTATATGCGCGTTGTTGCCGAGGCGCAGCCCGCGGCGCACATAGGCATTGGCCACCACACAGGCATCTTTCAGCGGATAACCCAGGGCGAGCAGTGCCGCAATCGCGGACGACAGGGTGCAGCCGGTACCGTGGGTATGCGGGGTATCGATTTTGGTACCGATCAACCAGTCTTCGGCGACGGCGTCGTCGACATTACCAGAGCCCCGACACAACAGGTCTGCGGTGGTACCGGGTTCAATTTCAAAATGGCCACCAGTGACCAGTAGTGCAGATGCGTGTTTTCCACGGACCTTGTGGGCAGCGGCGAGAATGGTTTCCGCAGTGTCCGCCTCAACCTCCGCCAACCACCCCAGCTCCTGGCTGTTGGGGGTAATCAGGGTACACAGGGGCAGCAATTCATCCAACACTGCCGCGGCGGTAGTGTCTTCAGTAAGCCGGCTGCCGCTGGTAGCCACGGCCACGGGGTCGTATACCACCGGTATCCTCTCGCCCCGCGCGCTCAGGGCCCGCAGAAACCCGGCAACCAACCTGACTTGCCCGGTATTTGCCAACAGGCCAATCTTGATCGCCGCGGGCCTCAGGTCGGCCATCAGGGCATCCAGTTGCGATTGCAACACGGCATCGGCAACCGCATTGATCGCAGGTACACCGAGAGTATTTTGCGCGGTATTGGCGGTAATGGCGCTACAGCCATACACGCCGAAATCGTGCATGGTGAGCAGATCCGCCTGAATACCGGCACCGCCACCGGAATCACTGCCAGCGATCGTCCACACGATCGGCCTTGAGGCAGTTGGGTGATTCTGTCCGGCGGCATTCATGCTTGTTCTCCGTCTTTCTCACCGACTTTTTGTCCGGCGCTGACGGTCTGCTGCCAGAACGGCATATCCAGCATTGGGGTACTGGGGCTCGCAGTCTGTCGCTGTAACATCAAACCGGCGTTATGCGCCGCGCGGCCGGACTCGACGGCGAGCCGGAATGCCTCAGCCATCAGCACCGGGTTCTGCGCCCTGGCAATGGCGGTATTCAGCAGCACCGCATCAAAGCCCATCTCCATAGCCTCTGCCGCCTGGGACGGTGCACCGATACCGGCGTCGATGATCATTGGAATATCCGGCAGGCGTTCGCGCAGGGTCTGCAGGTTGTACTTGTTCATCAGCCCGCGGCCGGTACCGATGGGCGAGCCCCAGGGCATCAGCACCTCACAGCCTGCGTCCCGCAGCCGGGTGCACACCACCAGATCGTCGGTACAGTAAGGCAGCACCTTGAAACCGCGTCGCACCAGTTCCCGTGCGGCTTCGATCAGCCCGTAGGGGTCCGGCTGCAGATTGTAATCGTCACCGATGACTTCCAGTTTGAGCCAGTCAGTACCGAAGATTTCCCGGGACATTTCCGCCAGCGCGATCACTTCTTTCGGCGTTTTACAGCCAGCAGTATTCGGCAGTAACTGACAGCCGGATTCGCGGATATAGTTCCAGATCATTTTCCCCTGCTGCTGTTCCGGGCTCTGGCGACGCAGTGACAGGGTAATGATTTCCGCACCGGAGGTGGCGACGGATTCGCGCATGATCGCCGGTGACGGATAGAGCGCGGTCCCCACCAGCAGGCGGCTGTTAAATGCTTTGCCGTAGAGTTTCAGGGTGTCTGGCTTTTTGTATGGTGTCGTTTCCGTCATTACATCAACCTCCCACAACCGGCGCGACAACATCGAGGCTGTCGCCATCTTTCAGAATCACTTGCCGATAGGTGGCACGGGCAACAAAATCGCCATTCAGGGCAACGGAGAAAGTTTCCCCGGTATAACCCAGTTGCTGCAGCAGATCGGCAAGCGTCACGCCGATCGGTTCCACAGTGATATTTTCTCCATTGACCATCAGTTGCATGGGGTCACCTGTTTGTCTGTAATCATTTCAATTTGTGTCTCGACCTGTTGCACCAGTGTCGGTGCCAGCAGGTAGCCGTGGCGGAAAAGTCCGTTGACGCGGATCAGGCCAGGGCTGGATTGCACCACTGGAAGATTGTCCATGGTGGCTGGGCGGCAATTGACCCGGGTTTCGATCACGCGCGCTTCGGCAAACGCGGGGTGGATGGAATAGAGCGCAGAGGACAGTTCCATGGTGGAGCGCAGGGAAATCGGCGAGAGATCGTCGCTTTCGATTTCGGTGGCACCGATAACGGTTTGATTGTTTGCCCGCGGTACGGCATAGAGCTGGTAACGGGGATGTAGCAGTCGCACCGGACGGTGCAGGTGCACTTCCGGGGTTTCCACCACCATGACCTCTCCCCTGACGCCGCGCAGCCCCTGAATTTGTTCACGGGCACCGAGGCCGCGGGTGTCGATGACGAGGTCGAAACTTTCCCGGGAGGTTGCTGTGACGATGGTGTTTTCTTCGCAGTCTACCTGAGTGTTTTCGCGCAGGGTTACCTGATTCTGCGCAATGGCTTCGCGCAGTGCGGGTAGTAGTTTGCGGTTGTCGATGTCGGCTTCGGGGCCGAGGTAGAGGCCCTGGTCAAAGCGGTCGAGGTCTGGCTCGAGGTTTTGCAGGGTCTGATGTTCCAGCCACTGCAGTTGGTTCTGGTTTTCTGGAGGAAGTTTTGCGTTGAGTTCCTGCTGGAATTGCAGGAGTTCGTTGCGATCCTGTGGGTGGGCGACGAGGATGCTGCCTTTTTGCCGGTAATCGACCGGTATTCCGGTTTGCTGTTCCAATTGTGTTGCCCATTGGGGCCAGTGTTGCAGGCTTTGCAGGCCCAGCTGGTAGATGGGCGGGGGGCAGTGGAACAGTTCCGACAGTGGGGAGATCATGCCGGCGGCGGTGTGGCAGGCACCGGTTGGTTTTTCCAGGGTTCCGGAATCAAACAATGTGATCTGGTGCCCCTTATTCGAGAGACACCAGGCTAATAGCCGGCCCATCAGACCGGCTCCTGCTATTGCGATGTTAATTTGGTCTGGTGCCACTTGTGATTCCCGTGGTCCGTGCTTGGCAAGTTAATGGGCGGCAGTGCTACGGGTAAGCCTTCGCCAGACACGAGCTAGGCGCCCCCCCTCAACCCATCCACGGGGGCTCTTCTAAAACGTCCCTGTTTTAGAAGGTCTGGCGAAGGCTTACCCGCATCACTGCCTTATCATCAGACAAGGCATGTTCTTTCGAGTACGGGGTTAGCCTTTGTGATACAGCTCGGCCCCCATATCCTTGAACTTGATCGCCATCTCTTCCATGCCCTGCTCCGCTGCCTGTTTTTCTGCTTCCAGTTTTTTGGAATAGTCCCGAACGTCCTGGGTAATTTTCATGGAGCAGAATTTCGGGCCGCACATGGAGCAGAAGTGGGCGACTTTGCCGGATTCTTTGGGCAGGGTTTCGTCGTGGTAGACGCGCGCGCGTTCCGGGTCGAGGCCGAGGTTGAACTGATCTTCCCAGCGGAATTCGAAGCGGGCTTTGGAGAGGGCGTCATCGCGTTTGTAGGCGCGTGGGTGTCCCTTGGCGAGGTCGGCGGCGTGGGCGGCGATTTTGTAGGCCATGAGGCCTTCTTTTACGTCTTCTTTGTTGGGCAGCCCGAGGTGCTCTTTCGGGGTTACGTAACAGAGCATGGCGCAGCCCATGCTGCCGATCATGGCGGCGCCGATGCCGGAGGTGATGTGGTCGTAGCCGGGGGCGATGTCGGTGGTCAGTGGGCCGAGGGTATAGAACGGGGCGCCGTGGCAGTGGTCCAGCTGCTCGTCCATGTTTTCCTTGATCTTGTGCATTGGCACGTGGCCGGGGCCTTCGATCATGGTCTGTACGTCGTGTTCCCAAGCGATTTTGGTGAGTTCACCGAGGGTGTGCAGTTCGCTAAACTGGGCCTCGTCGTTGGCGTCTGCGATACAGCCGGGGCGCAGGCCGTCGCCGAGGGAGAAGCTGACGTCGTAGGCCTTTAAGATTTCACAGATTTCCTCAAAGTGGGTGTAAAGGAAACTTTCTTTGTGGTGCGAGAGGCACCATTTGGCCATGATGGAGCCGCCGCGGGAGACGATGCCGGTAACGCGTTTGGCGGTCATGGGTACATAGCGCAGCAGTACGCCGGCGTGGATGGTGAAGTAGTCGACGCCCTGCTCTGCCTGTTCGATGAGGGTATCGCGGAACACTTCCCAGTTGAGGTCTTCAGCTACGCCACCGACCTTTTCCAGGGCCTGGTAAATGGGGACGGTGCCGATGGGGACCGGAGAGTTGCGCAGGATCCACTCGCGGGTTTCGTGGATATTCTGGCCGGTGGAGAGGTCCATGACGGTGTCACCGCCCCATTTGATGGACCACACCAGCTTTTCCACTTCCTCTTCGATGGAAGAGGTTACTGCGGAATTGCCGATATTGGAGTTCACTTTACACAGGAAGTTGCGGCCGATGATCATCGGCTCCAGTTCTGTATGGTTGATATTCGCCGGGATGATGGCGCGGCCTTCGGCGACTTCCCGGCGTACAAATTCGGGGGTGATTTGCTCCGGGATATAAATACCGTCGCGGGCTTTTTGATAATCCGCATCGCTCAGCTGTTCGGCCAGTTGCGCGCGGCCCATATTCTCGCGGATGGCGATAAATTCCATTTCCGGGGTGATGATGCCCTGACGCGCGTAGTGCATCTGGGTGACGTTTTTTCCCCGTTTGGCTTTGCGCGGATACGGCAGGTTTTCAAAGCGGATATGGTCGAGGCCCTGATCGGCCATCCGTTTCTGGCTGTAGGCGGCCTGGCGGGTGTCGAGGACTTCAGTATCGCCGCGAGCTTCAATCCATGCCTGGCGCAATTTGGGCAGGCCGTTGTGTACGTTGGGTGTGTAGTCGGGGTCTGAATAGGGGCCGGCGGTATCGTAGACACGCAGGGGTTCGTTGGGTTCGAGGATAGGGTTTTGTTCATCGCCACCAACGAGGCTCTGGCCGAGGCAGATTTCACGGACACCGACTTTTACGCTCGGGTCTTCGCCTTCGATATACACTTTGCGGGAGTTGGGGAATTGCTGGGCGGTGAGGTTGTCCAGGAATTCTTTGGCGCTTTCGCGTTGTTCGCTGCGGCTGCTTTTTTTAGTGCTTTTAGCGGCGGTTTGTTTCGGCTCGGTAACCTGAGACATGCTGACCCCTTGCGTTGTGATCCTTATGAGTTGGGATAACTTGCGGGGTGCGGTTCTCTATTCAGAATTCAGAGAGCACTCATTAAGTGCGCGCTGGGAGGGCAGGTTTTGGGCGTGCAGGTGTTCAGTGTGTGAACGGTTCAACAGCTCAAAATTGAAAGCGAATTCAGATCTTGTTTCCTACGCGGGGGTTACCCCGATCAGGTTCAACGGATCTCGCTACTGCGATCTCAGCCCGAAGGCACTCCGACAAGTTGGAGCCGAGTATAGGGGATGATTTGCCGTTTGAATAGGAACAGGCACGACGAATTGTGAATCGGGGCGGGTTGCTGGTCTTGTGGCAGTTAGGTTTTAAGCTATTTTTGTGGCGGCACCGCCACCGGGGATGGGTTCGCAAGACACGCCGTAAACCCATCCATGGGGGCTCTTCTGCGAGGTCCCTCTCGCAGAAGGTCTTGCGAACCCATCCCCGGTGTCGGCACCTTCGCTTCATGCCATATTGCTTCGACAGCAGTTAGATCACCAACGTTTTCTGGTAACTCATCTCACGAATGGCGTACCGCACGCCCTCTTTGCCGATGCCACTCTCTTTCACGCCCCCGAACGGGAAGTGTTCGGCGCGGAAGCCGGGGCCGTCGTTGACGGCCAGCAGGCCGACGTCGAGTTGGTTGTACAGACGTTTGGCCAGGGCCAGGTTCTGGGTGAAGACGCCAGCCTGTAGACCAAACGGTGAGTTGTTGATCAGAGCGATCAGCTCGTTTTCATCGTCGAACTTGCGCAGCGGTACTACGGGGCCGAAGGTTTCCTCTGCAACAATTTCGGCGTCGTCAGCGACATTGTCGAGGATGGTGGGCCACAGGATGTTGCCCTGGCGTTGATGGCCGAACAGAACGCGGGCGCCGGCTTTTACGGCGGATTCGATGCGGTTTTCTACTTCGTCCGCGGCGGCGGTGTGGATGAGGGGGCCGACGAAGGTGTCGTCTTCGGCGGGATCACCGACTTTGAGTTTGGCGGTGGCGATGACGAGTTTTTCGGCGAACGCGTCGAAGACTTCGCTGTGTACGAACAGGCGTTTTGCGGCGGTGCAGCGCTGGCCGGCGGTGGCGAAGCGTTGGTTGATGGTGGCCTTTACTGCGGCGTCGAGGTCGGCGTCGGGCATGACGATCAGTGGGTCGTTGCCGCCGAGTTCAAACAGCATTTTCTTGTAGCCGGCATTGGCGGCGATGGCGTTGGCGGCGGCGGTGCCGCCGGTGAAGTTAATGGCCTGGATCTGGGGATGAGAGACGGCGAAGCTGGTGGCTTCGATATCCGGGATCAGCATCTGCAATACGGATTTGTCCATGCCGGCTTCATAGCAGAGCTCTACCAGCAGTCCAGCGGAACGCTTGTTCTGCGGGCCAGGTTTGAACAGGATGGTGTTGCCGGCGGCGAATGCGGGGCCGATTTTGTGCACGGCGATATTGATCGGGAAGTTGAACGGGGTGATGCAAAGCACGGTGCCCAGGGGTTTCCACAGTACCACGCCGACTTTTTCCCGCATTGGCGGATAGGCATCGGAGTCCAGGGCTTCGCCATTGATGGCACGGGCTTCCATGGCGCTGGCGAGTGCGGTGTTGTAGGCGCGGTCGATTTCTACGCGGCTGTCGCTGATGGTTTTTCCGGTTTCTTCGGTAATCAGGCGCGCGAGATCGTCTTTGCGATCTTGCAGCAGTTGCGCGAGCTTCAGCAGAATATTGGAGCGCTCGAATGCTGGCGTGGACTGCTGGTTCTTGCGGCCCGCCACCAATGTATCAACGGCTTGTGCAACCTGTTCCCGGGTATGGAAATCGTAGGCTTCGATCTGTTCGCCGTTGTACGGATTGATAATCTGATAGTCGGCCATGTTGAGTCCCTAAAAAATGTTTGTGCCGCCTCTTACGAAGTCAACAACTGGTAAACGATTCGCGCCCCGGCCACTAACAGTGCCGCACGCATCAGGTTGAAAAACAGCGCGCTGTCGATTCGATTCAGCAGGGCAATCCCGACACGGGTACCGATCACAGCAGCGACGGTCAGCAGCAGGATCAAACCCAGGTGATCAGAAAAGGCGAACCCCAGGTAAATAAACGCAGGCACCTTCAATGCGTGACACCAGGCCTGCATTACGGATTTATTCGCCACAATTTCTTTCGGCGTCATGTCCTTGCGTACAAAGAACGCCGCCAGCAATGGATCTACCGCTCCGGCGATAATCCCGAGGGTTCCCGTTGCAATACCCACCCAGAAAAAGCTGCGCGGCTGCAAACGGATTTCTGGCAACTTCTTCGGCTTGAACACCGTATAGAAAATCAAAACCGCAAGGAGAATCAGCGGCAGTTGCTGCCAATTCATATTCGCCAACCCCAGGGTCATGGCCGCGGAGCCGATCGTGCAACCGATAAAAAACGGGATGCACTGATCCCAACGGATATGCTCACGCACGTACACGATGCGGGCGAAATTGTTCAGCAGCTGCACCGCACCGTGTATCGGCACCAGCATACGCAGTGGTACCGCCACATTCAGCGCCGCAAACATCAGAATACCGCCGGCACTACCCGTCACCGCAGAGATAAATGCACTGATCACACAGACCAGCAACAACAGCCCCAGCGTCAGGCTCGGCGTCAAACCAGACAGTTCTCCCAATTCCGCCAAGACAGACCTCTACAGTGTTGGGTGATTTTCAGGGTGAGCGTTTCGGATTTTCAGAGATGGTCAGTCTATCCGCGAGGACAGTCGCAAACCCAGTAGTCGCGGGCCTGAAGCTGGTTATTTGGGGACACAAGAAGCCACAGGACACAAAAAAACCGGCTGAGCGCCGGTTTTTTTGTCACAGCTTTTAAAGCTTCTGATTTCAGCCGACCGTATTTCCGTAACTCATCAGCCGCTGATAACGCTTCTCCAGCAGCTCATCAATCGGCACCGCTGTCAGGCGATCCAGCTGTTCGGAAAGACGGTCCTGGAGACGGGAAGCCATCAGGTCCGGATCGCGGTGTGCTCCGCCCAGCGGTTCCTCGATAGTCTCGTCCACAATGCCCAACTCCTCGAGCACACTGGATGTCACCCCCATTGCCTCTGCAGCCAGCGGCGCCTTCTCTACGGTCTTCCAGATAATATTGGCGCAACCTTCCGGGGAGATCACAAAATAAGTGGAGTACTGCAGCATGTTCAACTGGTCGCCGACACCAATCGCCAGCGCACCACCGGAAGAGCCCTCACCGATCACGGTACAGATCACCGGAGTCCGCAGGTGTGACATCACCGCCAGATTCTTCGCGATCGCCTCGCTGATGCCGCGCTCCTCACTGTCGATACCGGGATAGGCTCCCGGCGTGTCGATCAGGGTCAGTACCGGCATTTTGAAGCGCTCCGCCATCTCCATGACACGCTGCGCCTTGCGGTAACCTTCAGGCTTCGGCATACCGAAATTGCGCTTCACCTTTTCGTTGACGCTGCGCCCCTTCTCCTCACCGATCACCGCCACCGGGCGGCCGTCGAGGCGGCCGATACCCGCGATGATCGCCTTGTCATCACCGAAGTGACGGTCGCCGTGCAGCTCGTCCCAATCGGTAAACATACGCTCGATATAATCCTTGGCGTAAGGGCGCTGTGGATGGCGCGCTACCTGTACGATCTGCCAGGGAGAGAGATCGGAATAGAGAGACTCGGTGAGCTTCTCGCTCTTTTCCCGCAGGCGGGAGATCTCTTCAGCAATGTTGAGCTCATTGTCATCGCCCACATGCTGCAGTTCCTTGATCTTGCTTTCCAGTTCCGCAATCGGCTGTTCAAACTCGAGAAAACTGAAGTTCATGTAATTCGCGCCTTGATAATTCTGCGGGCCCGCTACCGCAATTGGCAGCGAAATGCGACCAAAACACCCCGATTGGTCGCAAATGGGCCCCGTGTACTGAAAATGGCGGCTAGCTTACCGGCATAGGACTATCCAGTCGAGTGCACACCGCACTAACTCTGATCTCCGGTGACCAGATTACCATGGTTCAGTGGCGAACTGGCTAAAGGGCAAGTGACGCCAAAATCCTCAAAAGGGACTTCCGTCCCGCTCTGTCGATGCGCCAGATTATTGCCGTTGAGTGTAGTTGAGCTTCACCCGCTCCCGGCCGATCACTTCGCGTAAAGACTGGATCAGCTGGTCGTTGGGATCCACTTTCCAGTCATCCGCCAGCAGGAAGGTACCGCGCGCGTCGCTGCGCTCCACTTCCACCCGCACCGGACAGCCCCCGCCAATATAGGGGCGCAGACACGCGCTCAGGCGCTGCCCGGTATTCGGCAACGCCTGGGCGCTGTCGATGCTCAGCGTCACGCCAATCACACTGCCACTGCGCAGGTCATCCAGTGTCGACACACTGTTGACGCTCATCTTCAGGCCGCCGCTGTAATCGTCGTGGGAGATCGCCCCCTCCAACACCAGCAGTGAGTCCTTCACCAGCTTTTCCCGGTGCTCACCAAATGCCTCGCTGAACACCGCCGCCTCGATACGTGCACTGCGGTCATCCAGCGTGACAATCGCCATGGAGTCACCGCGCTTGGTCTTCATCACCCGCATCCCCACACAGAGACCAGCCACCTTCTGGCTCTCCCGGCCCGGCTTCAGGTCGGCAATACGCGCCTTCACCAGATGCTTGAGCTCATCTTCATACTCATCGATGGGGTGGCCGGTGAGGTACAGACCGAGGGTATTTTTCTCCCCCTCCAACCGCTCGCGGATGCCCCAGGGGCGCGCACCGCGGAAGTCCTCATACACATCACCGTCAGAGGCGGAACGCACGACCTCACCAAACAGGTCCATCATGCCGGCACTATCGTTTTTGCTCTGCTGCTCGGCGGACTTTACCGCCTCGTCCAGGGCGTTGAACAGCACCGCGCGAGAATAGTCCAGACCGTCTTCGCCAGTGGTATCTGGCCCGATACTGTCAAGGGCGCCAGAGCGTACCAGTGCCTCCAGCGCGCGTTTGTTGACCTTGCGTGGATCGATACGGGAGCAGAAATCGAACAGATCGGTAAACGGCCCGCCCTGCTCGCGCTCGGCGATAATATTGTCGATCGGACCTTCCCCAAGCCCCTTGATCGCACCCAGACCATAAATAATACGGTTGTCCACATCCACCGAAAACTGGTAGCTGCCCAGATTCACATCCGGCGGCACCAGGTCCAACCCCATGGCCCGGCACTCTTCGATAAAGGTCACCACCTTGTCGGTCTTGTCCATGTCCGAAGACATGGTGGCAGCCATAAACTGCGCCGGGTAATGGGCCTTCAGCCATGCAGTCTGGTATGACACCAGGGCGTAGGCCGCGGAGTGGGATTTGTTGAAGCCGTAGCCGGCGAATTTCTCCACCAGATCGAAGATTTTGATCGCCAGGTCCGGATCTACGCCCTGTTCCTTCGCGCCCTGTTCAAAGGTCGCCCGCTGTTTGGCCATTTCCTCGGGCTTTTTCTTACCCATGGCCCGGCGCAGCATGTCCGCACCACCCAGGGTATAACCCGCGAGCTCCTGGGCGATCTGCATCACCTGTTCCTGGTAGACAATAACCCCGTAGGTGGGCTCGAGAATCGGTTTAAGCTTTTCGTGCTGGTACTTGGCATCCGGGTAGGCCACCTGCGCGCGGCCGTGCTTCCGGTTGATAAAGTCGTCTACCATGCCCGATTGCAAGGGCCCCGGGCGGAACAGGGCCACCAGGGCGATCATGTCCTCAAGGTTATCCGGCCGCAGGCGTTTGATCAGGTCCTTCATACCGCGGGATTCGAGCTGGAACACCGCGGTGGTTTCGGCGCGCTTGATCATCGCGTAGGTATCGGGATCATCCAGCGGCAGCGCCTCGATCACCAGCGGCTCTTTGCCTTCCCGCGCGCGCTGCTCGTCCACCATCGCCTTGGCCCAGTCGATGATGGTCAGGGTGCGCAGGCCGAGGAAGTCGAACTTCACCAGACCCGCATCTTCCACGTCGTTTTTGTCAAACTGGGTAACCAGGCCGGCACCGGTCTCGTCACAGTACAGCGGGGCAAAATCCGTTAGCTTGGTGGGTGCGATGACCACACCACCGGCGTGCTTGCCGACGTTCCGGGCCACACCTTCCAGCTGCAGCGCCATCTCCCAGATTTCCTGGCCCTCCTCATCGTTCTCCAGGAACTCCCGCAGCACCTCCTCCTGCTCGAAAGCCTTCTCCAGGGTCATGCCCGGGTCCGGCGGAATCATCTTCGAGAGTTTGTCTGCAAGGCCGTAAGACTTGCCCTGCACCCGTGCCACGTCCCGCACCACCGCCTTGGCGGCCATGGTGCCGAAGGTGATGATCTGGCTCACGGCATTACGGCCGTAGTGATCGGCCACGTAGTTGATCACCTGGTCGCGCTTTTCCATGCAGAAGTCGACGTCGAAGTCGGGCATGGATACCCGCTCCGGGTTCAGGAAGCGCTCGAACAGCAGATCGTACTGCAGCGGGTCCAGATCGGTAATTTTCTGCGAATAGGCAATCAACGAGCCGGCACCGGAACCCCGTCCCGGCCCTACCGGTATATCGTGATCCTTGGCCCACTGGATAAAGTCCATCACGATCAGGAAGTAGCCAGGGAATCCCATCTGGATCACGATATCCAGCTCAAAGCGCAAGCGGTCTTCGTATTCCTTCTTGCGCGCTTCGTAATCCGGCGCGGACTTGTCGAGGATGGTTTCGAGCCGCTCGTAAAGGCCGTCGAAAGAGATTTTCTCGAAGAACTCGTTCTCCGTCATTCCCTCAGGGATCGGGAACTGGGGCAGGAAGTATTTGCCCAGTTGGATCGGCGAGGAACAGCGGCGGGCAATTTCCACCGTATTTTCCAGTGCTTCCGGAATGTCTTTGAACAGCGCCTGCATTTCCTCCGGAGTTCGCAGATACTGCTCCGGGGAATAGCGCCGTTCACGGCGGGGATCGTCCAGGGCGCGGCCCTCACGGATACAAACCCGTACCTCGTGGGCTTCAAACTCACTGTCTTCCAGAAAACGCACATCGTTGGTAGCCACTACCGGCAGATTCAGCCTGCCCGCAAGATCCACCGCCGCGTGCAGGTACTCCTCATCGCCAGGACGGCTGGTACGCTGTAATTCCAGGTAGTAACGGCCGGGGAAAACGCTCTCCCACTCCTGCGCCAACGCTTCCGCCTGTGCGGTGCGCCCGGCAATTAAAGCCCGGCCCACGTCGCCATATTTGGCACCAGACAGCATCAGTACACCGCTGGCATATTCTTTCAGCCATTCCCGCTCGATGTAGGCGTGCCCGTGGTACTGCCCCTCCATCCACGCGCGGGAGATCAGCTCGGTAATATTGCGATAGCCATCGCCGTTCATGGCGTAGAGCGTAAGTAGGGTCGGCTGGTCCTCCCCCCCCTCTTTCAGCCAGAAATCTGCCGCAGTAATCGGCTTGATCCCTGCGCCCATACAGGCCTTATAAAATTTCACCTGGGCGTAAAAATTGGTCTGATCGGTTACCGCCACCGCCGGCATTTCCAGCTCGGCAACCCGGTTGATCAACGGCTTGATCCGCACCAGGCCATCGATCAGGGAGTATTCGGAATGGATTCTCAAATGTACGAAGGGTTGGGTCATATTTTTTCTATTTGATCTGGTTCAGGGGCTCTTGCTTTGCCCCTCCGCGCGAGTGCAACTCTGGTAGTTGATCACATTTTAAGCCCTAGCGGTTGTGCTGGCTTAGCATTCGAGTTTGCTGACGTAGTGAAAAGGCCGATGCGAAGGCGGAGCACCGGGTGGAGGTTTTCAGGAGCGTCGCAAACAGGATGTTTGCGCCGCAGCGCCCAGGGATGGGTTCACAGCGGTCCTGAAAACCTCCACCCGGTGCTCTGCCGCCAGAAAACGAGAGCTAGTCAGACCACCAGACACGACGCATCTGTACCGCCCGCTCATGGCAATTCTGCAAAACCTGTTTTTTCTCGGCGTTGGTCATCCGCCCCCACTGACTGATCTCGTTCCCGGAACGAAAGCACCCCTCGCAGATATCCTCACGATTCAACGCGCACACAGAGACACAGGGGGATTTCACCGGAAACTCAAATGCGGGCTCAGGCTGTTTATCCTTCAGCCGGCTCCAATCACTCTCAGTCATCGTCACCGCCGCCGATCGCCACCAGCTCTTCCGCAAAGCGCTGGCCATTGGCCACATAAATATCACTGCTCGCCTTCAACAGCTCAAACGTCGATTCATCCAACGTCTTCACCACCTTGCCCGGGCTGCCCAGCACCAGAGAATAATCCGGGATATCCGCATTCTCCGTCACCAGCGCATTGGCCCCGATGATGCAGCACTTGCCGATCTTGGCCCCGTTCAACACCACCGCATTCATCCCGATCAGCGAATACTCACCAATCTGGCAACCGTGTAACGTCACCTTGTGGCCGACCGTTACGCCGGTGCCCACCATCAGCGCCATACCCGGGTCCGTATGCAACACCGAGCCGTCCTGGATATTCGCCCGCTCGCCGATGGTGATCAGGTCGTTGTCGCCACGGATGACCGTGTTGAACCAGACGGAACTGTGCGGCTTCATCAGCACATGGCCAATCACCCGCGCGCCGGGAGCAACATAGTGCCCCTCGCCCTCCAGCTTTGGCTGTTTATCGCCCAATCTGTACAGCATGTGGCCCTCGTCGTGGGTTGCAAGTTTGGGTTTGAAGTCAGTGGAAATCAGCCCGGCATTATCCCGCCCAAGGCCCCCGATTGCCACCCCGACGCACGATGACTGAACGGACAGGTCAGGTAAACGGCGCGCCCTCTAAGGTCAGCAATCTCGCCTTCATATCGAGCCCGCCTGCGTATCCGGTCAGAGTGCCATCGGCACCAATCACCCGGTGGCAAGGGACCACAATAGACAGCGGATTGGCGCCATTGGCCCGGGCCACAGCGCGCACGGCTTTCGGATTACCAATCGCGTCGGCCAACGCCCGGTAACTGCAGGTTTCACCATAGGGAATGGCGCACAGCGCCTGCCACACAGACTGCTGGAACGGCGTGCCAGCGGCCGCCAGGGGCAGGTCAAACTGCCTGCGCTCACCCGCGAAATATGCGCGCAGCTGATCTGCCGCACGATCGGTCACATCCGAGGCGCCCCGGTGCCAGCCCTCACGGGGAGCCAGAGGCCGGGCCCCGGACTGCAGATCGATCGCCACCAACCCGCTGTCGCTGGCAGCAATACCCAGCTCGCCAAAGCTGGTGGAATACAGTGCGTAGTGAATCATGCGGTTTGCCTCAACTTGAGTGATTGCCACAACAACAGTGCGGCGTAGGCGCGCCAGGGACGCCAGTCCTCGGCGCGCGCCAGGGCCTGCTTCGGCGTCGCCTTTTTGTCCCCGGTGCCCAGAGCGATCAAAACTCCCAGATCCGATGCCGGAAAAGCATCGGGCATCGACAGCCCGCGCATGGCGGTGTAGTGCGCCGTCCAATCACCGATCCCCGGCAGCGCCGTCATCTGCTGGCACCAGGTTTCGAGCTCGGGTTCGGAAAAATCGATCTCCCCGTTACGGGTGGCAGCCACAAAATTGCGCAATGTCTGCGCGCGGGTACGGGTGACGCCAATGCTGGAGAAATCCGCCTCTGCCAACTGCTCCGGGCCGGGGAAAAGCCGGTATTCCTGCCCATCCGGGCCGACAAATGCCTCGCCGTAAGCACTGACCAGGCGCCCCGCAATGGTGGTCGCCGCAGCGACGGAAATCTGCTGGCCCAGAATCGCACGTAGAGCATATTCAAACGGATCCCAGGCACCGGGCAATCGCACATCCGGACTCTGCTCCAGCACCCGTGCTAACAGTGGATCAGCAGCTAGGTGACGGTGAATTTCTTCAGTATCTGCATCCAGGTCAAACAGTCGCCGAAGCTTCTCACGCACCTGGTAGAGTACCGCTCCACTGCGGCCGGCAATCACCTCCACCTCCAGCCGGCCTTTCTCTGGCTGATTCCGAACCCGCAACAACCCGCGTTGCCCTTCAAGCTCAAAACTGCGCTGATAGATTCCCGCCGCCGGAGTATCCCCGTGTATCACCTGTTCGACACCAAGCAATGCGCGGGCAGAGAAAAATGACAGCAGCTGAGGCCAGTCAAACGGTGGACGGTAGCTTAAATACAGACGTACCGACTCGGGAGAACCGACACGCGATGCCCGCCCTTCGCGCTCTTCCCGCCGCACCTCAGAGGGCGTACGGCGGTAAACGTCCCGAAATACGCCGTTAAAGCGCCGCAAGCTATTGAAACCAGACGCGAAGGCTATTTCCGAAACAGGAAGGCTGGTATCGCGCAGCAGACTGAAGGCAAACAGTGCGCGTTCGGTCTGCCAGACTTGTAGCGGGCTCAATCCGACATGCTCGGTAAACAACTTGCGGAGATAGCGGCTGCTGATGCCAAGCCGTTCCGCCAGCTGCTCTATCGACTGCGCCTCGCGATCTCGCCGCATCAGGCTCAAAGCCCGCTGCACCGTGGTAGAAACCAACCCCCACGCCGGACTGCCCGGTGCTGCATCCGGCCGGCAACGCAGGCAAGGGCGGTATCCCGCTGCCGAAGCCTCCGCGGCCGTCGCAAAATACTCTACATTGCGCTCCAGCGGCGCCCGCGCGGGGCAGATCGGCCGACAGAAAATACCCGTGGTTTTGACCGCGGTATAAAAGCAGCCATCAAAACGCTTGTCGCGGGCAAGACGGGCACGAGTACAGGTTTCAGGGTTCAGGGCCAACGGTCGATCCTCAGTAGAGCAGACCCAGCCAGTGTATGCTTGAGCATTACCACTGACTAGTCATATTCGGAACTCACTAGAGTTGAGCCCCGTCAAAATGCAGCCCTCCAGCAGACAGCAAAAAGTCCGACGGTTGCCGGGCTTCAGCTATCTGGAAGCAATTGTGGCTCGCGTTAAAAATCAGATATTTCGCTCCGTCTGACAATTCCAGCATGCAAAAAACGCCGAACCATTCATTTCACCACAAGCGGCGCAAACCCAATCATCCTCTTCCTCCTTATCAGAAACAGACTTTAACAGCGCTTGCGCCTTAGGGAACTGATCATCAGACAGAACCCAAATCTCCGGCCAAGTATCAAACACACCCAGCTCCCCCCTTCCCGCTCCGGAAAACTCATTCTTGAGAAGGGTTTCAATACCAGCTTGCCGCAAAAGCGCCTGAGCATTGCTGACGAGTAAGATGTTTTCGTGGGTGTAGACTAGTTTCATATATTTGACCACTAGGCCATAATCACTTGTCTATCAAAAGACGAAAGCTAGAGAACGCCCCACCCAGATACCTGAAGCGAAAATAAAAACACAAGCTGCAATGCCAGCAAGGGCAATTAATCCTGGCTTCTCCTCATTCTTTACAGTAGCCCACCATTCTTTAGCGTTCTTGATCACAAATCATCTCCTTGTTTTTGAACTGGGGTCGCCAATAAAGACAGTGAAAGCTCAAGCCACTCTATAATGCTTATATTTAACCCGAAAAACCGTGCCTCTATGTGAATTCTGGATCTGAATCGCAGGGTGGTGCAAGTATTGAAGGGTACGTTCCTATACACCGCAGAAACGGCTAAGTGCTACTATTCAGAAAATGAAAATTTCTTCCAGGTTAATGTGTCGTCATACTACGCCTTCTCAAGGTAAAAGAACTCTGCCCTCTCACCTTCGCACCTTCGCACCTATCAGATTCTCGCGCAGTACAATATAACGCTTTGGTAACGGGACCGCCGTTGTGGAACCGGCATGTGGTAGAGTGAGCGAAGCGAACCACATGCCTATGGAGCGTAGGTGGCTCCCGTTGACCAACTTGTTACAATTATGGATTAATAAGAACTATGTGGCTTTTTCCTCTTGTCCAATCATTTGTTGCTTTCTTCCAGTACGTAGGAGCAATGTAGTTCCTATGTCCGAGTGGAAAATCACTTACCCACTCCTCTGACATTAAATAGTCTCTACCAGATTGAATCCTCACTGTCCAAGCCATTGCACCAACATGCCCAGATAAAGCACCAGCATCAGGTTCATGACCGTGAACCTGCCACCTAACCCCATCAATGTCCAACCATATAAATTTAAATCCACGCTGTGAACGCGACTCAAACTCAAAAGTGTTAGCTGTCCCAGCTGGAATTAGCTGTAAAATATTGTTGCACGTACCTCCGCCATTAATTCTTCCCGGGTGAGCGATGTTGTGCACAAGATTGTAAAAATCATCTTTTGTATTTTTCGTATTTTTAACCATTCCAGCCGGAACCCACTCTCCAGCTCCAAACAAGTCTGATAATCCAATAGGCATAACTCAAACCTCCTTGTTAAGTTTTGAATGTAACGAGGCTGTAGAAAAACAGATTCAATTAATATCTGCTTACCAGCCTTACCTGTAGTTGTAATGGCTACAATTCAACCACATTATTTTTGGATAGTCACTTATTGCGCATAAATACACCAAATTTACTATCGATGGCTTGAGCTCGCTTGTGAATCAGTGGATAGCACCGTATCTCGCTGACTTCTCAATGTTGTGTACCAAGCAAAACATTTGCCATTTTCATCTACAAACGAATCACTTAACCCACCATCAGCCTGAGTTGAATGAAGTAACTCCACTTGAAGATTACCGTATGCGATCGCGAATGTAGCCGGCCACCAGAAATGGAATTAAGGCTATAAAAAAAACAACTTTATTCAAAATATCATCCCTGGATCTACTCACACATAACGCCGCGCTCAGCCGCAGCTTACTTTGGGCGCTTTGTTGCGCGAAAATAGGAGCGTAGCGACTGCGCAACAAAGTGCCCAAAGTAAGATGTCGGTTGCAGCGCCTGGTTATGGCTGACGCGCTCCGAAGTACCTACTGGCACTGAATGCGCCGAAGCTCCTTAAAAACGAGGAAAGAAATTCCAACCTTTCCCAACCTATTATTCTCTTACTGGCACTCCACGTTACTGCAGCGGATTTGCCGCGCTTCCCATGAACTTAAACGGAAGCACTAGGAACGAAACTGTATGATTTTATCATGGCAAAAAGCCAAATACTGCGTGCCAAAACAGTGCTCTAAATTACACGCTGGCACAGACAACTATTTTTACGGCCCGGCACCATAACGCCGCGCTCAGCCGCAGCTTACTTTGGGCGCTTTATTGCGCGAAAATAGGAGCGTAGCGACTGCGCAATAAAGTGCCCAAAGTAAGATGTCGGTTGCAGCGCCTGGTTATGGCTGACGCGCTCCGTAATACCTACTGGCACCGATGGCTCCCGGCTTATTAAAGACACGGAAAGAATGCAAAATTTCCGCATCTACTCATTATCTTACTGGCACTCCACATTACTGCAGAGGACTTTCCGCGATTCCTATGAACTTAAACGAAAGCACTAGGAACGAAACTGCTTGATCTTATCATGGCAAATAGCCACATGCCGCGGGCCAAAACAGTGTTCAAAATTACACGCTGGCACAAGCAACAAATTTTACGGCCCGGCACCATAACGCCCAGCGCAGGCGAAGCCAGCGCGGAGCGCATTTTGTGTTAATGTTTGAGCGCCAGCGAGTAACACAAAAGGTGCGTAGCGTTGGCTGTCGCTCTGCCGCTGTTTGTTAAGCATTGGGCACGCTAGAAGCTACCTGATACGCAAAATAGCCCAAAGCTATCACTAGAATCCAGAATATAACACTTACAAAAACTACCCAGAACCCGCTTAGCTCCCGCCCCTGCTTTGTGAAGGGTTTGCACAGTAGTTGGCCGGGTATCTGAAACATTACTTCAGCCGCTGTAGTGAAAATAATTTCAAAGATAAATCGACCGAGAACTCGAAAAACACCACCAACTATTTCTTCCATGAAAAAACCTAAATACTCAAGATGCTTAACGCCCGCAACAGGGGCTACCAATGCTATGCACGTTTTGCGCGAAACTGGGAGCGCAGCGACCCGCACAAAATGTGCATAGCGTTGGGCGTCCCGCGGAGGCGCGAAGGGCCGTAGCATACTGCTTGCGTTTGTTATGTGTTTTTCTGACGGACCAGCAAAAAAACCCCTATTGCAATACTCAAATGACCTAGGGCCAAGCTAGCTTGCAAGACACCAAATAGCAATGCTCTCATTTTAAGAAAACTATCTTCTGCAAACTCTACTCCACCAGGAAAGCTAGGGATGCCAAGCTTTATCATTGTGTATCCCACGACTGTAATAATTGCGCCCAAGAGTATAAAAATTGACCCGGAATTCCGGAGCCTCTTAACGGCAAAAATCCCGGCTACGAACATGATAATTAGACCGAGATAAAGAAATATATTGGCTGCGATTACAAGTACATTGCTCATAATTTTCTACTACACATAACGCCGAGCTCAGCGGCGGCCTACGCTGCTTATGCGCGAAGCGCATAGCGTAGGCCGTCCGGCCCAGGCGTCAGCCTGGGCGTGCTGGAGCGAATTGTTAAGTGTTTCAGGCACCTTGCTCCCCTACTATTTGTGCTTGCAGTTCCGCCGGAATATTTACCCATGTAACATCACTAGAGGCCACAAGCTTACAACCGTGCTCACTGCTCCAATGAACTTCCATTGCTTCTCGATAGATCATAGGAAAGGTTTCGACAGCAGGCTTTAGATATAACCTTCCTTCCCCATCAATCCCAATTTCTTTGATTTTATCTTCCATATTCGACTAGACACTTAACGCCCAGCGCAGGCGCAGCCAGCGCGGAGCGCATTTTGTGTTAATGTTTGAGCGCCAGCGAGTAACACAAAAGGTGCGTAGCGTTGGCTGTCGCTCTGCCGCTGATTGTTATATGGCCTGGCACTTAGCCATTTTTTGGCTTCCTAAAAAGCGCAAACAAAAGCACAAGCATTAAGCCGATACCTCCACTGCCGAAAAACCCACCCCAATAGTCTGAACTCAATCCAAGCGCGAAACTTTCGCTACCAGCCTGAAATAACAGCTGGACGGCAACTGTGGTAAGCATGCCTATAATTGCGACTGATACTGCGATACTGGACTTCTTCATGATCTCTATTTCCTCTTCCTCTGAGTGTTGACTGACATATAACGCCCGCAACAGGGGCGACCAATGCTATGCACATTTTGTGCGAAATTGGGAGCGCAGCGACCCGCACAAAATGTGCATAGCGTTGGGCGTCCCGCGGAGGCCCGAAGGGCCGGAGCATCCTGCTTGCGTTTGTTAAGCATTTACTAGGTGCCAGGGTCGATAGCAGTTATGTTTTCAGCACTTTTTAGAATTTTTTCCAGCTGCTTTGAATCTAAGCCTTTTGCGTGAATCACTTTTTTGTCTTTTGTTTGGATGATAATTTCACGGCTATTTTTAACCTTTAAGAACGCAATTATGACAGATGCCAACGATACCCACATGGACGCGTTTACGATTACATCGATTGCTCCCGAGGACGCCATAACTGCGCCAGAGCGATTCTCTGTAATTCTGTATTTGACATTATTCTCGTTGAGCAGAGTAAGGATTGGACCAAAGCTCTTTTTGAATACATTTATTGGCACACATTCAATGGTTTCCATCAGTACTCTCCTTCAGATGCTTAACGCCGCGCTCAGCCGCAGCTTGCTTTGCGCACTTTTTGCGCGAAAATGGGAGCGCAGCGACCGCGCAAAAAGTGCGCAAAGTAAGCTGTCGGTCTGCAGCGCATTGTTAGAGTGCTACTAGCACGCGGTGGATCTATGGGCACAGTCTTTTCCGCTATCTTCACGGCAATTTGAGCTGCAAAATTTAGTACGAATTTTAGCTCCCTGCACCGACATTGGCCTCCCTTCAATAGTTCTAGGCTCATACTTCGCGTGCAAAATTCTTTCAATGGCTATTTTACCAAACTGCTCTTCCGAATCTGACTCTGATACCACTGGATTTTCGACATAACCATGTTCGTTAATATTAAATTCAACGATGACATACCCTTCGTAACCAGAGTCACACAGCTTCTTTGGATAGTAGCCCGCGGGCATATAAGTAAGAAATTTATCGTGAGTTATCGGATCAAAATCCACAGGTAAATCATAATGGCGCTCGCGCTCAACCAGATAAGCTTGGTTAGTACATGAAGCCAAGAACAACCAAAATACCGCCAGAAAAATTACTCTCATGGTTAATTTTGCACTCTAACGCCTAGATCACGCGCTTGTCGCCGTGCATCTTCTTGTTATGAGCGCCCGACCTACTAATCTTAAAAATACCAATTGCAACAACAAACATCCCCAGTTGAGAAAGATGTGCAGACAACTTATACCAGAATGGTAAGCAATCGTAGTATGAATGACCCGCAGCCCAACAATCCCCTATATCGCTCGGCATATTTGGAGCAACATATCCGTACTGCCCCACCAGAATGAACCCTGTTAAGAGCAAAAAACCAATCATCACCCGTCCGGATATTATTACCCAAACGGTGCTAGTAAAGATGGCTGCATGGCCAGCATAAACCAGATAAATTTCGAACTGCTCCATCACCACTCCATCAGCTCATAACGCTGAGCTCAGCGGCGGTTTACGCTGTTTATGCGCGAAGCGCATAGCGTAAGCCGTCCGGCCCAGGCGTCAGCCTGGGCGTACTGGAGCGAATTGTTATGAGTGTGGTTATCTCCATTGTGACATCCGTACCCATGCGACACTTGCAAATATACAAATGGCAAGCGGAAGATAAAAGAATATGTTAATAAATCTTCCCGTTAAATAAAACAGAAATGATAGCGACAATGAAATAAAGAAGAACTTTCCTGTTTTAAAGAACTTGGCGACTTTTTCTTCGTTTTTAGTTAGCCACACCATGGCCAGAGGAATTCCAACTAAGAATGAAGCCAAGGTAAGCAATATAAAAATAGTACTTTCAAGCATCAATTTTTTCTTTCACGGCTTGGACTCATAACGCCAAGCGCAGCGGCCGAAGGTCCGCTGGCGCTACTTGTTAACTCTCATTTTCTTGGACTTCCATTTCTTTGCTACTTAACCCTACAGAGTGAGGCATTACGTCGCTGCCCGACAGCCACCACTCCTTTGTTACCCATGCCTGGCCATATTCATCGACTTCATATACCTGTAATACTTCGCCGATCATGGACATAACTTCAGACAATTCTTTTTCATCCAGATGACTAAAGTCTGCTGGATCAAGGGATAGCACCCTTACAAAGCTATCCACTTTAACTTCTATTCCGTGCCTATCAGTTACTCTCATAGGTAATTCTTTCGTAGAGTTAACGCCGCGCTCAGCCGCAGCTTACTTTGGGCGCTTTGTTGCGCGAAAATAGGAGCGTAGCGACCGCGCAACAAAGTGCCCAAAGTAAGATGTCGGCTGCAGCGCTTGGTTATGGCTGACGCTCTCCGAGGTACCTACTGGCAGCTACGGTGCCGCAGCCCATTAAAATCGAGGAAAGAACTCTGAACTTTCCCCAACCAATTATTCTCTTACTGGCACTCCACGTTACTACAGCGGAGTTGCCGAGATTCCTTTGGACTTAAACGAAAGCACTAGGAACGAATCTGTTGAATTTTATCATGGCAAAAAGCCAAATACTGCGTGCCAAAATAGTGCTCAAAATTACACGCTGGCACAGACAACTAATTTTACGGCCCGGCACCATAACGCTGCCAGCAGCGGCCGAGTGAAACGAGGTCCAGCCCCGCAGGGGCGATGCTGCCTGGCCTTGTTATAAGATTTAGGTACAGCATTAATGCCCGCCTGAGTGTTTTTTGCTGCTCTTGCTTGTTACCCAAAGATATATGAGCAGCCCAAGGCTTACCAACAAGCACGCCGAAGAAATTTTGAACATGAGCTGTATGCCAGTATTGGGGCAGCCCCACATACAGGTAGACATTAACCCGACTACCGAAATAGCAAGAATAAATATATTTGCTAAAACTGCTAAGAAATATCTCATGGGTAAACGAGCTTATAACACCGGGCTCAGCGGCAGGCTGCAATATGTGCCTTTTTGTGCGATTTTGGGAGCGCAGCGACCCGCACAAAAAGGTGCATATTGTAGACTGTCCGCTGCAGCCCCTGGTTAAATTTTTCAGGCAGTGAGATATAAACCCTGCTGCCCCATTGCTACAACAGAAATCTCAAAGGAAAGTACAGCAAAAGCAGATAATATGTGATGTTTCCAAAGACAATTATCTCTTCTGGTGTAGATCCCATAGGAAACCTGTCCGAAAGCTATAACCCAGCCGAGATAGAACCAACCCAGACCAGTAATATACAGAAAGCCCCCAGTTTGGCTACTCACATCTTCACTAACCAAAAAGTATCCGGATAAAAATAGAAAGAAAGCGATCGCTGACAATATTACCGGTATGTATATCCAGAATCTCGTCACTTTTCTTCCTAAAATTTAACGCCGCGCTCAGCCGCAGCTTACTTTGGGCGCTTTGTTGCGCGAAAATAGGAGTGTAGCGACTGCGCAACAAAGTGCCCAAAGTAAGATGTCGGTTGCAGCGCCTGGTTATGGCTGACGCGCTCCGTAATACCTACTGGCACCGATGGCTCCCGGCTTATTAAAGACACGGAAAGAATGCAAAATTTCCGCATCTACTCATTATCTTACTGGCACTCCACATTACTGCAGAGGACTTTCCGCGATTCCTATGAACTTAAACGAAAGCACTAGGAACGAAACTGCTTGATCTTATCATGGCAAATAGCCACATGCTGCGGGCCAAAACAGTGTTCAAAATTACACGCTAGCACAAGCAACAAATTTTACGGCCCGGCCCCATAACGTTGCCAGCAGGGGCGGCCGTAGCGTTTTTTGCGCGAAGCGCATTGCGTAGGCCGTCCCGCGGAGGCGCGCAGCGCCGGAGCAAACTGCCTGGCCTGGTTATAAGGCTGTGGCACGGTCTAGCTTTTTTTGCTTGCGCCATGACCACTCTTATACCTACAAAACCTGATGGTTTTATAAATGAAATACAAAAACAACACCGTAAGTACTGCCGTACTTAACTTCAGAAACAGCTGAATCCCTGTGTTTGGACAGCCCCACATACAGGCTGAAAGTAACGATACAAAAGAGAGCGCCAGCAGCAAAAAAGTTACGACACCTCCAGCTACAAACAGCTTCATTTTCTATGCCTTATAACGCCGCCAGCATGCGCGGCTTTGTAATGGAGGCGCAGCCGCAATGGAAAAGCCGTCGCCGTGCCTGGCATTGTTAAGCATTTACGACCCACGCATCGTTGTGCTGAAAGTAATCGAACAAAAACACGGCCTGCTCCAAACCGAATATAAAATGCTTTAGCTCTTTGAACTGCATTCGTTCGCTAAACTCGACACCTTGTAGTGGTCAACTCTTTTTGGCCACCGAACTCTGAGCATTCCAATATTTCTCTTCCGCCACATTCGGCGGCATTCCATCATTTTTCTGATGGGGGCGTATTTGGCTGTAGTAGCCAATGATGTAACTCGTGATTCCCTGTTTAGCCGCAGGGAAGGACTTGTAGCCGGTTTCCGGAACCCACTCTGTTTTGAGACTCCGGAAAAAGCGCTCTGTCGGTGCGTTGTCCCAGCAGTTGCCGCGACGGCTCAGGCTCTGCGTCATTCTGTAGCGCCACAGTTGTTGTCGGAACGCGAGGCTTGTGTACTGACATCCCTGGTCCGAGTGGAACATGATGCCTTCCGGTTGCCCTCGTGATTCGTAGGCCATCGTAAGCGCCTTTTTAACCAGGGCGGTGTCAGGCGATAACGATAGCGCCCAACCAACCGGCTTACGCGCAAAGAAATCTATAACTACCGCCAGATACGCCCACCGGGCACCTGTCCAGATATACGTGATATCGCCGGCCCAAGCCTTGTTTGGTGCAGCAACGTTAAACTCCCGATCCAGATGATTCGGAACATCAACGTGTGGTTGCTCAGCCTTCTTGTACCGATGATTTGGAAGCTGGGTGCTCTCCAAACCGAGTAGCTTCATTCGCTTTGCAGCGCGGTACCGGCTGAGCGGTGTACCGCCCTGTGTTACGATCTTCGAGATGGTTCTTGCCCCTGCAGAACCGTTGCTAACTTTATGAGCTGCCTTCACTAACGCCTGTAGTCGCACCTCTTCTGGCTTTGGCTCGGACGACCTGTCACGCCAGCTCCGATAGCTGCTCCGGTGTACATCAAATACGTCGCACAACCGCTGAACGGCATAGCTCCCCTGCAATCGCTCGATTATTTTGAACTGTTCAGCGAGTCCGACATCAAGAGAGCTGTAGCCTTTTTTAGGATTTCTTTCTCCTCTTCGACTCGCTTAAGCTTCCGTTCTAGCTCTTGGATGCGGATCTGATCTGGAGTAATAGCCACGCCCTCCGGCGCCTTGCCGCCTCGCTCTGCCCGGAGCTTCCGTATCCACGACTCCATCGTGGATTTACTGACTCCCATGGCTTCGCAAGCCTCTTTCACGGTGTAGTTCTGGTCGACTACCAGCTGGGCTGCCTCGAGCCTGAACTCGGGGTCAAATCGCTTCTTTTTTGACTTGGTCATTAATTCACCTGATCTCGTTGAGCATGATAATATCACTCAAAGTCAGGTGGCCAAATTCAGTGTGCCACTACACCTAAACTGCCTATTAAGGCTTGGTTTTCCAGAAGCTCATGGGCAGCATTATTTCTGTCTTTCACCACTTGCTTAAGTAGCTCTGTGTAATCCGACCTCAAGCCAACATTTTCAAGTCTCACCCGTGCCTGCCCAAGTGTTAGTTTTTCTGTATCTTCTTCCGGTACGTTGAACCTTTCTTCAAGAAGCCTCTTAAGCGCAAACTCAAGTATTTGAGCCGTACCAAGGTAGATAGAGAAACACTCCAAGAAGGACTTACGTTCATACTTTTCCATTCTTCGGAAAACTTCACTCTGGACATCATCACCTGATAGCTCTTCTTTGTCATAGATGCTGCTCATGATGCCTCCTTGATACTTAACGCCGCGCTCAGGGGCGGCTTGCGCTGTGCGCATTTTGCGCGAAAATGGGAGCGTAGCGACCGCGCAAAAGGTGCACAGCGTAAGGCGTCCCCTGCAGCGCTTTGTTAGCGCGATGATGAAACGACATACTTCGCTCCGTGTGCGAGCTGGCCGCAACCACTTAACCCCACCGAATTACGCAGCGGGCTCAGCTTGGAATGCAAGCTTTCCGCAACCGCCACACCGAACCTGGCAATGACTCTCAGAGCCGCTTCCAGAAAATGCTTTTAGAATCTATACCACCGAATTCCAAATGAACACATTTTGTGCCAACGCTTCAGCGATTGTACTTTGAAACGCAGGACTTTCTGCTCGATGCCGACCACTCAATTTTATTTAAAAAGCGGCGACACTCTTAAAAACGCTAACGCCGCGCTCAGCCGCAGCTTACTTTGGGCGCTTTGTTGCGCGAAAATAGGAGCGTAGCGACTGCGCAACAAAGTGCTCAAAGTAAGATGTCGGTTGCAGCGCCTGGTTATGGCTGACGCGCTCCAAAGTACCTACGGGCACTGAATGCGCAGAAGCTCCTTAAAAACGAGGAAAGAACTTCCAGCTTCCCCCAACCAATTATTCTTTTATTGGCACTCCACGTTACTGCAGTGGAGTTTCCGCGATTCCTATGAACTTAAACGAAAGCACTAGGAACGAAACTGATTGATTTTATCACGGCAGATAGCCGAATGCTGCCTGCCAAAACAGTGCTCTAAACTACGAGCTGGCAAAGACAACTAATTTTACGGCTCGGCACCATAACGCCGCGCTCAGCCGCAGCTTACTTTGGGCGCATTGTTGCGCGAAAATAGGAGCGTAGCGACTGCGCAACAAAGTGCCCAAAGTAAGATGTCGGTTGCAGCGCCTGGTTATGGCTGACGCGCTCCGAAGTACCTACTGGCACTGAATGCGCCGAAGCTCCTTAAAAACGAGGAAAGAACTTCCGACTTCCCCCAACCAATTACTCTCTTATTGGCACCCCACGTTGCTGCCGCAGAGTTGCCGCGGTTCCCATGAACTTAAACGGAAGCACTAGGAACGAAACTGTATGATTTTATCATGGCAAAAAGCCAAATACTGCGTGCCAAAACAGTGCTCTAAATTACACGCTGGCACAGACAACTATTTTTACGGCCCGGAACCATAACGCCCGCAGCAGGGGCGACCAATGCTGTGCACATTTTGTGCGAAACTGGGAGCGCAGCGACCCGCACACAATGTGCACAGCGTTGGGCGTCCCGCGAAGGCCTGAAGGGCCGTAGCAAACTGCCTGCGTTTGTTAAATGTATTACTCATTGAGTTGATTTCCCCACTTCAAGTTTATTGTGGGTTTAAGTTGAAACTCAAAATCTAGCAATTTTGTTGACGGGCGGAATGTAGCGACCATTTTTTCGGTACCCCGTTCCGATATTACCTTTAGCCCAACTATACCTTCCAGATTGAGTGAAGCTACAAGAACCCCCGCCTTTTCCCATATAAGGACTACTTGTCCGTACCCTGGTTCAATCGCACAATAGATTTTGTTATCGCCACGTTCGGTTCGATAGGTAAGCCGGTTATAAAACCAAGGCACATCTCGATCAGTAAGCTCCGGCTCTGCCGCAAAAAGACCTATGAGTTCGTATAATTCGGGAAAATCTTCCATGCTAACCTGACATTTAACGCCCAGCGCAGGCGCAGCCAGCGCGGAGCGCATTTTGTGTTAATGTTTGAGCGCCAGCGAGTAACACAAAAGGTGCGTAGCGTTGGCTGTCGCTCTGCCGCTGCTTGTTAACTTTACAGGGCCTCGCGGGAGAAGTTGACGATGTTCTCGCCATACTTCTCTATTGCTTTTTCTCTTAGCGGATCTAAAAGCAGCCTTACCTCAATTAAGTCATTACCAATATCTGCTATTTCATCTTCATCATTAGATGTTTCACAAATTTTTGACATTCTTGACTCTAGCTCACACAGCGCCTCTAGAACAATCTTTACTTCGGACTCAACAAGAGAAAATTCAAATTTTTTCATACGGCTTGACCTTCTTTCTTAAAGACTCTTGTTGCAGAAAGAGCCATCTCCTCAAGTAAGCCTTTGTATTTATCCAAGGGCATATTTTGAACAGGTGAAATACAATAGTGGTGAGGCTTATCTTGAACCATTTTCTACCCGATGGGTGGGCGTGTGTTTGGAGAAAAGCGCCACACCCAACCAGTCATCGGCGACTTCTTAATACCCTCAAGATCAAAAACGCTGATGCCTTTTCCGTTGGCAATAATTACCGTAATGCCGTTGACGTCCATTGTATCTATATCTCTTGGTCTGATATTCCCCAGCTTAGGGGAGGAGGAATTTCAAAGACGAAATAGCTCTTCTGGAAGAATGTAAAACTCTTGTGGGAACATGATGAACTCCATTTCATGGGAAAAGTTAACGCCCGCAGCAGGGGCGACCAATGCTGTGCACTTATTGTGCGAAAATGGGAGCGCAGCGACCCGCACAATAAGTGCACAGCGTTGGGCGTCCCGCGGAAGCCCGAAGGGCTGGAGCAAACTGCCTGCGATTGTTAGTGTTTTCACTCTCCGTACCAGCCAGACCAACTATTTGGCTCTGGATACTTTTCCTTATAGCTTTTGAGTTCCACCTCTGAAGCGTATCTTAAGTAAGGCCAGACATACTCCATAAGGTACGTTTCACCCTCACCCATACGCCAGAATATATCGTTACTAGAATATTCGGGATACTTTATCCAAGGGGGCTCAGGAGGATTATCTTTTAACACTTTCTGGAACTTATCTCGGCGATCTTTTTCAGCCTTGGCTTGTCTTTCAAGATGCTTTTCCCAGATTTCTTTGCTCATACCGACAGGTGGTTCTGAGCTAGACGAACTCATTGCAACTTCCGCAAAAAATAATGATAAACATACGATGATAATTTTCATGCTGTACACTAACGCCGCGCTCAGCCGCAGCTTACTTTGGGCGCTTTGTTGCGCGAAAATAGGAGCGTAGCGACTGCGCAACAAAGTGCCCAAAGTAAGATGTCGGTTGCAGCGACTGGTTATGGCTGACGCGCTCCGAAATACCTACGGGCACCGAATGCGCCGAAGCTCCTTAAAAACGAGGAAAGAACTTCCAGCTTTCCCCAACCAATTATTCTCTTATTGGCACTCCACGTCACTGTAGCGGATTTACCGCGATTCCTACGAACTTGAACGAAAGCACCAGGAACGAAACTGCTTGATTTTATCACGGCAGAAAACCGGATGCTGCGTGCCAAAACAGAGCTGTAAATTACACGTTGGCACAGACAACCATTTTTACGGCCCGGCACCATAACGCCGCAATCAGTCGCGGCTTACTTTGTGCGCTTTTTGCACGAAAATGGGAGCGCAGCGACCGTGCAAAAAGTGCACAAAGTAAGCCGTCGGCTGCATTGCTTTGTTAGCACTGACGCTGCCTATTTTCTTTGTTTAAGTCTTTGATGCCCGGAGCATTAGCCACAAGCTTTTTTCCTAAAGCATTGGGTAATCCGATGAATAGGGTTGCACTACTATCCCAGCATACAATTTCAAACTGGGAATCTTGAAGCTGTTTTTCTGGCTCCCCTTCCCAGAACTCGGGATTTCCATCTGCAAATGGTTTGTCTGTGGTAAATGGCTCAGTTCCTTTTGGAAATGCTGAAAGTACAGACCAAACAAACTGATAGTCAAATTCTTTAAGCTTTGCGGTTAGCTCTTCACCAAGCACCCATGAGGGATCATCCAGCTCTGGCCAAGCTCCTTCTATATCGGAGATATGCCAATCATAATTTTTTAGATCGATTTCAAGCCAACGAGCCACATCAGTCATGCTCGTATAGAAATCAACTTCCGATGTGTTTTCCTGTATGTAGTTCATGGTTCGTTTTGAGTGCTAACGCCGCGCACAGGGGCGGCTTACTTTATGCGCGTTTTGCGCGAAAATGGGAGCGCAGCGACCAGCGCAAGACGTGCATAAAGTAAGCCGTCCCTTTGCTGCGCTTTGTTAGGCAGCGGTGCCAGAGTGCGCTGCTATAACCTGCCATTGCCCAGTATCCTTTGACCAAACGCGAGTAAATGTAAAGTTCCCGCCAGCTGGCTTACCTGAATATGTACCTTCTATATTTGCTTTAACGGATACAACAGCTGTATTTTGGCCACTTAGCAATATCTTTTGATCGCTTAATTCTATCGATGTTATCTTAAGTGAGCCACTTTCATGCGCCTCTAGATCCATACTTTTATTCAAGCGTTGGCCGAAGTGATTAGTGAAAATTAGGTTTTCAGCCAAATATTTATTGAGGCTATTTACATCTGAAGAAAGCATTGCTACGCGAAGATTTTCCTCTTCCTTCATTACTTCCGCTTCTAGAATTTCGCTCATAAAATCATTCCTTGATTCTGCCTAACGCCCGCAGCACGGGCAAAATTGGAGCGCAGCGGAAATTTTGTCCCAGTGCCTGCGATTGTTATGCATCATCTGCCTCGTGCTTGGCCTGCCAGAAAGATATCTGATAGTCCATCAGGTCATCTTCATTGTCTGGTACGTAGAACTCCACTATGCACGGCTTTTCAGGAAAGAGCGCTCTGAGTTTCAGCTCATAGATTTCCTTGAGAGTCTTGCCGATGACGAGCAGCTTGTCCTTCGCAATGTCGGTGCAGCCGTAGTGCTGGATATCTGCTATATGCAGATGGTTGATCACCCACTCTACGGACTTTGGCGTACTACCTTTCTGCGACTCGAACCCTCGGACAGAGTCTTTGGAGAATCCCTCCGTGAATATGTAGTCCTCGAACTCGACGAAATTTGGCCAAAATATGGATGCGTAACCTACAGCGAGCTTAAAGTTGCCTTCACAGCCTACCCATGACTCAAGGTCAATTCCTTTCCCACTATTCCATGCCGCCAATTCGTCTTTCATGCTTTCTGGTATTTCCATGATCCCTCATGCATAACGCCCGCAGCAGGGGCGACCAATGCTATGCACATTTTGTGCGAAACTGGGAGCGCAGCGACCCGCACAAAATGTGCATAGCGTTGGGCGTCCAAGTTACCCACGGAAAGTAGACACCTCACTACTACCTAACGAGGGTCTAACCATGAAGAAGAAGGCGAAGAACAAGTACGGTCATTATCCCGAGGATTTCAGAAGGGAAGCAGTTCGTCGTTCTGATGATCCAAACAGGAGTGCCGTCGAGGTCGCCAAAGAGCTCGGGATTCATCCAGGCCAGATTTATAACTGGCGGCGGCAGTATAAGCGGTTGTCTGAAAAGCAGTTCAACAGTTTGAATGGAGTGGATTACAGCATGGAAGAAAGTGAAGAAATCCGAAAGCTTCGACGGCAGGTCTCGGACCTAAAAGAAGAGAATGAGTTCTTAAAAAAGGCGACGGCGTACTTCTCCAAAGAGAAGTGGTGAAGTACGCCTATATTGATTCGCTCAAGGACGAGTGCTCGATCGTTAAGATGTGTCGCTGGCTATCTGTGAGCCGGTCCGGCTATTACAAGTGGCGTAATCGAGAGCCCTGCCAGCGAACGCAGAGAAAGCTTTTGGTCGAGAAAGCGGTGGTGACAACGTTCAAACAGTTTAAGGAACGCTATGGTGCTCCTCGTCTGGTTGTTGAGCTGAATGCGGTTGGTATCCCTTGTAGCACCAATCATGTCGCACAGCTGCTAGCTAAGAATGGCCTGAAGGCTAGAAATGGCAAGGGCTACAAGTACTTTCCTGGCCCCAATGCCACCAATCACGTGAGTGATAACCTATTGGCGAGAGATTTTACTGCCAGTAAACCAAATGAAAAGTGGGTGTCTGATATCACCTACATCAAAATAGAGAAGGGATTTGTCTATCTGGCGGTTATCATGGATCTATTCTCACGCAAGATCATTGGCTGGTCACTTGATACGACCATGACCAACCAGTTGATAATGGATGCGTTTGAAATGGCAGTTGCTAGCCGTAAAGTGAAGCCAGGGCTGATACTGCATTCGGATCGGGGCGTTCAATACCGGTCAGGAGAGTACCAAAGCTTGCTCCTCAATGAGGGTATTCAACCAAGCATGAGCCGAAAAGGTAACTGCTGGGACAATGCAGCAATGGAGTCATTCTTCGGCAGGATGAAGGTCGAGTCTATCTTCGCGGAAGAGCTGGCCAATAAGCAAGAAGCTCTTTCCTGTGTGTTTGAATATATAGAAATGTTTTATAACACGGTGCGTAGACATTCGGCTAATGATCAGGTCAGTCCGAACGAATTTGAGGGAGCATATTTTGAAAATTGCGCCTGAAAAACTGTCTACTTCTCGTGGGTAAGATCAGCGTCCCGCGGAGGCCCGAAGGGCCGTAGCAAACTGCCTGCGTTTGTTAAGTGTTCAATATTTTGTAGATTACCCAGAAACAAAAGAACCCTGTAAAAATGACGACCAATATAGGAATACTCTTTATTTTCGCTAGCAGCACTTTGTCTAGAAATAAATATACTTCAATAACAACCTTTTCAAAAGCATGCTTAGATTTCCGATACTCTCCATTTTCCACGTAATCAAGCCAGTAATTTCCGGGATAGTCGTCTTCATAGAAAAATCGGAGAATATCTAGCGCTAACTTCCGCACGAAAAGTGGAGCGACAATCGCCACCACTAAAACCAGGACGAAAAATTCTTTTAGATTGTCAACGCTCATAGACACTTAACGCCCGCAGCAGGGGCGGCCAATGCTATGCACATTTTGTGCGAAACTAGGAGCGCAGCGACCGCACAAAATGTGCATAGCGTTGGACGTCCCGCGGAGGCCCGAAGGGCCGGAGCAAACTGCCTGCGATTGTTAGTTGCTTCTTACTTGAACTGTGCTTCATAGGCCGCAACATGATGGGGAAACAGCTGATTGTAAACTTCCCCCTCAATTCCGAGAGCATTGACTTGAGCTGAAAACTCTCCCATTTCTTTTGAGTAATCTTCTATTCCAACCTCGCCTATTGGGTTGAGATTTAGCCCAGATTCTGAGACTACAGCCAATTCCAGATCTGAAATTTTCTCAAAATCATGTTTGCAGAAGTACTCTTGATACTTGAAGTAGTTTTCATTGGGAATTAGCGCGCCAAAAGCCACACCCATTGGAGGATCTCCATTCTCCAACAGTGTTTCTCCAATTACTTCATTTCTTGCGAAGATCTTAAATTTCATGGGCAACTAACGCCTGAGCTCAGCGGCGGCCTACGCTGTTTATGCGCGAAGCGCATAGCGTAGGACGTCCGGCCCAGGCGTCAGCCTGGGCGTACTGGAGCGACTTGTTATACGCATTTTGCGTCATAGGCTTCCAACACCATTGATTTCGCCTCCTCATGGGAATACTTAGAGGCGTCCCAAGCGTACCCGAGCTCTGTTTCAGGGTGATTGTAGGTTAAACAGACATACCCTTCTTCATCTTCATGTTTTAAACAATTTATCTCCTCAATCACCTCGCCCAACTTACGACGAACAGAAATTCTCCCTCCCGAAACGCCAATAAGCCCATCGTCCTTTAAAGTTTGCTCCATATTTTTTACATCATCAGCGCAACTAAGGATCTTTACTATTAACATATCGAATTTTCCAAGCGAGCGTATAACGCCGCGCTCAGCCGCAGCTTACTTTGGGCGCTTTGTTGCGCGAAAATAGGAGCGTAGCGACTGCGCAACAAAGTGCCCAAAGTAAGATGTCGGTTGCAGCGACTGGTTATGGCTGACGCGCTCCGAAATACCTACGGGCACCGAATGCGCCGAAGCTCCTTAAAAACGAGGAAAGAACTTCCAGCTTTCCCCAACCAATTATTCTCTTATTGGCACTCCACGTCACTGTAGCGGATTTACCGCGATTCCTACGAACTTGAACGAAAGCACCAGGAACGAAACTGCTTGATTTTATCACGGCAGAAAACCGGATGCTGCGTGCCAAAACAGAGCTGTAAATTACACGTTGGCACAGACAACCATTTTTACGGCCCGGCACCATAACGCCGCCATCTGCGGCGGCCGTAACGTATTTAGCGCGAAGCGCGTTGTGTAGGCCGTCCGCAACATGGCCTGGTTATTGCAGGCGGTGCCCGATCTTGCTAAGGGCACTCTGCCCGTAGCGCAGCGGAGGGCCACCGCTCGATAGAAAGAGAAAAGATATCTGTGCTTTTCTCACCTTTCAATAAACGTTTATCTTACGGGCAATCCAAGATTGCTGCTCAGCGATTTCCCAAACCTGTAGCCTTAACGGCGGCACCAGGAACGAAGCCTCGTACTTTAACCACCCGCCCAGATTGCTACCGGGTTCTTAAAAAGTACTCCTTAGCATCTGCTGCCCCATACCAACCTTCTTGTGCTGAACCCGCCTCAATAACGCCCGCCATAAACGGCCGAGTGAAACGAGGTCCGGCGACCGCAGGGAGCGAATTTAATGGCTTTGTTACACGTTGACTTTATACTTGAGGTCATTCGCTTCATCCCCTGTCATCCCGCGAAATCCCCACTGATGCGGCTGCTGCTCCTTGATCGTAATTTCAACGTCAATTGGCGCTAAGGCTAGCTTCGACTCAAGCTCTTGGAACAGTGACTTGATAAGAGCCTTTTGCGTTTCCGGCTTCCGGCCGGACATCATGTTGATTTCAATGACTGTATAGGCGTCGCTTCTGCCACCAGGGTAATAGAAATCCTCTCGTTCCAAGGGGACAAATCTATGCGCACGCTTATCTTCCGGCATACCTAGAACAGACTGCATGCAGCCATGAATGACATCCGACAGCTTGGCCTTTATTGGATTTAGCTGTTCCTTGATTCCATAAACTATAATCATGCCATTTCCTTAATACGTGTAACGCCCAGCGCAGGCGCAGCCAGCGCGGAGCGCATTTTGTGTTAATGTTTGAGCGCCAGCGAGTAACACAAAAGGTGCGTAGCGTTGGCTGTCGCTCTGCCGCTGCTTGTTATATGGCCTGGCACTTAGCCATTTTTTGGCTTCCTAAAAAGCGCAAACAAAAGCACAAGCATTAAGCCGATACCTGCACTGCCGAAAAACCCACCCCAATAGTCTGAACTCAATCCAAGCGCGAAACTTTCGCTACCAGCCTGAAGGCAACTGTGGTAAGCATGCCTATAATTGCGACTGATACTGCGATACTGGACTTCTTCATGATCTCTATTTCCTCTTCCTCTGAGTGTTGACTGACATATAACGCTGATGGTAACCGGCGCCGGAGCGCAGCGGAGGGAACCAAAAGCGGCACGCTTTTGGCGTCCGGTTGATCGCTTGGTTAAAAGACCTGCAGCTCAAGCTCACGAGTCTTTGGCGAAAAGTTTTTGGAACAGACGCTCTGACTCTTTGAGGCCTTCCTCAGTGAACAGGACAGATTTAGCCTTACCAACCGGGTTCTCAATGAGACCCTTTTTATGAAGCCTATTCATGGCATCCCAATCAAAGGATTTCCAAGCCCGACCACCATCATGCAAAGTCAGGTATAGCAAAGCCAATACGGCCTCATCGATTTTCTCTTCATCAATCCCCATGGCTCATCCTCTGGTGATGTGCCCTTTTAACATTTATATCGTAGCCCCAAAGGCTACTATTTCGCCGTTTCTATCACAGCTCCAGAATTAGCTCAGAATGCGGGGAAAGCCCTTTACGGTCAAGGGGTTGGGTTCTATTTCAAAATGAGCTTGTGACTACTAAACAGGCGGGGCGACCACTATCCCGATTTCGTGCAATTTCCTTAAGCCTTTGATTTTAATAGATTTTATAACGAATTAATCATCTACCTTGAAATAACAGTCGCAACGATCGAAATAGCGCTTGGAATCTGACCAGAAACCACTCTCTCCCAGTAAGCGATCCCATATAAACCCCCGCCACGGGTTACGTTTTGATCACCTGTCATTCCCTCGTACGATCTATCACCGTTTCCCAGACAGACAACTTACCTGCCTGGGAAACGGATGAAATACGTTACACGCATGAAAAAGCCCGAGAACCACGGCCATTTATGTTGCCGGTCGTGGCTCTCGGGCTACAGGTTCATTCCGGTACTTTCAGGAATGACAGGCGATGGTACGGGTTATTTGAGCCCCAGTACTTCCTTACCCTGGATAAACGTTACGTCGACCGGGATATTGGCTTCAGCCAGGCGGTCGAGGTCGGCTTGCAATTCGCTGCTGACTACGCCCATGTTGTCGAGCAGTTCTTTGGCTTTGGGGTAGTTGCCATCGCCCTGAATAGTGAGGATCAGGTTGGAGAGCTTGGTCATCGCTGCCTGCATTTTATCGAAGTCTACGCTGTACTGGCCGGTGGCTTCGTCGCGGCTGAATGCACCTTCTTCTTTAAAGAAGTTGAAGCGCATCATGTTGGCTTTGCCGTGGGCACTGGCTGCACCAAAGCGGACGCTGCGGAAGATGCCGGCGAGGAAGGTGACATAGTTATCCATCAGTTCGCCTTCTTCGAGCTCACCTTTCTCGTGCAGTTTGGTGATCATGTAGAGGCCGAGGATATCCGCCTTGCCCTCTTCCAGTGCGGAGGAGGTTTCTTTCAGGGCCTGGCGTACGTTGGCGCCATCGGTAACGGTTTTCTTGATACCGAGGCCGTGGGCCACTTCGTGGAACATGGTGTTGGCGAAGAAGGCATCGAAGGTGATGTGCTTGCGCTGGTCTTCGGCGATCAGTACACCGCTGATGGGCAGCATGATCTGGTCGAACTTGGCGCGCATGGCATTTTTCAGCTGTAAACGACGAGTACCCTTTTTCAGCTGCACTTCTTCATCGTTCGGCAGGTTGATGGCGATGGTCTTGGAGCCGGCATTGCTGTGGCCCGCGTAGTAGAGCACGTCGTAGGCATTCAGATCCGAGTCGGTCCCCGGGGTTTCTGATTTGTACTTGTCTTCCACCGGCAATCCGCGCTGTAGCTCCGGCAGGAAAGCGGCGAACTTGGCCAGTTTTTCGCTCCAGGCCATGTCCTTCAGCAGTACGTAAGACTCATAGGCGGTGCGGTAGGCAAACAGTTGATCTTCGTAGTTTTCAATCGGACCGATCACCACATCAATGCGGTTGTCTTTCATGTCCATCCACGCCATATCACTATCGCGGAACTGGTCATTTTGCAGCGCGTCGGCGCGCAGCTTCAGGTAACTGGCAAACTCCGGACTTTCCGCGAGGTCTGCGGCCTGGCGCAGCAGGTCGGCAGCCTGGGTGAGTTCGGCTTTATAGGCTTCGCTATAGGGGAGCAGTGTTAGCTGGCCGTTTTCATCCCGACGAACCAGGGAGTAAAGACCCGCCTTGCCGGGCTCTTTCCAGGCCTCGAACTCTTGCTTGGTCATGTCTTCCGGGTAGAACTCGGCGCCCAGTGGCTTGTCGCTGTAGCCTTCGATGAATGGCTTGTTGTCGTTGAGGCGATCCCAGGGGCCGTAATTGATGTCGGCGAACTTGCGCGCGCTGTTGTCGGCAATACCGCTCAGCAGTTCCTGGGCGGGGCCGTATGACTGCAGCCAGAACAGCTTGTCCATGATCTTGCTGGCATCAATCAGCAGGCCGATCATTTCGCGCTGGTTGTCAGAGAGGCTGGAAAGGTCAGCGTTCAGTTCTACCGGGGCATAGATATCGAATCGCGCCGGGTCCACGCCAGGCGCTACAGAGTAGGAACCGGCGGTCTCTTGTACCGCTTCGGTCTCGGTCCTCTTGGGATCAGTGGCGACGTCGCTGTCATTGGTGTTTTTTTCATCAGCAGCGCAACCACTGAGAATAGCGAGCGCCAGGGCGGAAGCCGTAAAGATGGAGGGTTTCATTCAGAGTCCTGCCTGTAGGTTATTACTTTAGGTATTACTGTAGCTTTTATAACCAGCCCGCCTGCAAGGTTCTTTGAAAGCCGCACAGTCAGGCACATAAGAAGGGGCACATTAAAACCGGCCGGGGAAAAAGTCCAAGGTGCGGCGAATTGCCTATCGGTACACGGAACATTTACCTGTCATCCACTACCGAAAAAGTGGTTTAGATGTCATATGGCAGAATTTGGGGAAGATTTTACGCCAACCGTACCTGGCACTTCGCGTTTTGGCGGCACTCAGCTATCTCATCTAGCCCCGGACAGAGCTAGTGGTCCATACGGAAAGTTGTGTAACTGTTCGCTTCGCCAAAGCGTCCAGCTCTGCGTTGAGAAAGCTTGAAATAGAACCACTATTCCTGTGCTTTCTCGCCTTGATCTGAACACTTTGGCTGTGCTCCTTAGTTACCGAACTTTCCGCATGGACCACTAGGGCGACAGTGTGACGTCATCGATCCGGCGCTCCCGCTGTTGCATACGCCACAGCGAAGCATAGACCGCATCCGCGCCAAGCAGTGCCTCGTGGGTGCCCTGCTCTACCACTCTGCCGTCTTGCATCACCAGAATAGCGTCTGCATCCACCACCGTGGAGAGTCGGTGGGCAATCACCAGCGTGGTTTGCTCGCGTGACAGCTCCTGCAACGCCTGTAGAATCCCCTGCTCGGAGTGGCTGTCCAGGGACGAGGTCGCCTCGTCAAACACCATAATCGGCGGGTGTTTGAGCAGCGCCCTGGCAATCGCCACCCGTTGTTTCTCTCCTCCGGAGAGCTTGAGCCCGCGCTCACCAACCATTGTGTGCGCCCCTTCTGGCAGCTGGGCGATAAAATTGTCCAGCTGTGCGTGTCGGATGGCCGCCATTACCGCGTCGTCATCCGCGTCTACATTCCCATAGCGCACGTTTTCCAGGATCGACTGATTGAACAGTACCGTGTCCTGGGGCACCACGCCGATTGCGCGGCGCAGGGAGTCCTGACTGACGTCACTGACATCCTGCCCGTCGATCAGGATTTGACCGGCCGTTGCATCGTAAAACCGGAACAGTAGCTTGAACAGCGTGGACTTGCCGGCACCACTGGCGCCTACAATAGCCACTTTCTGCCTGGGTGCCACGGTAAAGCTGACCCCCTTGAGGATTTCCCGGTCCGGGCCATACCCAAAGCGCACATCCCGAAATTCGATGCCGCCCTGGCTAACTTCCAGCGGGGCTGCGTTACTTCGGTCTTCAATGGCTGGTTTCACATCGAGAATCGCGAACATTTTCTCGATATTGGCCAGGGAGCCCTTCATCTCCCGGTAAACAAAACCGAGGAAGTTCAGCGGGATGAAAATCTGCATCATGAAGGCATTGATCAGTACGAAGTCGCCGATGGTCATATCACCGCGGGTGACGTGTACCGCGGCCAGAATCATCGCGCCACACATGGCCGCGGCAATGATCACGGCCTGACCGGCATTCAAGCCGAACAGAGACAGGCGGTTGCGACGGCGAGCCGTTTCCCACGCGGCCAACTCGGTATCGTAATGGCTGGCTTCGTGGTGCTCGTTGCCGAAATATTTGACGGTTTCATAGTTCAGCAGGCTATCGACCGCACGGCTGCTGCTCTGGGATTCCGCCTGGTTCAACTCCCGCACAAAGCGGGTCCGCCACTCCGTGGCCACCACGGAGAAGCCGATGTAGATCGCCACGGCCCCGAGCACCACGGCGGCAAAGCCGATGCTGTACTTGCCCCACAAGATCCCCACCACCATCAGGATTTCCAACAGCGTGGGCACGATGTTGAACACCATAAATCGCATCAGGAACCCGATACCGGCATTGCCCCGCTCGATGTCCCGCGACAGACCACCAGTGCGACGGTTGAGGTGGTAGTCCATATCCAGCTTGTGCAGATGCCGGAACACCGCGAGCCCCACCCGGCGCTGGGCGCGCTCGGTCACCCGCCCGAAAATCGTGTCGCGCAATTCGCCAAACAGCACCGAAGAAAAACGCACAAATCCATAGGCCAGCAGCAGGCCCAGCGGCAGTGCAATGGCCGCTGCCGCACCGCCGGCACTATCCAGGTCATCGACAATGTGCTTGAGCAGGAAGGGCAAGCCCACACTGGCGACCTTGGCCCCGACCAGACACAACAGCGCCAGTATTACATGGCGCTTGAATTCCAATAGGTACGGAATCAGGCTCTTGAGGGCGCCCCAGTGCACTTCGTCCAGGGCTACGGCAGATTTTGGTCGGGGCATTAAAAGTACAGGAGGTCAGAAAATGTGGCGGCGATTATAGCCGCAGAGCCGGGATCAGTTCAGTGCCCGCAGGGGCACATCGTCCCGCCGGCCGATGGGGGCATCCAGTACCCGCACCAGGAATTCCGTCAGTACGCCAGCGGTAAACCCCCAGATTTCATACCCTTCGTACTCATAGGCGGGCAGATAGACGCGGGTTTTATCGATAGTAACCCGGTCGGTACGCACCCGCGGATCTTCGAGAAAGAAAGAAAGGGGGACGTGGAAAATGGCATCCAGCTCGCCGGGGTTGGGCGTCAGTACGGCATCGGCCGACACAATTCCCAACCAGGGCGTTACCTGAATATGCCAACGGGTGGAACGCGTCCACAAGGGACCGAGAATCCTCACTTCTTCTGCCGGCAGGCCGATCTCCTCATGGGTTTCCCGTAGGGCGGTGTACTGCAGCGAGGGGTCGGTTTCGTCCCAGCGACCACCGGGGAAAGAGACTTCGCCAGAGTGACTGGAGAGTTGCTGAGAGCGCAAAGTGAGAATGACCTGCGGGTCTGGCTCATCGGTCAGGGCCAATAGGACCGCCGCATGGCCGTGCAGATCCGGGCCCCGCGGCACACGGGCCGCCAGCTCGTCTTTCATCCGGGTAAATTTGCGCTCGATGATGTCCAGCATTGATTGTTTTCAGCTACAGCATTAGGAACAACACCACTATACCGCGACAGACGCGATTGACCAGCGGCCGTTTAATCCGACAGTAGTAATATTCCGTATGGATCACTAATGCCGGGCAGAACTCTGTACTTCGCCCTCTCCTTTATCCATCGGCGTGTGACCGCCTTTCACTTTCTCCCGCAGTGACTGCAACAGGGCGTAGTAGATTGGAACCAGGAATGTAGAGAAAAGGCTTGCAGCAAGCATGCCACCAAAGACCGCAAGGCCCAGGGACACCCGGCTGGCCGCACCGGCGCCGGTCGCAATCACCAGCGGAAAGATCCCCAGCACGAAAGCCAGAGACGTCATCAACACCGCGCGAAAACGCAGGCGCGTGGCCTGCAGCGCCGCCTCCTCCACGGATTTTCCCTGATCCCGCTGCATGATGGCGAACTCCACCATCAGGATTGCCGTCTTGGCCGCCATTGCGATCAATAGCACCAGCCCAATCTGGGTGTAGAGGTTGCTGTCGTGGCCAACCAGCCAGCAGGCAAACAGTCCGCCGCCGATGGCAATGGGAATGGCCAACAGTACCGCGACCGGGATCGACCAGCTCTCGTACTGTGCTACCAGAAACAGATAGGCAAACAGTACCGCGAGAGAAAACAGAATGGGGGCAAGATTCCCCGCACTGATTTCCTCCAGGCTGGAGCCGGTCCAGGAGTAGCTATACCCTTCCGGCAGTTGCTCCCCGAGCGTTTCCATCGCCCGCATTGCCTCACCACTGGAAAAGCCGGCCGCGGGATTGCCGTTCACATTGATGCTATTGTAGAGATTATAGCGCTGCACCGTCTGTGGGCCGACGATGGGCACCACTTCCGCCACCGAACTGACCGGCACCAGGCCACCGCTGTTGGCACGCACGAAAAATCCGTTCAGATCTTCCTCGCTATCCCGGTACTGCGCATCCGCCTGCGCCATCACCCGGAACATCTTGCCGTAGCGGTTAAAATCATTGATATAGAAACCGCCAAGGTAAGTCTGCAGCGTCAGATAAACGTCTGAAAGCTGTAAACCGAGAATGTGCGCCTTGTCTTTATCCACCTCCAGTTGCAGCTGCGGTGTCGCCGCCTGGTAAGTAGTAAAAGCCTGAGCAATTTCCGGTCGTTGATTGGCCTGCCCCAGCAGCTCGTAAAGCACCGCCGCCAGGTTCTGAATATCCCGCCCCTGAAGGTCTTCCAGCACAAACTCGAAGCCGCCAATAGTGCCCAGCCCCGGCAGGGCCGGTACCGGAAAGGCCTGTACCTGAGCCTCCGGCACTTGCGCGCCCATCTGCTGGACCTTTTTCAGGATCGCAAACTGATTCAATGCTGGCGTATCGCGCTCTTCCCACGGCTTCAATATCACGATCATCAACGCAGTATTGGACGCAAGGCTGCCAGATAGCAGACTGAACCCCGGTACCGCCATCACATGCGCGACACCGTCCAATTTGCGAATTTCATCGCTCAGGTTTTCCACCAATGGTGCAGTACGTTTCAGGGATGCGCCGTCGGGCAGCTGCACGTTCATCATGAAAAAGCCTTGGTCTTCATCGGGAATAAAACCCGTGGGCACGGTGACAAACAGCCAGGCACACAGTGCGCCGGCGCCAATGATGGTGCACAGCCCCACCAATGGTCGCCGAACCGCAAAGCGTACAATCCCCATATACAGGTTGGTGGCCCGGCGTAAAAACCGGTTGAAAAAACCAAATACCCCGGTCAACTTTTCTCCATGCTCGCCCTCCCCTTCCGTGGGACGCAGGAGTAGAGCACTCAGCGAAGGGCTCAGCGTTAACGCGTTGATGCCGGAAATAAAAACTGCAATCGCAATGGTCAGCGCAAACTGCTGGTACATTTTTCCTGTCAGCCCGGGCATCAGCATCACCGGTACAAAGACAGAAAAAAGGACCGCGGTGGTGGCAATGACCGGTCCGGTGACCTCGCGCATGGATTCCATCGCCGCTTCTTTAGGCGGCAATCCTTCCCCGAGCAAACGCTGAGTGTTCTCCACCACAATGATCGCATCATCCACCACGATCCCAATGGCGAGGATCAGCGCGAATAGCGTCACTGTATTGATCGTCATCCCCAGCGCATACATCACTGCAAAGGTGCCGATCAGGGAGACCGGAATGGCAATGGCCGGAATCAGGGTGGCGCGCCAGTCCTGCAGGAACACGAATACCACGATGATCACCAGCAATAGCGCGATCACCAGCGTCTCTACCACTTCCTCGATTGAGGCACGAACAAAACTGGTGGTGTCGTAAAGGATTTCAGATTCCAGCCCATCGGGAAAACGCTGCGAAAGCGTCGCCACTTTGGCGCGCACTGCGTCCGCCACGTTGAGGGCGTTCGCATCCGGCGACTGATACACCGCAATCACCGCCGAAGGTTTGTTGTCCAGCTCACCAAAGGCGCTATAACTCAAGCTACCCAGCTCTACCCGCGCGACATCGCTCAGTCGCACGATAGCGCCATCCGGCTTGGAGCGGATACTGATGTTGGAGAACTCCTCGACGCTTTCGAGGCGGCCCCGGGCGATAATGCTGTACTGAAACTGCTGCTCTTTCTGAATGGGCGGTGCACCAATACTGCCGGCCGCCACCTGCATATTCTGCGACCGCACCGCAGCGATCACATCGCCGGCGGTAACATCGAGCGCAGCCATCCGGTCCGGATTGAGCCACAGGCGCATGGAATAATCTTGCGCACCGAGAATCTGCACATCGCTGATGCCATTAATACGCGCCAGTTCATCGCGGATAAAGATTTCCGCGTAGTTGGCCAGAAACAGGGTATCGAACTTGTTTTCCGGCGACAGCAGGTTCACTACCAGCAGGATGGTATTGGATTTCTTCTCCACCGTGACGCCACTGCGTGTCACCTCTTCAGGCAGGCTCGGTGTGGCCTGTTGCACCCGGTTCTGCACATTGACCTGTGCGATATCCCCGTCGTAACCACTCTCGAAGGTGACGGTAAGGCTGTAGGTGCCATCACTGCTGCTGGTGGAAGACATGTACTGCATGCCTTCCACGCCGTTCACCTGGGATTCAATCGGCACCGCGACACTGTCGCGCATCACTTCGGCACTGGCGCCGGAATAGGAGGCACTCACCACCACCGTGGGCGGGCTGATGTCGGGAAACTGCGCAATGGGCAGCAAAGGCAAAGCCAGAACGCCAGCCAGGGTGATCAGTATGGAAATGACCATAGCGAAGCGTGGCCGACGGATAAACGGGGCACTGATCATCCGCCGCCCCCTGCTCTCCGCTCAAGCCAATGACGCGGGCTATTTACCGTCAAAATACGCATCCGGCTCCCTGTCCCGATTCGGATCTGTCGAGTCCCGAGATGGTCCACGCCCACCTTCCATACCAGAATCAATCTCGCGCAGTTCGGTTGCACCATCGGTACCGGCGGCGCCGGATTCCGCGCGCTCCTCTGGCGTCACCTCGCCTTCGCGGAGTTGTTCAACCGGGCTGGTCTGTTGTGGTGGCTTGAGAGTTTTCAGACCTTTATAAGGATCCAAAGCAGAGTTCTGAGGCGTCACCGGTTTACCTGCCGTCACCCGCTGTAACCCGTTAACCACCAGCCGTTCTCCGGCTTTCAGACCGTCCTTTACGGCCCAGAGCTCCCCCTCTCTCTGCCCCAATTCCAGGTAACGCTTGTGGGCAATATTCTTGTCATCAATCACGTAGACAAACCGTCCCTGCATATCTTCCTGCACCGACGCTTGCGGAATCAGCGGCTTGATAGCGTCTTTTCCGGAAAAAACGCTGATCTCTACTCTCACAAACTGCCCCTGCACCAGCAGGCGTTCCGGATTCGGGAAGCGTGCGCGCACCAACGCGGAACCCGTGGCGGGATCGATCTGGTTATCCACAAATACAATCAGCCCGGGGTACGGATAAAGCTCATCATTCGGTTGTTTGATCCGAACCTCGCGATGCACCGGCGCCTGCCCACTCTGACGGCGGCGCTCGGCTTCTTCCTGCACCGCAAAGAGCCGGTTTTCCGGCACCTCGAAATTCACGAAAATGGGATCCATACGGACAATGGAAGTGAGTGGCTCGGAGCTAGGCCCCACCAGAGAGCCATTGGTGAACCGGTTGCGACCGATAATACCGGTCAGGGATGCGCGGATCTCTGTGAAATTCAGGTTTAACTGTGCGGACTCCACATTGGCTTCCATCGCCTCAACCTGGGATTGGGCCGACTCGAAGGTGCCTGTCAGCTCGTCCATCTGCACCTGACTGATCGCCCCCGTACTTACAAGTTCAAGGCCGCGGCGATAGTTGCGCTCGGCGATGGTCAGCGCAGAACGCGCCTGGGCAAGATTGGCACGCTGATTTTCCAGCGTTGCCACAAAGGGTTTGGGGTCGATGACATAAAGCAGCTCGCCCTGCCTTACCAGCTGCCCCTCAACAAAATTCCGGCTATCTATATACCCCTCTACGCGCGAGCGCACTTGCACCTCATCGGTAGACTCTACGCGACCGACATATTCATAACGCGGCACCACTTGATGTGCGCGCACCGCGAGTACTTCCACCGGAGGTGGCTTGGATGCAGGCGCTTCCTGCTTTTTATCGGCACAGCCACCCACAAAAAGCAACACAGATGCTCCAACAAAATACGCCAGACCAATTAACTTCAACATCCGCGAATACACACAGCCAGTTGCGCCACTACTCATGTCTCAACTATAGATGGTGCACATTGGACGAACTGTCGCTGTGTTCTTTAGGGCGTCAAAACGGTAGAGATAATGAAGAATTTCAGTAGTTTCACCGCGCGGGATGGAAAACGCTCAACTTTTGCGCATTGTTTCTATTATGTACGGGCAAAGAGTCTCGTATTCACGCCGGAATTGACAGTGAGTCTATCCCGAAAAGCACATTTTAAAGAAATACGAAAAATTGTCGCGATCGCCATTATCGGACAGTCAATCGTATTTTCTATCAACCTGATACTGGCGCGAAATCTCGCGGTGACCGCCTACGAGGACTACGTCGTTGCCGCCGCTCTTTTTCTGTTTTTACAGGCCATCGCTGCTCAGGGGGTGGATAAATACACTCTTCGCTTCCTTCCGGCAAAATTTGAGAAACGGCAGTGGGATCGATCAAGCGACTTTATGCGATTCGCTCTCAGCCGCCTGGCAGGCGGCTCAATTCTGGTGGCCCTACTGGCGTTGTTCTGGGCGCATGAGATTCGTGATTTTTCACCTCAGACTCTGAGAGCGGTACATTTGAGCTTGTTAGCGTTACCAGTTGGCGTACTGACGTATTACCAATGCGCCGTACTCAGCGCCACCGGCGATTGTGTCAGAGCTGCCGCGGTGACGTTACTGATCGTGCCCGCATTGGCACTACTACTGATAGCGCTCTTAATTATCTCTCCTGCCGATCTGAGTGGGGCCAAGGGAATCGCCTGCTGGGCAATCGCTTGGTGTATCGGCTTTTTTCTCTCAGCCAGCAGGGTTAGAAAAGCTTGGCCTCATCCCAAAGGGAAAGCTACCGCCGCATCAAGCGCTTTTGAATCAAGTGTTTATGAATCAGATGGTTATGAATCAAACTCGAGCGAACTAAGTACGATCTCCTGGAGAATGGAAACCCTGCCATTCTGGCTGTACCGCCTCTCCATGGGCGTAATCGCTCAAGTTGCGGTGCTGGTACTGGACTGGCTACAGCCCTCTGCCGCAGCCGTTGGTGCCTATGCTGCGGCGATGTCTACGGCAACCTTGGCTTCAGTATTGGCGGTATCCACCAACCGTATATATGCGAGAGAGTTGTCCGTACTGATGGAGATGGGAGACTACCAGGCTCTTAACCGCCTACGCATACAGCGTTTGCAGTGGCTACTCCCGGTATTGGTGGGCTTTGTTTTACTGACCATGCTGTTTACAGAAAAGATACTTGCTCTGTTCCACCCGGAGTTTGTCGCAGAAGGTTCCACGTCTTTTCGGCTACTGGTCATCACGAGCTCTACCACGGTGCTTCTCGCCACAGCTCCCATATATTTGAAATACAGAAGGCAATATAGAGTTGTGTTTTCCACCGTGACGGCAAGCGCAGTCCTCCAAATTACCCTTCTGGTAATGCTGGTACCGAGATTGGAGGCAACAGGTGCTGCAATTGCATATACGGTATCCATGCTTGGTCTCTATGGGGTATATGCGATCGTTGCTCTCCGGCAACTCCGCATGCAGCAGGAAAAGCTCCTGTGAGCACAGTTGATAAGAACAGAGTTCATGGGTAGAGGTGCCCTTAAGCATATTTCGAATTATTTTATCGAAAGATATAGCGTTATTAGCTAACAAATCGGCATCTGCATGGTTGAAACGCACGTCTACACTGGAAGTAATGCTTTTCACCGGTGAATGTCGATGACGACTGAGCGCAATTTAACCCGCACAACTATGATGGGGATGGTGGTCGGCTCAATGGTCGGCGCCGGAATTTTCTCCTTGCCCACCACCTTCGCCAATGCCACTGGCCCATTTGGGGCGCTGATCGCGTGGGCGATTGCCGGCACCGGTATGCTGATGCTGGCGTTTGTCTTTCAATCTCTTGCTATCCGCAAGCCGGATCTGGATGCCGGTATTTTTACGTATGCCCAAGACGGGTTTGGTAACTATATCGGTTTCATGGCTGCATTCGGCTTTTGGGCCGGGAGCTGCCTAGGCAATACCACCTACTTCGTACTGATCAAATCCACCCTCGGCGCTGCAGTTCCCCTATTTGGTGAGGGCAACACCATTCCCGCTGTGGCGGTCTCCTCTGTCATATTGTGGTCCATTCACTTTATGATATTACGTGGTGTCAAACAGGCGGCCGTGATAAACAAAGTGGTGACCGTGGCAAAGCTGGTTCCCATTATTCTGTTCATCATTATTGTGGCCGTTGCCTTCAAGAAGGACCTTTTTGTAGATAACTTCTGGGGTGGCGGTAACTACAACTTCAGTGATGTCATGAGCCAGGTTCGCCGCACTATGTTGGTAACCGTGTTTGTTTTTATCGGTGTTGAAGGGGCAAGTGTATTTTCCCGCTACGCGAAAAATAGGGCCGATGTAGGCTGGGCCACAGTCATGGGGTTTCTCGGCGTTCTGTGCCTGATGATTCTTGTCACGCTGCTGCCTTACGGTGTTCTGTTGCGTCCAGAGGTTGCCGAAATGCGCCAACCCTCTATGGCCGGAGTGCTACAGGCGATTGTCGGCACCTGGGGGGCAGTTTTTGTCAGCGCGGGGTTGATTGTGTCTGTACTGGGGGCATATCTCGCTTGGACACTGTTGTGTGCCGAGGCGTTGTTTACCGCCTCCAAATACGATCTGGTTCCCAAGGTATTCGGTCGTGAGAACCAGAATGGCGTGCCCTCTACGGCACTCTGGCTCACCAACATCCTGGTGCAGATATTCCTGATACTGACCATTTTTGCTCAATATGCATTTGATCTTACACTGGAACTCACAAGTTCTATGACCCTGATTCCATATCTCCTGGTTGCTGGATACGGGCTCAAACTGGCATTCACCAAGGAGACGTATGAATCCGACCCGGCCCGGTTACGCACTCGCGAACTGACCGTCGGCATTGTTGCTACCCTGTATACCATTTTTATGATTATTGCCGGTGGCCTCGATCACGTACTGCTTTCCTGCATTCTTTTCGCACCGGGCACACTGCTGTTTATCTTCGCCCGTCGCGAGCTGAACCTGCGGACGTTCACTGCCCGGGAACTGATTCTTTTCTCCCTGATTGTTATCGGCGCCATCATCGGTATCTATTCACTGATCACAGGTGCCATCGTTCTTTAGTTGCAAAGCGCTTTAGAGAGAGCTGTTATGGCTAAAACCAGGTCAAAATCCGGGGCCACCCTGGGTGTACATTCCGAGGTTGGACAACTACACAAGGTGATGGTTTGTGCCCCCAGCCTCGCACATACTCGCCTGACCCCAACCAATTGCGATGACTTGTTGTTTGACGATGTGCTCTGGGTACAGAATGCCAAGCGCGACCACTTTGACTTCATGACCAAAATGCGTGACTTCGATATCGAAGTGGTGGAAATGCACAACCTCCTCGCCGAAACGGTGGCGATTCCAGAAGCACGCAAGTGGCTTCTGGACCGAAAGGTTACACCAAATAATGTTGGGCCGGGACTGATGGCAGACACGCGGGCATATCTGGAGAGTCTGGAGCCGCGGCATCTGGCGGAATATTTGATTGGCGGTTTGTCTGTGATCGATTTGCCGGACAATTTCTCCAAGTCAGACTTTATGGAGCTCGCCCGCGAAGCCCACGGCGCAACAGAGTATTTGTTGCCGCCACTACCAAATACCCTCTACACGCGCGATACAACCTGCTGGCTTTACGGCGGGGTCACCCTGAATCCCCTTTACTGGCCGGCCCGCAAGGAAGAGACCTTCCTCACCACCGCAATCTACAAATTCCATCCAAGCTTCACCGGCGAGAAGTTCGAGGTCTGGTGGGGCGACCCGGATACCAACTATGGGCTCGCCACGGTAGAAGGTGGCGATGTGATGCCGGTGGGCAACGGCACAATACTGATTGGTATGAGCGAGCGCACTTCCCGACAGGGGATTTCCCAGCTTGCCGCGGCTCTGTTCGAAAAAGGCGCTGCGGAAAAAGTCATTGTCGCCGCGATGCCGAAGCTTCGATCCGCCATGCACCTGGACACAGTATTTACTTTTGCCGATCGCGATGTGGTCACCCTGTATCCGGAGATTATGGATCAAGTACATACGCTGGTTCTTCGTCCGGGCGACAAGGGAGAGGATCTCCACATCACCATGGAAGAAAAGCCATTTGTCGATGTTGTCGCCAAAGCACTGAACCTGAAAAAGATTCGCGTGGTGGAGACCGGCGGGGATCACTACGCCTCCGAGCGCCAGCAGTGGGATAGTGGCAACAATCTGGTTGCCGCCAAGCCCGGGGTGGTGTTTGCCTACGATCGCAATACCTACACCAATACCCAGCTGCGTAAAGAGGGTATCGAAGTCATCACCATCGTGGGCGCCGAACTCGGTCGCGGCCGTGGCGGTGGTCATTGCATGACCTGCCCCATTGTTCGCGACCCGGTGGACTTCTGAAAGAGTCAGTGCACCAAAGCCCTTGCTTGTGCGCTAGCGCGGTCAATACTGGCCCCGTGAAGAGATAGCATCGCGATGTCTGAACGCGACCAATCCAGAATGACCAGGGAACCTTCGCTTTCCGATGCACTGATCCCACTGCTGACACTGGCGCTGCTGATCGGCAGCTCTCTGATGATTTTCGGCATGGACGCGCTGAGCGGGCCGATTCAGACAGCAATGATCGTCTGCTGCATGGTCGCGGCACTGATTGCGATGAAAAATGGTCACTCCTGGTCCGCCATTCAACAGGCGGGACAGGGGGCACTGGCTTCCATTACCGGTGCCATCTTCATACTGCTGGCAGTAGGCGCCCTGATCGGCACCTGGAACCTGTCCGGCACTATTCCAACGTTGGTTTACTACGGTATCCAGGCCCTTTCCCCCACCTGGTATTACGTCGCCAGTGCGGCGATCTGCGGCGCTATCGCCATGTCCATCGGCAGTTCATGGACCACCGCCGGCACCATCGGCGTCGGCCTCGTGGGCATCGCCACCATGCTGGAAGTCTCTACAGCGATCACGGCGGGTGCTGTGATCTCTGGGGCCTACCTTGGTGACAAACTCTCACCACTTTCGGAAACGACAATCCTCTCCGCGCAGATGGTCAAGGTGGATGTATACACACATATCCGCAACCAGGCCTGGACATCCGTACCCGCATTCTTATTGGCCGCCGCGATCTTCACACTACTCGGCCTCGGTCGGGTTGATATCGAGGGGCAAACCGAGCTGCAAAAAGTCGTGGAACTGGATTCACTCAACGGCATCTATCGGATCACCGCCTGGAATCTGCTGCCTCTAGGGTTGTTGGTTTTCATGTCCATCCGCAAATACCCGGCATCCCTATCGCTCCTGCTGTCGGCAATCTTTGCCGGTGTACTGGGTGCATTCCTGCAGCCCGCGGTATACGCCGGTTTTATCGGTCAGGAAAGCCTCAATGTTGCCGGTGGCGTAAAAGCGGTGTGGCAGGCGATGGCCGGTGGCTTTTCGATGGAATCCGGCATAGCCGATGTCGACCGGCTGCTGTCTCGCGGTGGGATGGCCAGCATGCTGAATACACTGTGGTTGATTATGGGCGCGGTAACCTTCGGTGCGCTGTTGGACGAATTCGGACTGATCACAAGGCTGATCAATCCCTTGATATACCGTGCAAAATCCATAGGCGGACTTTTCCTGACGGTATTTGCCAGCGCATTCGGATTGAACATCGTCGCCGGAGACCAGTACATAGCATTGGTGCTGCCGACGCGCATCTATCGCGCCGAATTCCAAAAGCGCGGCCTTGCGCCGCAAAACCTGTCCCGGTTGGCAGCGGATTGCGGAACCGTGACCTCTCCGTTGGTGCCGTGGAATTCCTGCGGCGCTTTCATGGCGGCCGTGCTCGGCGTACCGACGCTACTGTATCTTCCATTTTGCCTGTTCAATATCGCCAGTCCGCTGCTCAGTGTGCTCTACGGATTCACCGGCTTCAAACTGGTACGCTTACCCGCGTCTCAAGTATCTGCCTCACCCGGCGATCCCGAGCAAAGCTGACGCATTTGACGACTGCGCGTATACTGGCGCGATGAAATTCTGTAGCCATTGTGGCCATACGGTCGCGTTTGAAATCCCGATGGGCGACGACCGCCCCAGACACCTGTGCCACGACTGTGGCGCCATCCACTATGTGAACCCGCGGGTAATTGTGGGCGTGGTGCCCTATCTTGGAGATCAGATCCTGTTGTGCAAGCGCGCCATCGAGCCGCGTTTGGGGCTGTGGACCCTGCCCGCGGGGTTTATGGAAAATGGGGAGAGCAGCGAGGAGGGCGCGCTACGCGAGTGCTGGGAAGAGGCCCTGGCGCGGGTCCGCACCGATGACCTGTATTGCGTTTACGATATTCCGCATATCAATCAGGTGTATCTGATTTACCGCGGCGAACTCACGGATACCGACTTCGGCCCCGGCCCGGAATCGCTGGAAGTGGAATTGTTCCACGAAGACGAAATCCCCTGGGACGATATGGCCTTTCCGATCATGACGGAGACCATCCAACATTACTTTGCTGATCGCAAGGAAGGAATATTTAAACTACACCGAGGGGTTATTGAGCGGAAGCTCTGATCTGACCCCTTGTTAAGTTTGAACCCGCTCAGTGGTGGCAAAGCACCGCGGAGGAAATTTTATTCGAAGCTCAGAAGCTGAAGCGAAGGTAAAGTGCTGGGGATCCGTTTTCAAAAGCGTCAGCGACAGGGACGTCGCTGACGCAGCGTACATGGATGTATTCACAGCGGTTTTGAAAACGGATACCCAGTGCTTTGCCGCCACAGGCCGCTAAAATAACCTGGACCGCACAGGGTTAACGCTACCCACAGCGGTCGTCCAGCCGCCACAGGTCGAAAGCCGGCTCCTCAAAGGGGTGCGCTGCACGCATGGCCGAGATTACATCGTCCACGACTTCGTCGGCACATACCATCTCCACCCGGTACTCGGAAACCTGCTCCACCTGGCCGGTCTGCCCGATAAACGGCTGACTGCCGTCCAGGGGCCGGAATTGCCCTTGCCCCTTCACCTGCCAACAGCAGCGATCGTAATCGCCAATGCGCCCCGCGCCGGCATCAAACAGCGCCTGTTTAACCGGCTCCAAGTGAGACTCGGGAATAAACACACAGAGCTTGAACATATTCAGAACATCAACGTCATCAGTTTGCGCTGGTACTTGGCCGCCAGCGGATCACCCGCCCCCAGGGCCTTGACGATATCCAGGTACGCCTGCTTGGCCGCACCGTCCGCAAAGCCCATATCCGAGCGCAGGAGTTTCAGCAGAATCTCCAACGCCTCTTCATGGCGCTCACTCTGGGTCAACTGCACCGCCAGTTTATAGGCAGCCTCGGTATCCTCCGGGTTGGCATTGACCGCTTCCTGCAGCGCCTTGATCTCCGGAGAGTCCGCCGCCTGCTGTTTCAGCTCCAGCTGCGCCATCAGCTGCTGATAGTCGCTGTCCTGATCGGCCATCAGGATCTTGCCCAGAACGGTCTCCGCGTCCTTGACCCGGTTTTTCTCCAGCAAAATGGCCGCATATTGCTTGGCAATATCCACGCGCTCGTCGGATTCACCGTAGGCCTGACGGAGCATCGGTAGCGCTTCGTCGAGGTTGCCGTCTGCGACCAACTGCTGTGCCTGCTGCAGCTTGAGATCCCAGGGCTTGGGCAGATACTTGTCCAACATCTCGCGAATTTCTTTCTCTGGCTGGGCACCGGCAAAACCGTCCACCGGCTGGCCGTCTTTCAGTACCATCACCGTGGGCAGGCTGCGCACCCCCAGCTGGCCAGCGAGCGCCTGTTCGGTATCCGCGTTCAACTTGGCCAGCAGAAACTGACCGGCGTATTCATTCGCCAGCTTTTCCAGTACCGGCATCAGCTGTTTACAGGGTTCACACCATTCAGCCCATACATCCACCACCACCGGACGTTTCATGGACTCTTCTATCAGCACCTGCTGGGCGTTCTGGGCGGTTACATCAACGATAAACTCTTCCACGGATACTCCTGATTCAATCTGTGAGCGCACTAGTCTACCAGTTCAGAGACGATGGTAGCCGCGGAGAAGAGAGCAGTTTGGCAAAACGCTGCCAACGGGCATCCTGAGACTGCGCGCCCTCTTCCACGTAGTTCTTGACCAACTGCTTGCCCCAGTTGTAATTGATCACGTAGGCACCGTAGGTGTCCACGAAACGGACTTGCTGTCTGGCCTTCTCGGGGCTCATCACCGCATATTGCTGGAACAGTTCTACGGCGCGGTCGCGATCAATTTTGCCATTGATGTACTGTCGGGCAACGATGTTTTCGGCAAAACTGAGCTTTTCCTTCAGCGCCAGCACACGGTCATACTTCTCCGCCCGTGCGGGATTGAGCCCCGCCAGCGGATACAGGGTTTCTTTTTCAAACTCGGCTTTCTCACCACCGGGAAAGGCCAGCTCGATACCGTAGTTCGCACTGCCCTCGGCAATCAGGGACTGGGGACTGAACAGCGGGTAGACGCTGTATTCCCGCCACCCTTTGTCCTCCACCAGCGTCTGCTCCAGCAGCGCATTGTAGGTGTGGTGCCCGGGATAGCCTTCGTGGCACCCGAGATCGATGGCGCGATCGATATGCACCGGCAGTTCGGTATTGATCTGGATCAGGCTGTGGGCATTGCCCTGATACCAGTTGTAGCCACTCCAGGGCTTGTCCTGCACATACTCCAGTTTGAAACTTTCCGCTTGCGGGAGATCCACATGCTGTTTGGTGCGTTCGCGACAGGCCTCAATTGCAGCATCAAACACCGCGGGCATCTTGTCTTCGGGAATCACAAACTGATCCTGGAATGCTTTGACCCGCAGATACAGGGGGTCTTCTCCGGGCAATTCCTGTTCGAGCTGCGCCAAGACCGGTTCAAATTCATCAAAAGTCTGCACCGGGGGCTCGGTGTCGTAGAGCGCTTTTGCCTCGCGGTCGAAATCGCGAAAGCCCGCATCCCCCAGGTGATGCGCGTGATAGGCCACCGCGCGCAATTGGGTTTTCAGGTAGTGGATGCGCAACGTCTCCAGATCATCTCCCGGCTCAACGGTTTCCGGCAGTTGCGCCAGTAGCTGCTCGGCCCGGTTGGCCAACTCGGCGGCGGAAGCCGGGTCTTGCTCTGCGGACGCTTTCCAGTCCGCAGGTCCGTAGTAGGCGTCCACATAACTTTTGTCATGGTTACCCAAGGCCAGCACCAGTTGCACGTATTGTTCCGCAATACTGTCGAGGATACTGCCCGGATCCGAGGCCTGATCGGTATCAGGCTCCCCGTTTTTTGCTTCCGCACCCTCGCCCGCCTGCCGGGCAGTGGCCACAGCATCGCCCTCGCTGGTCGTGTCCGCAGAAGAATCCTGCTGCTCCCCACTTTTGCCGCAGGCAGTGATCAGTAATGCGGCAAGCAACAGGCCCAATAGGGTGAACCTGCCATTAGATTTTTCCGCTGAAACGTTCCGTTTATTCATTGCGAGGTTCCTGATTTCGTACGTATTGCTATCAACTAACAATGCCAATTTCCGGTGGCAGCTCCGCCAGCGCCTGCTTCAACCAGTCGAGAAACAACTGTACCTTGCGAGTACGGTGCATGTCCCGGTGTGTCACCAGCCACAAGTCTGTGCGCCAGCCTTCCGGCGGCGGCAACATCCGCCGCAGATCTGGATTGCTCTCTCCGCTCCAGCAATGCATGGCGGCAATGCCCACTCCGCATCGGGCAGCCTCCTCGAAGGGACCGAATTCGTTACAGCGGAAGACCACCTGTGTCTCCGGCACCGTACGCGAGACCCAATCGATATAGGGGATAAAAGGCATATCTTCAACCGAGGAAATAAAGCGGTGGCCCTCGATATCGTCCAGGCTGTTCATCAGGCCGCACTCCCGGATATATCCTTCGGAAGCGTAGAGGGTGTTCTGCATGGTAATGCCCGCCTGAACCACATAATCCGGTGCCGTTGGGCGAGCCCCGGGCCGAATGCCGATATGCGCCTCGCCGTGCTCCAGGCGCAGCTGCCGCCGTTCGGAAACCACCTGCAGGCGTACCTGGGGGTTCTGCCGCTGGAAGCCGCGCATGATCGGCATCAACTGGGGCACCAGATTGGGCACGGTGGTGATGACCAGGGTTCCGCTCAGCTGCTCGTCTACCCCCTGGACCCGCCCTACCAGCTGATCCAGTTGGTCCTGCATATTCTCCGCCGCACTCATCAGCAGACGCCCTGCCTCTGTAGGCACATATCCCCGCGCGTGGCGATGGAACAGGCGGGTATCCAGCGCCTTCTCCAGCGCATCTATCCGCCGCAGAACCGTGGAGTGGGACACCTCCAGTTCCAGAGCCGCACCAGACAGGGTGCCGGCACGGGCCACTGCCAGCGCGTAATGCAGGTTGTTCCAGTCTTTTACCACCAATTCCCAATCCTCGAGGCTATCGCTTCGGGCTCACCGTCCCACCGTTTGCGTCACTGTAGGCGCGAAGGGACTTCTGTGCAAATTTGCACAATAAGTTTGCGTACATTGCATTTTTGTCCGGCGCCGGATCCGGCAGAATTCCCTCCATTGAAGCAAACAGCATTGATCAAGCCAGCACTGATCAAACAACCACTGAAACACAATCCGGGCACATGGAGTGACCGGAACGCAATATCGAGGTAATCCCTTATGAGCGAACAACGTAAACCCCGCCTGCTGGCATTCGCCGGCAGTCTGCGCCAGAACTCCTACAACCGCCACCTGGCAGCCAACGCCGCCGAGATGGCCCGTGCGGCCGGCGCGGAAGTAGTAGAAGTGAACCTGCGCGACTACCCACTGCCAATGTTTGACGAAGACGTAGAAGCCCAGGGCGTGCCGGAAAACGTACGCGCGCTGAAAGACCTGTTCGCCACCGCCGACGGCCTGCTGATCGCCAACCCCGAATATAACGGCTCTGTGACCGCGGCACTGAAAAACCTGATCGACTGGGTATCCCGCCCGGACGGGCAGTTTGCGCCTGCAGAGCTTTTCAAGGGCCGCAAGGCGGCACTGTTCGCCACCTCTCCCGGCGGACTGGGCGGAATGCGCGGTCTGAACCACCTGCGGGACATTCTGCAACCACTGGGCACCTGGATTACGCCCACCATGCTGGCGGTACCCGGCTCAATGAATGTATTTGATGCCGAGGGCAAACTGGTGGATGAGGGCATGGCAACCCAGCTCAAAGCCGTGGTAGAGCAGACTGTCGCTGCGATCCAGCAGTAGTCGATTGTCCGCGCGCTTATTCCCAGCGCTTACCCCTGCACTTAAAACCCAGTGCCAATACCGGGCGGCCTGCGCCCGGTATCAGTTTTTGACTTCGTCGCGATGCCAGTAGCGCTGCATTTTCAGGAACAGGAATGAAGCGGTCCAGGTGATCAGCACCAGGCCCGTCAAAGCTTCCAGCCCCGCAGTAAAGCGCAAATCGCCATGAGGCTCTATATCGCCGAAGCCCAGAGAGGTGTAGGTGGTAAAGGAAAAGTAGGCGCAGTCAGTCAGGCTGCCATTGAAATTGCCGGTCAGCGTGCCGAAATATGGCGAGTTGTACATAAAGAAATAGCCAAACGCGAACATCCAGATTTCGATGACATGGCCAATCAGAGCACCGAAAACCCCCATCAAAACCCCCATATTTCGATGCAGCTTGAGCTTTTGTCCCAGTTTGAAAAGGCCGTTTAGCACTTCGTGATGGATCAACACCGCAAAGGCGACGAGAAATCCGTTGATCAATAAGGGAATGAGCATGTCAGCGCCTTCTCTGAAAAAACTCTTTTACCAGCCCCCCCGCCTGATCTTGTAACACACCCCCTTCCACCTGAATCTTGTGATTGAAAAACGTCTGATCCGGCAATTTTAACTGACTGGCTACCACGCCGGCACGGGGCTCGGCAGCACCATATACCAGCCGTTCAATGCGGGCGTGAATCAGGGTACCAAAGCACATGGTGCAGGGCTCGATAGTGACGTACAGCGTGGCCCCGGGTAAGCGATAGTTCTGCGCGCGCCGGGCCGCATCGCGCAGCGCTACCACTTCGGCATGTGCACTGGGGTCGGCGGCACTGATGGGTTGATTAAACCCTTCACCGATGACTTCTCCATCGCGCACCACCACGGCACCCACGGGCACCTCGCCGAGTTTGGCCCCCTCTTCAGCAAGCGCCAGCGCCCGCTGCATAAACATAAAATCCCGTGGTGTCGCCACTTCCTTACTCTCTGCTTTTAATGATCCAACACTTGCCGCGGCAGCTACATCCACCGATAGACCGGCTTTCAACGGCTAACCTTTTTCCAGCGCCGCAGTAAGAAATCCGCTTCCAACTGCAGGCTATCAAGCTCTGACAGCGCCTCACGCGCGGCATCCTGCCCTTTTCTGGCTGCGGTCCAGGCAAAGGGAGTCATGGCGAGAAAATCTGCGATGTGCTCACGGCTTTTCAAGTGGAGTGCAAAACAGCACCGCATTTCCGCAATCAGTGAAAACCCTTCCAGATCGTCCGGAGTGCGGTGAGGGCGGGGTTCGCGGTAAAGCCGCTGCTTCAGACTCCACAGGTGCTCCGGCCCCGGCGTGATATCCAGCAGTTCCCCGTCGGGCTTCAACACCCGCGCAATTTCCGCTGCCGGCCCGGGCGCAAACACCCGCAGTACGGCGTCGTGACTTTCAGGCAGTAGCGGTAGATGAAAGCTGCTCGCCACTCCGAACTCTGCGGAAGGCATGCGCTTGGCCGCCAGGCGCACGCCGGACTTGGCGATATCCACACCGGTAATGGCCTGCTCAGACCATCCCTTTACTGATAACTGGCGGGCGTAGTAACCCTCACCGCAGCCCAGGTCCAGCAATCGGGCACCTTCCCGCGCGGGCAACTGCGCGCAAATGGCATCCGCCAGCGGACGATAATATCCCGCCTCCAGAAACTGGCGCCGGGCCTGCAACATTTCTGCAGAATCACCGGGCTCGCGGCTGCGTTTACGATTGGCGGGCAGGAGGTTGACGTAACCTTCCCGCGCGCGGTCAAAACTGTGGCCGGTATCGCACCGCCACTGGTTCTCCTGTTGCCGTAGGGGCTGCTCGCAATGGGGGCACTGCCAGATCATGGGCTGTGGCTGACTTCTCGAATTGGTTTGACGGAGGACGATTGCAGAATCATATCGGCTGCTTTTTCAGCAATGGCAATCACTGGTGCATTGGTATTGCCGCTGACAAGGGTCGGCATTATGGAGGCATCCACTACCCGCAGTCCATCCACACCGTGGACCCGCAACTCATGATCCACTACGGACAGCTCATCATTGCCCATCTTGCAGGTGCCCACCGGATGATAAATGGTCTCCGCGTACTGCCGGATAAACTCGACAATGGCTTTGCGTTTCGTCAGCGGTTTTTCCGGCAGCCACCAGTTTTTATGAATCTCCTTCATGCCGGGTTGCTCGATGATTTCCTGCGCCATTTTGTACCCCTCTACCAGCACCTCCAGATCTTCCGGTGCGCTGAGATAGTTGGGCTGTAGTTGGGGCATCGCTCTGGGGTCGCTGGACGCGAGGGTAATAGTTCCGCGACTTTTCGGACGCAGTGCGCAGGCGTGCAGGGAGAAGCCGTAGCCCGGCAGTTTTTTCAGGCCGTGATTGAATAGCGGTGCCGCACTCAAATGAAACTGGATGTCGGGGTGACTCCCCGCCAGGCTGGAACTGGCAAAACCACCGGCTTCGGCGACATTGTTGGTGAGCATGCCGCGGTTTAACAGCAGGTAGTTCGGCATCTGCAGCGCGGCCTTCAGCTTCGCACCAAAGGCATCATTGAAGCCCACCGCACCTTTTGCGGCCACAACCTGGGTAATATCCAGATGGTCCTGCAGGTTCTGCCCAACGCCGGGCAGGTGTGCCTGGGGCACAATACCGAGCTTTCTCAACTCCCCCTCTGGCCCGATGCCGGAAAGCATCAAAAGTTGGGGGGACTGAATGGCACCGGCACTGAGAATGATCTCTTTGTTGGCGATGATTCTGCGGCCATCCAGCAAGCGGACCGCCGCGGCGCGATCTCCCTTCATATCAATCGCCGCGGCCTGCGCGCGGGTAAAGATACTGAGGTTGGGGCGATTTTTTACCGGATAGAGGTAGGCTGTGGCGGCCGAGCAGCGGCGACCATGCTTCTGGGTGACCTGGTAAAAGCCGACACCATTTTGCTGGTGACCGTTAAAATCGTGATTGAGGCGATGCCCCGCTTCCTGCGCCGCACGCACAAAAGCCCGGCCCGCTGGCGACTTCCATTTCAGGTCAGAAACGGCCAGTGGCCCGTAGCCACTGTGAAAGGCATCACTGCCCCGCTGATTCCCCTCCGCCACCAGAAAATAGGGCAGGATGTCATCCCACCCCCAACCCGGGTTACCCGCCTGCTTCCAGGCATCGTAATCCGCTCCATTGCCCCGGGTATAAATCATCGCGTTGATGGCACTGCTACCGCCGAGCACCCGGCCCCGCGGCCAGAACAGTCGCCGATTATTCAACGCTGTCTGCGCTTCGGTGTAATGGTGCAGGTTAAAACGCTTGCCCGGTACCAGGTAGCCGATCCCTGCCGGCATTTGCAACAGCAGGTTGTGGTCGGAAGGTCCCGCCTCCAGCAGACACACCCGGTTGTGCTCATCGGCACTGAGCCGGTTCGCCAGTACGCAACCGGCAGAGCCGCCACCAACGATGACATAGTCGTATACCAGGGTTTTCGCCATCGGCGCCTTCCTTTGCTGTGTTCCGGGCAGGTTTTACCAGTTTACTACGAAGCAGCAATTGTAGAAGGCGAAACCCGGCAATCGCCCCGGAGAAATTTCGCGTCACAACGAAAAAGCCCCCGAACAGGTCGGGGGCTTTAAAAGTCGAGAAAAAGACAGTATCCGTTAACGGCTACCGACGGTATTCTCCGGCGCCAGGCTGGTTGCGCGCCCGGCCCGCGCCCCATCGGCGCTGCGGGCGCGGAGGGACTGCACCGCTTGCGGCGCCGCATTCTGATCCAGCGGTTGCCACTGCTCACCATCGAAATACTCGAGCGGGAGCCCCGGCAACGGCAGCGCAGCGTCTACGGTCGTACCGCGGACAATCGCCCCCGGTACCGGAATACGGTAATTGATCCCAGCGCGATCCAGTTTAAGCAGTTCCTTCCGGCCCACCGCCGCAGAGAACTCGGCCCAGTCTTTCGCCAAGGCGGCTTTGTCGACGAACCCGGTTTCCGCGGAGAACGTCTGCCCCTCTTCAATGGGCAGCTCCCACTCGGCCTGGTGCCAGGCGCGCTCGGCCAGGGCGAGCAGACGTGGGAACATCTGGTATTCCACCGCATCGTCCGTGCGTACCACCTCGCTCCACAGCTGCCCCTGAATACCTTTCACACTGTCGGCAAAATCCGCTGCCGGACTGGTGGCGGACCAGCCGTTGCCATCGCGGTTGGGGTAAATTTCCGCCAACTGCGCAGTATTCAACGGCGCGTAGCTGAAGGTCTTGCGGGTATCGGTGTAACGGGACGCCCAGTAATAGCCGCGCTCTTCCGGGTGTACTTCCTGCGGCATATCGAAGTAGAGGTAGTCGGAGTGCGACTGCACCAGATCAAAACCGGTTTCCGCAAAGTGCACGCTCTCATCACCACCACCCCAGAACAGTGGCGCCCAGGAGTTCACATAACTGCGCTCGGTTGCCAGCTCCTGCTGCGCGCTCTCAATCCGCTTCACACCATCGTTCCACGCCGCCATGGTGCCGATACCGGCATCCGCCACCAATTTACTCACGCGACGGGCATAGAGCTCACCCATCTCATCGAGAGACTCTACGATGCCCTCGTCGATCAACTTCTGGCACTGGGGGGAGTTGGTCCAGGGCTTGCTGCGCACATCCGCGGTCACATCGCCCTTTTCCGGATCCTCCCCCGGGCCGACTTCAAACCCGTCACCGGCGAGAATATTCACCGCCTCGTCACCGCCGAAATGCCAGGTCTTTAATGGCTGACCGGCAGCCTGGTGCATGGCCTGCACCTCACCAATCAGCTTGTCCACAAAATGATAAGTGGAGTCGACACAGGGGTTGATATAGCTGTCGTCATAAAACTGCACCGACAGATACCTTGTATCGTCTTCCGGATCAATCAGACGATAGGCTTCCGCCCTGGCCGGATCGGAATCCTTGTACTTGCGATAGCGCGCTTCCATCGCCACCACCGCGGAGCGGGCGTGGGCCGGCATATCAAATTCCGGAACCACTTCGATCTGGCGATCGGCGGCATAGCGCACTATCTCTATATAGTCGTCGACAGAGAAAAAGCCGCTGCCGTTGTTATCGGTGTTAGGGCCGGAACCCAGCTGCGGTAACAGGCAGCGGTTTTCTTCCAAGTCAAAACAGCGTTTGGCGCCAATTTCTGTCAGCTCCGGCAGTCCCGGGATCTCCAGGCGCCAGCCTTCATCGTCTGACAGGTGAAAATGAAAACGGTTGAGTTTGTAGGCGGCCATCTGGTCCAGCAGTTTCAGTACCACCTCTTTACTGTGAAAGTTGCGCCCCACATCCAGGAACAGACCGCGGTGGTCAAAGCGCGGGGCGTCCTCCACCTCCACCTGCGGCAAAGCGCGACTCTCCAGATCCACCAGCGCAAGGAGTGATTGCACCCCGTAAAAAACGCCCTGCTCGTCGGCGGCGGTCACCTCGGCACCCTGCACGCCTACACGCAGTCGGTAGGCACCGGCGGGCATATCACTGAATTTATCCGCGGCCAATGTAGTCTGCACCGGGTAAGCGCCTTCAGCCCCGGCCAGGCCCAGCTGTTCAAGGCGCAGCGCCACTGCCGACAGACTGCCCTCTGACAGGCCGCCGCCGGTAATGGAAAGCCCAGCCTCCAGAACCACCGGTGCGTCTGCAACAGACTGCACGGACAGGGGCTTGGGAATAATGCGACTGCGCCACCCTTCTCCCGCTTCGGGATCGGTCTCGGCGGTATAACGCTGATGGCGGCTGGCCGCTGTGGCCAGGGTATTGGCATCAGAAGCGGTGCGCTTCCAATTGTCCGGGTGATTCTTATTGATCGGCAACACCATGCCGTCCAGATCGTCGGTATCGGTACTGGCGATCACATGTGCCTCACCGGCGCCATCGACTACAAACAGGCGTGGCTGGAAGTCGGATTCGAACTGGATCCAGCTCTCCGCCAGAAACTCCAGAGGCAGAGTTTCACCAGCACCGATACCGGCAAATTTTTCATTGGGGATGAGGCGGTGCAGATCGCCGTTGACCCGCTCGAGGGTAAACGCCTCGCTATTGAGCAGCTTGAAGGTACGGCGCACGCTATGGAAATACAGCTTCCAGTCGCGCTCATCCGCCGCGATCGCCGGGCCTTCATTGATCAAGCTGATCCGGTAAGTAAAGCATGCGGCGCCACTGCCACCCGCTGCTTTGCACTGGGACCGCAACGGTTGATCCACCCCCTGAAAGTTGGTGAGCACTTCCTGGGTTACTGCAAAGTGTTCTGCGATACGCTCTGCAGAGCTTGCTGCATTCGCTTCTGGCGAGGGCTTGCCACAGGCAGCAATCAGGGAAGACAAGGCCAAACTGGCAAACAGGGGGAGCCGATTCATGGAGTTTCTCTTGTTATATCCGTATTCAATCCGTAGCGCCCTCCTGACAACTAACTCAAGGTAATAGGTGGGCCACCAGTATGCACCGGTTTCTGACGACCGGGTTTTCTACCATATCGAAAAAGACAGCGCTGTCAACAAATGCTCCCCAAAGCACCTCAAAAAATGCAAGAAGCACTGGCACTCAGCTTTTCGGCGCTCTGCACTTCCCTACTCTGCTTTCTGGCACAACACTTAGCAATCTGCTTTCGCCAATTTCGCCCCTCTAATGTCTGACCAGTGGATGAACTAGACGAATTTTTTATATGCGCGGGTTCGACCAAAGGGTTCTGATATGAAAAAACATTGGCGGAATCCTCACCCCGGGTTCCAGATTATCGGCAACACTGTGGATATCCAGCTGTGACGGGGCGTACAGAAATATGACCAAATACAAACCAAAATTCACGACTGGACATGGCAAAGTGTCCGGATTTATGAGATACATCAGTTACTAAAGGGTGAGCCATAATAAATTCAGTAGCTGTTCAGATATTGATCAAGCAGCTGCCAGCCACAGACTAAACACCCAGGGTAGACCCATGGAAACTCGCAGTACTCAGTTTCGTACCCGAAAGCACTTTTCCGCAGTGCTTGGTCTTCTTTTGCTTCCCGCTTCCTCCGGTGCGCTCGCTGACGACATTTTCATTCCCGACTCCACCAGCGGCCTCAACCTCCAGGCCGACAATGCCTTCTTTATTGATAGCGCCTTCGGTATGGACAACCAAGCCCTTTACGAGTCCGCCGAAAACCTGCGCAACAACTCCATGGGCATGGTCCACCGCCGCCTGAATCACCAATGGCTTCAGCTGCATACCAATCCGGAAGAGACAGAGACCATCACCGGCGGGCGCGCCGTGAACGAAATCCTGAAAATGGGGTTTAAAACCTATATGGAGCAGCACAAGCGCAACCAGCAACACCCGCTGCTGCGTTACACCAAGAGCCATGGTCAGTTCAACAGCGCGCTGGACTACGACGTGCGCCTCTCTGGAGACAAGTTCAAGGTCTCCTTCGAGTACGAGTTTTAACTCACACTGCCTATCGCATAGAATCTCCGCCACTTTCAATGGCCAATGGCGGAGATTCCCGTGCCCAAGCCCGTATCCACCCCCACCGCATTCAATCAACTCCCGATCGCCGGCCCCGCTCGTCGCCTGATGGCACTAGTGTATGACGCACTGATCATTGCCGGACTGTGGATGGTCTACGGGTTTCTCGCCATGCTGATCACCTCCACCTTCGGTAGCCTGCAGTGCCACCCGGAAGCACTCGATTACACCCCCTGTGTCGGCGGCCCCCTGTATCAGCTGGGGCTGCTGGCGGTGACTGCGGGCTACTTTTTCTGGTCCTGGCGGGCGGCAGGGCAGACCATCGGCATGCGCGCCTGGCGGATGATGGTGGCCAACAACAATGGCATGCAACTAAGCTGGTACCAGTGCACGATCCGGGCGCTGGTGGCGCCGGCATCACTGGCATGTCTCGGACTGGGCTTTTTCTGGGGCTACTTCCGCCAGGATCGCGCCACCTGGCACGATCTGGCATCGGATTCAGAGGTTAGAGTCCTACCAAAGAAGGGAAAGAAGAAATAAAGAAATCTGGTGACTCATTGTCCCTGTAAGCTTTGGGCGAAGGCGGCGCTAGCGGGTACAACCTTGCGAGACCTTCTGCGAGAGGGGCCGAAGGCGCCGTGAATACCTGGAGCGGCCGGGCCACCTCGCAGAAGAGCCCCCACGGATGGGTTTACGGCGTGTCTCGCGAGGTTGTACCCGCTAGCGCCGCCGCCACTACAGCAGGGATAAAACGTCAACGCGCCCGCTTCAGCAGCACCCACCCCAGCAGGAAGCTGGCAAGAATCGGCAGGATGACTGCGATAAACGGTGGAAAGCCGAATACCACCGAAGATGGCCCCAGCATATCCTGCACGGTCTGGAATACCACGCCCACAATCACCCCGGTAAATACCCGCAGCCCGGTGGTCACCTCGCGCAGCGGCCCGAAGATGAAGGAAATGGCCATCATCACCAGCCCCGCAATGGTCAGCGGTTGCAGGACCTTCTTCCAGAACGCCAGCCAGTAGTGCCCCGACTCCTCTCCCTTGCGATCAAGGAAATTGCTATAGGACCAGAGGCTGCGCGGCGAAAGGTCCGAAGGCATCGGCACCACCAGCTCAAACAGGTCTGGTGAAATGTCTGATTCCCAATAGCTGGTAGTGCTCGCATCGCTGGTCGCACGCTCCGGGGTCAGGCGGGTTTCGCGGCTGTTCTGCAGCTCCCAGCGACCATCATCGAAATGCCCCCGTTCGGAAAACACCACCCGCTGCAACTGGTGATCCTTATCGAACCGATAGCGGGTGATCCCAAACAAGGTGCCGCCGGGCAACGCCGCATTGAAGTGCACAAACTCGCCCCGGTCCTGGAACCAGAGGCCCTTTTCCAGCCCGACGGCTTTCAGGTCGCCCTGAGCGACCGCTTTCAGGCTCTCCGCCTGCTGGTTGGTCACCGGAATGACCAGCTCCGCCAACAGCAGCCCGCATACGATCAGCGCAAGTACCGGTTTCATGACCGCCCAGGTGATGCGTCCGATGGAGACTCCCGCTGCGCGCATTACCGTCAGCTCACTGGTACTGGCCAGGGTACCCAGCCCCACCATACAGCCCACCAGCGCGGAAAATCCGAGCTGATCATAAATTCGGCTGGGCAGCGTCCACAGTACATATTTCAACAGATCGGAGAACTGGTAATCACCGCCCAGGTCGCCAAGTTCGTCGACGATCGCGGAAATGACGTCCAGACCGAGAATCACCATTAATACGGCGAGTATCGCGAACAGCACCGCGCGCCCGATATAGCGATCAAGCTTGGACATCGTCACCTCCCTCCGGCGCCATCCGTTTGCGCGGCTTGCGGAGCCGGCGTCCGCCGAGCATCAACAGCCCGAGAATCAGGAACGGCGGATGCACAAGCCAGATCGCCCACGGCTGCTCAATCTTGCCGTCCTCAATCGCCCCGCGGACGCCCTGCAGTGCCACCAGATAAATAATGTACAGTAATACCGCTGGGATCATTTTCGCGTAACGTCCCTGCCGGGGGTTGGTGCGGCTCAGCGGTACCGCGAGTATCGCCACCACCAGCACCAGCACGGGCAGGCTGAAACGGTAATGCAGGTTGCCGCGCTCCTGGGGGTTATCGCTCTTCAGCAGCGATGCGGTAGACATGGACTGTATCCGCTCACCGGCTTTGGTGCGCAGGCGCGGGATTTCCAACAGCACTTCGTAACTGGCGAAGGCCATCTGGCGATAGTCGCGCTGGCCGGGGATCCCCTCGTAACGGTATCCGTCGCGCAGCACCAGGTAGCGCAGCCCCGTTTCCGGGTCAATCTGCTGCACCCCTTCCCGCGCCACGGTAACGATCTGGTGGTCCGACTCCGTCTCGCCCCGCGAGGAACCGAGCTCGGCAAGAAACACATCGTGCATGGTGGAGCGGTCGTCACTGAGCGAATCGGCGTAATACACCGCGCGATCCCCTTCGGTGGCGATAAACTTCCTTGGCACCAGGTGATCGAACTCGTTGCGCGTCTTGTCGGCGGTCAATAACTGGGACGTGCGCTCAATGCCGATAGGCGTCAGGAACAGACTCATGGCTGCCACCAGCAATGCCACCGCCACTGCGGGGATCAGGGTATAGCGCAGCAGCTGACGCTCACTGAAACCACAGGCGTGCAGCACCGTCATTTCACTTTCGATGTAGAGGCGACCGTAGGCCAGCAGAATACCGACGAAAAATCCGAGCGGAATCACCAGCTCGAGAAAACCCGGCAGGCGGTATCCCATCAGGGAAAACAGAATTCCGGCAGACATGTCGCCCGCAGCCGCATCTGCCAGGTACTTCACAAAACGGCCACTGACGACCATCAGCAATAGCACCGCGCTAACGGCCAACGTCGCGCCTAAAAGTTCGCGACAGAGATAGCGGAAAATAATCACTTAACGACCAGTTTCCCTGATTGCGTCTGAATTTATTGGTGAGAAAATGCGTAGATTCCAGATTGAAGATAGGTCATTCAAGCAATCCGGTCCCAGTCGGGTTAAACTTGTGCGGCGCATTATCACTAAAAAGCCCGGCGTTGTCTCGGTTGACCTGCCCAGGAAAACCTGAGATGAGCCAACAGGCACTGGGTTGGCAACCGGCCCCTGAAAGATTGTTGCCCGGGGCAGGCACAATCCCTGCTACCGTATGGCCTCCCATCAGACCGCTGTTGCGGCGGGGAAGTTCAGCAACACGATCCGGAAGTCTGGCCGGCAGCCCGACAAATCGCCAGCGCGAACACACTTCGAATACATCAGATTCGGCAATCTCGCGCCTAAATCATTAAATCCCGATTCATTCACGGGAAAGGAAGGAAATACCACTATGCAGTTCAATGCCAAGGTCACCGATATCTGCAAGCAGCGCAGTGCCTGTGCCATCGTTGCCGTCGACAGCAAAAACCGCTTCACCGATAGCGGCGCCGCCCTCGACAAAGCAAATGACGGCGGCCTCAGCAAGCTGCTCAAGCGGGGCGACCTGGGCAAGTCCGCCGGCAGCACCCTGATGATCCCACAGGTTGAAGGCGGCGCAGATCGCGTTCTGATGGTCCGCAGCAGTAATGCCCCGATCAGCCAGGCGGAGTTCCGCAAACTTGCCACCGCCAGTGCCAACGCGGTCAAAGACCTGAAAGATGCCAGCAGCTACCTCACCGAACTGACAGTCACTGACGCCGATATCCAGTGGAAGGCACAACAGACCGCCCTTGCCGCAGGCCTGGCCAGCTACAAGTTTACCCGCTGCCTGAGCGACAGTAAGGAACACCCCCTGGCAAAGTTCACTGTTCACGGCATCGACAAAAAGCAACTCAAAGCGGCACAGAAAGGCGCCGCGGTGGGTGCCGCTCAGGCCCAGGGCAGCAACGTCGCCCGCGAGCTGGGCAACCTGCCCGGCAACATCTGCACGCCCAACTACCTCGTCAGTGAAGCCAAGGCCCTGGCTAAAAAACATACCAAGCTCACCACCACCGTGCTGGATAACAAGAAAATGGAATCCATGGGCATGGGTGCATTCATGAGCGTGGCCAAGGGCAGCGACGAGCCAGCGGCCATGATCGCCATGAACTACAAGGGCGGCAAAACGAGCCAGAAGCCGATCGTCCTGGTGGGCAAAGGCATCACCTTCGACACCGGCGGTATCAGCCTCAAGCCCGGCGCGGCTATGGATGAGATGAAGTTCGACATGTGTGGTGCTGCCAGCGTGTTCGGGGTAATGAACGCCCTGGTGACAATGGAAGCCCCGGTGAATGTGGTGGGTATCGTCGCCGCCGCCGAGAACATGCCCAGCGGCCGCGCCAGCAAGCCCGGTGACGTTGTCACCTCCATGTCTGGCAAGACCATTGAGATCCTCAACACCGACGCCGAGGGCCGTCTGGTACTGTGCGATGCGCTTACATACGCGGGCAAGTTCAAGCCCAGCGTGGTGATCGACGTTGCCACCCTGACCGGCGCCTGCGTCATTGCCCTGGGCAGCCATGCCACTGGCCTGTACGCGAATCAGGACAAGCTGGCGGAAGACCTGATTGGTGCCGGCGAGACCACTGGCGACCGCGCCTGGCGCATGCCGCTGTGGGACGAGTACCAGCCGATGCTGAACTCCAACTTCGCCGACATGCAGAACATCGGTGGCCGCGAAGCGGGCTCCGTCACGGCCGCCTGCTTCCTGGCGCGGTTCACTGAAGAGTACAACTGGGCGCACCTGGACATCGCCGGCAGCGCCTGGAACTCCGGTGCCGCCAAGGGCGCAACTGGACGCCCGGTACCGCTGTTGATGCAATACATTCTGAACAAGAAGTAAGCGATATTTACATCAGGTAGCAACGAAGAGATAACGCCAGAGCGAAGGTGGAGGCAGCGGGGACGATTCGCGAGACCGTCTGCGGCAGGGCCGAAGGCGCCGCGTTGAAGCGGCCGGACCGGCCGCAGCCGAGCCCCCAGGGATGGGTTTACGGGGGGGCGCCTAGCTCGTGTCTCGCGAATCGTCACCGCTGTATCCACCGCCCCAGCACCGGTTACGAAGCACCGAACCAATGCTTGGGCGGCGGCGCTACCCGGTACAACCTTGCGAGACACGCCGTGAACCCATCCATGGGGGCTCTGCAAAAACATCCTGTTTTTGAAGGTCTCGCAAGGTTGTACCGGGTATCGCCGCCTTAACTCCCGCCTTTCGAGCAACAAACAACACTTCATGACCCGAATAGATTTCTATGTCCTACCCTCCGAAAACCCGGAGGAAATCGACAACTTCGCCTGTCGCCTCGCGGAAAAAGCCTTCCGTAACGGCCTGCGGGTGCTGATTGCCGTAGACAGTAACGAGCACGCACAAAAATTCGACAACCTGCTGTGGACCTACCGCGAAGACAGCTTCCTGCCCCACGCACCCCAAGACAAAGACCAGCAAGCCGCCATCGAGATCAACCACGGCGAAGACCCCGGCCAACACCACGGCCTGCTCATCAACCTGTGCAGCGACATTCCCGCCTGGTTCAGCCGCTTTGAACGACTCGCCGAAATCGTCTGCCAGCACCCGGATTCCCTCGCCCGCTCCAGAACGCGATACAGTCACTTTCGCGATCGCGGATATCCGTTACAATCTCACAAAATTCCCAACTGAGCCGTCACAGAACCCGCTGCCATGTCCGGTCGAAAGAAAAACAGAAAGCACCATCGCAGCCAGCCTCCCCACGAGCTACTCAACGAGCTCAACTCGCTGCGGGAGCTGCTCGGCAGTGAAGAGGCGGAAGCGGACATTCCCCTGCTCGATCAGGTTGCCGATGCCCCCCCAGCCGACGGACGACCACCGCAACAACCCACCCAACCGCCGCGCCCACTGGAAGAGGCCGACCTGCCGATCCTGTTTTCACCGGTGGACGAAGAGCCCGAAGAAGCGTTCAGCGCGGAGCTGAGCGATGCCGACCGGGCGCTGTTGCGCCCACTACAAGCACTACCGCGCGGCCCGGAACCTCAGCAACCGCTGCGGGGACAGACCCTCGGGGAAGAGACGCTTACAGATACCGCGGCCCAGCCCGCCAACGCCCCACAGGACACCGGCGAATCCGATCCGACGCAGACCCCTGTTGCGCTTCAGGCAAGGAAAGAGGTTCAACCGGAGCTGTTTGGCAATAAAGGCGGAAGCAAGGACGAGGGTGAAGAGGAGGGAGAACCGGGATCTCAAGCTGCAAGGCCAGATCCGGCCACGGCTCCGAACGCCGAGAAGCGGGCAGCAGCCAGTGAAAACCCTTTCCTGCCGCCGCATATTCGCGCGCGACTGACCGGCGGCAGGATCCCGCGTACAGAACCTAAGCCTACAGAAACAGTAGAAAAAGCAGCTCCAGAGGGCGCCCCTTCATCGACTGCTGTAGAGCTGGAGCCGGGCACACCTGAAGAGCCTGAAGATGATACACGGCTGAGCCGAGAGGAACGGCAGGCATTGATCGACCAGTTGATGGCCGAACAGTTGCCCGAGCTGGAACGGCATTTGCGCCTCAGTATTACCCTGATGGTCGACGGGCTATACAGCCAGGACCAGTAACGCACGCTTCTGACTCAATCAGAACGTCACGCGCACATTTCCGTATACGCTACGTGGCTCGCCGATAAAATATCGATCGCCACCACCCAGGCTCGAGTAATCGGCCCGCTCCGCGTAATCCACGTTCATTAGATTGCGTACCCGCAGGCCGACCGCCACCGTTTCTGATAGCGAGTGCCGCAAGCTCAGATTCAACAGGTCGTGCCCCGGATACTCGTGGGCGTTTTCAATATCCGTGTAATAGCGCCCCAGAGACTGCCATTGCATTGTCACACGGGTTTCTTCAACCGGAATCCAGCTGAGTGACAGGTTGTGCTGACGTCGCGGCGCGGTGTCGATATCATTGCCGCGCGTTTTGATCAGCAAATCACTGCCGGGCGCAGATACATTGTTGGTGTAACGGTGACGGGAGAGGTTGCCACCGACCGCGACTTCCCAGTTGTCCACCGGTAGCCAGCCAAACTCGTATTCCAGCCCGTAATGCCGGGTCTTCCCGTCACTGAGGTTGAGGCGCTCGGAAGACTGGAAAATGACATTGTCTTTTTCCATGTAATAGCCGGTGAGGTTCCAGCGCACCGCACTGGAGCCGCCGCGCAGACCGAGCTCCAGGCTGTCGACGGCCTCAGAGTCCAACCCCGCCTGCATCTGTCCGTTCTGCAAACGGTACAGCTCCGTTGCCTGCGGCGCGCGAAATCCACGGGCGAGCCGTGCGACCCCACTCAGGCTTCTGGAGAACTGATGGTGCAGGCTGAGGTTGAGCGAGAGGTTTTCAAACTGGTCCGAGCGATCTTCCGGCCGGGTGTAGCGACACCCCTCGACACCGGTATAACCGTTGATACAGATGCTGCCATCTTCCGCGGTATCGCCACTGCGCATCCGGTTGTCGTAGTCGTAGTGCAGGGTTTCAAAACGCGCACCCAGGGATGCGCCCGTTGCCTGGGAGAGTTGCCAATCCACACTGGAATAAGCGGCGCCAACCATGGCAGTTACGCTGTAATCGTACTGCTTCCCCGCCGGGAAAGACGAAAAGCCGCCGTCCTGGGTCTGTCGTAACCAGGCATCTGTCAACTCCAGGTCTACACCACTGATCAGTGATATGGATTCGCTCAATTGACGGTGGTGGGCGGTTTGCACGCCAGCACCTGTCTGTCCATTTTCTTCCAGCGGCGTTCCCGGCAGGAAGTGCATCAGGAAAGCCATATCCGTCGCGCGCGCGTAGGGAGTGATCACCCACTGACTGTCCTCCCCGGTCGCGATCTCGATGCGGGTCTGCGCCCGGGCAGACCGGGTATCCCGGAATGCTTCGGGGTTGGGGTTTTCCCGCTTGCGCGCGGCATCCTTGTACGCGCCTTTGCCGGACACATAACCCGCGGTCTCCTGGTTGAGGTTACTCAGGTTTACCAGTGTCTGAGCACTCACTTCGCCGCTGTGCCAGTCATGGCGGAATGTCAGCTTCTGTTGATCGTATCCGGAGTCGTGCTTGTAGCCACCGTCACGGGCACCGTTAAAGCTGACACGGAAACCTTTCGTCCGGGCCGCATCCGTCTGTGTTTCTGCGGTGCGGCTGTGCGCCACTTTTATCCGCTGGTAATCGTTCGCGCCCGCCTCCAGCGCCAGACTGTCGAGGTTGCGCTCCGGTACCCGGCTCAGAATATTGATCACACCGTGCTGGGCATCGGAGCCATATAACACGGTACCCGGTCCGCGCAGTACCTCCACCCCGCCGGCCTGTGCCAGGTTACTGTCGAACAGTTGATTCACATTGCAAAAGCCGGTGCCCCGTACCGGTACGCCCTCCTCCACCACCGCAAAGGCACCACAACTCCCGGCGCCGGTCAGTACCGGGGAGCGAATGGCAGTGAGATGCTCCTGGCCATTGCCGCGACTGATCCAGACCCCGGGGGCAGTAATCAGCTCACTGGGGTGTACCGCCGCGCGCTGGCGAACAGTGTCTTCATCGATACGGGAAATACTGACGCTGGAATACGCGGTTTCGCGCAGCATACGGCTCTCGGTTACGGTCACGGTCTCCAACCGGGAAGAATCGCGGGCATCGACGGCGGTATCGTCCGCGAGGGCGTACGGGGAGATCAGGATGCTGGCACCGATCAGACAAGTGCGCAGTAGTGCGCGCATACAAGGCTCCGGAGAAATGCCCGATGAACGGGCGAACTTAATGGGTGAATGTTTGCGGGCGAATATTAACGGATGAATATTAAATAGTGGCGTCCGCAGCGAAATAATCCATGGAATACGCAACCCGCTCGTCCACGTTCTTTTCCAGCTGTTCGAGATCCATCGATTCGATATGCTCGAGACGGGTGCGCAAACCAACACCATTGGCAATCTGGATCGCAAGCCCCGGCCGTGCATTGGCTTCCAGCAACAGGGGGCCGCGCTGTCGGTCGAGCACGATATCGCAGCCGAGGTACCCGAGACCTGTCATCTCATAGCAACTGGCTGCAAGGCGCACCAGTTCCTGCCAACCCGGCACTTCCAGGTCAGCAAACGGTTTTTCGGTATCCGGGTGCTTATCAATACGCAGGCCGTGCTGGACCGCGTGACAGCTTTTGCCGCTGGCGAGGTCCACGCCAACCCCCACGGCACCCTGGTGCAGATTCGCCTTGCCGTCAGACGAGTGGGTGGAGCAGCGCAACATGGCCATTACCGGAAAGCCGCGGAATACAATCACGCGGATATCCGGCACACCTTCAAAGGAGTAGTTGTCGAAAATCGGATCGAAATCTACCAGGGCTTCAATCATCACCCGGTCCGGTTTACCGCCGAGACTGTACAGGCCACTGTGGATATTGCTCACGTGGCGCTGGATATCCAACGCCGTCACTTTGCTGCCGGAAGGCTTGAGATAGTCGTCGCCATCGCGCCCGACAATCACCAGGATCCCTTTGCCACCGGAACCCCGTGCAGGCTTGATCACAAACTTTTCCAGCGGTTCGATCACTTCCATCACCCGCTTGCGGCTGGGCTGGGTTTCAAAGGCGGCGATCAGTTCCGGAACGGAAATACCACAGCGTTTCGCGGCCCGCTTGGTATTGAGCTTGTCATCAACGATCGGGTACTTGTCGCGATCGTTGTATTGGGCAATGTAATGCACGTTGCGCGCATTCATTCCCAGCACGCCGAGCTTGCGCAACCTAAATGGCGATACCAGGCCGCCACGGAGAAACGAGGGTAACTGCATCAGTTCTCCAGCTGGCGGAACCGCGCCAGCTCTCCGAGACGGTAGCCGGTATAGTTACCGACGATCATGATGAAGCCCAGTAATACCAGCAGCAGCTCGGGGAAGTTGAACGTCCAGTGCTCGATATAGCGGTTGGTCATCACCCACCAGGCGATCACCGCCACCAGCAGACTGCCTCCGGCCTGCACCACCACTTCATAGGGGCCGTCTTCTTCCCACACAATGGACATCCGCTCGATGGTCCAGGCAAGAATGATCATGGGGAAGAAGGTCACCGTCAGCGCCTGCTCGATACCGAGTTTGTAACTGACCACGCTGATGGCCCCCATCAATATCACCACCGTCACCACCACGGCGGCGATCCTCGCCACAAGGAGCAGGTTAAGCCTGCTGAGGTAGAACCGTATCCACAGACCCAGGATCAGGATCAAAACGAAAATGGCGAGACCGGTAAACAGCTGGGTCTCGATAAACGCAATCGCCAGCAGCACCGGCATGAAAGTGCCGGAAGTGCGCAGGCCCACGAACACCCGCAACAGAACCACCACCAGTGCCCCCACCGGTACCAACAGGATCAATTTGAAGATGCTCTGCTGTTCGATGGGAAGGCTGTAGATGGAAAAGTCCACCAGCGCCTCTTTGCCCTCGATGGTACTGAGCATGGCCACATCGCGCGCCGGCACGTCATTGGAAATGACCGAGAAGGTGACCTTGGAGTTGCGCCCGCCCTCTACGTCCAACAGGCTTTTGCCACCGCGCTGCCAGATAAAGAAGTTTTTCGGCACGCCCGGTGATGCACTGGTGGGCTCGAACACCACCCAGCGCTTGCCATCGAATATTTCCAGCAGATCTTCCGGAGCCAACCGACGGCGATCATCTTCCAGATAGAGACCGCGAATGCGGTGCGCGGGAATGTCCGCTACCGCCAGCACCAGCAGTGCCATATCCACCAGGGACTTGTCTTTGTAATAACCGAAAATCAGGTTGCGATCCTGATTGCGATTGTCATTGAGAGCCGTCAGCAATTCAGAAGTGAAAGTGCGGGTATCGGAAGAGCGTTCGCGGGCGTTGTCCACCAGAGAGTAGATGGCGAGGCGTACCGCTTCCTGCTCGCGGGCCCCGAGGAATGGCTTGGTGACTTCAGTACTGAGGTCCAGGGGCTGCTCGAGCGGTGCCCCCGGCGTCTGGTGCACATCCAGCTGATAGAAAAGCGATTGGGCACCGGTCGCGGAGCGACGCGCCCATATCGCGCGGTACTCATCGTCTTCACGAATGACGTTGAAGCCGTAGCCGGAGGAGCTGAAAGTTTCCCCCAACACTTCCATATTGCGCTGGGCGCGAGGCAGCGTCAGGGCGACTTTGACCGGACCGTCATCGGCAGTAAAGCCGACCTTGGCTTCGATGGTCCATACGGTACGGTATTCACCGGGCAACAGTGGAAAGCCCAGTTCAAAATGTTTGTAGATGGTAAGGCCGGCGCCCATGACAGCGAGCAGCGCGGCGAGAATATAGACCTGAGCCCGTGGCGACATTCGCCGATCCCCGTGTAAGTATCAGTACAGCTTTTCGCTATTTTTGCCCGATCAGCTTCCGTGCGCCAGTGCACAGTCCCGTTTTCCGGAACTTGCCCGTAAAGGCATTTATTTACTGAACGAAGGAAGCTGTGGTTTGCCCTGTACGCCTTTGCGGCTGACATCCACCACCGCGGCGTCTTTGAGGAAATTGCGCCCTACCAGCAGCGGAAATTCAAACTCGTCCCGCTGAATCAAGTTGACCTCCACCATATGGGTCACTTCGCCCACCGTAAGGCTCATATCCACCACCGGGCGGCGTTGACGATCAAAGCCCGGGCGCGACACACGCACATGGCGCTTGATGGGTAACTCAATCTTTACGGGTTTGGCCTCTTCTCCCGCAGAGAGCTGGAAGCGGACCCACTGGTTACCATCGCGCTCGAAGGGCACCATTTCCAGTACGCTGAGCGAACTGGTGGCCGCACCAGTGTCAATCAGGGCGCGCAGGGTGAGGCCGCCGGGCTCAACGGTAACGGACTCTTCCGAGCCGAGCACCATACGATCTTTCGCAACCGGTACTTCAACCACTTTTTCATAGTTGCGCTCAATCACCCGTTCTACCACTTTGACTTCCGGCTCGGCGCAGACCACCGTCTCTATCGGCGGGCACTGGCTCGGGTCTGTCGCCTCCACCGGTGTCTCGGGCTCGGTCGTCGCGGGGGATTGTGACGCAGGGCGCGAAAAAAGCTCGCAGCCGGTCAGCCACTGGGTGATCAGCAACAGGGATACTAAAGGCAAAAACCGCATTGTTCTTATGACTACCTTAGGGCCGACTCGCCAGCCCTGTGCGATGTTTATCGGGTTAAATTCAGGCGGTATCACGACGCAGGCCAGTCCTTCGGCCCCAAAAACAAAGGCCGGATACTACCTTATCCGGCCTGCACCATCCATTCTACGACGGCAGTATGGACTACCTGCGAAAGAAACCTCGAGCGGCTCTCCCCTTCAGGGGTGACCGCTAGAGAGACTGCATACTACCAACCGGTCACAATCATTCAAGCGCCACCACAATCAACAGGGAGACGAACTTCGCGTTCTTCAGTAGTACCCCCGCTCCAGACATTCATCGATCGCGAGTAACTTACTGACCAATCCCTGCGCCGGCAAATCGCTGCCGCGGAAAAACTCTTCCGCCATGGGTGCGATGCCACATTTGGCAGGCAACGGCAGCTCGGACTCCACCAGCTGGCGCATACGCGGCAGAAAAACAAATTGCAGCCACTGCGGCAGGCTGAGCGTGTCTACGCAAAACGGCTGGGTGCTGGCCAGGGCTTCCGCAGAGGGCGGTTCAGCCTGCCACTCCCCGAGACGACGCAACTCTCCTTCGAGCTCCAGCAACAGGGTGGCGATTTCGGGATAGATCGACTTCATGATGGCAATTTAGTTCAGTTTCCAGAATACGTTACAGAGAATCCGGGCGCGCCCGGTATATGATGACGGCCCGCAGCCGGGCTGCGCTTATCCGATCTCACGGCGAAATGGCGGCAGGGAGTCGAGCATCGCCCTGCCGTAGCGCTTGGTGACAATACGCCGATCCAGCAGCGTTATGGTGCCGGTATCGGACTCGGTACGCAGCAGGCGCCCGCAGGCCTGAACCAGTTTGAGCGCTGCGTCGGGTACGGTAATCTGCATAAACGGATTGCCGCCCTTCACTTCGATCCACTCCGCCAGTGCGGCCTCGATGGGGTCATCCGGCACCGCGAACGGCAACTTGGCGATAACGACGTGCTGGCAGTAATCACCGGGCAGGTCGAGCCCCTCGGCAAAACTGGCGAGCCCGAACAACACGCTGCGCCCGCCGTTATCGACACTGTGGCGATGGCTGTCGAGCAACTGCTGCCGGGACTGCTGCCCCTGCATCAGAATCCGGTTGCGCCAGGTACCGGGCAGGGATTCGTACACGGTTTCCATCTGCCGGCGAGAGGCAAACAGCACCAGTGCACCGCCGTCGACGCCATCCAATATTTCCGGCAGTGCGTCGATCACGGCACTGGTGTGCAGATCGGCGTTGTTGGCTTCCACGGCATCCTTCGGTACCCGCAACGTCGCGCGGGAAAAATCGAACGGACTGGGGACCACTTCGTAGCTGGCGTTGTCGGGCGTGCCCGCGCGCATCTTGAGCCGGTCGAAACGCCCCAACGCCGTCAGTGTGGCAGAGGTGAGGACAGCGCCGTAACAGCGGCGCCACAGGCCGTACTCGAGCGTCTTGCCGGCAAGGATGGGAGAGCTGCACACTTCAAAATCAAACGAGCCACCCCAGTCCACCAGGGTCACCCAGCGGGCGTGGGGCACTGATCCGGTATCAACACGGGAGTAGTTGGCCCACAGTTCAAGATTGGCTTCGGCGCGACCGTGCCAGCCGCCCAGAATCGGATACCAGCGCTCCAGATCCACCACCGGGACGGGGCTGTGGGCATCTTCCATCATCCGCTGCGCCGATTGCACCATTTTGCCAAGCAGCGCTTCCAGTTCGTCAAAATCTTCACGCAGTTGCTCCGCGAGTTGCATCAACGACTCGGGGACCTCTCCACCTTCAAAGCGGTGTCGACTGCTTTGTCCCCCGTAGCCCTGCCCGCCGTTCTCCTTGCCGGAACGAGCGCGGTCCTGGTCAAAGTCGCACAGGTCTTCCAGTAATGGCCAGGCCATTTCCAGTTTCTGTTTAGCGCTGGTGAACAGCCCGGGCAGGTCTTCACCGGCGCGATCCAGCTCGCCGCCATCACCGATTTCACTCAACAGCTGGCCGAGGTTCTTGTTGGCCTGATCCAGCCAGTTGGTGGTGGCCCCAACCCGGCTGTGCTGGGCAAAGTGGTTCAGCGCTTTGTCCGGCAGATGGTGCGCTTCGTCCAGCACATAGATGGACTCTTCCGGTGCTGGCAGGATCGCACCGCCACCGAGGGCGAGGTCCGCCAACAGCAGGTCGTGATTGGCGACAATCACCTGGCTCTTGCCTAGGCGCTCGCGGGCGCGAAAGAAGCTGCAGCTGGAAACGTGCGGACAGCGGCGGCCACTGCACTGGCGGTGGTCGGTAGTCACCCGGCTCCAGTCTTCGGGTTCAATGGTGTCTTTCCAGTTGTCGCGGTCACCGTCCCAGCTGCCGGTGGCCAGTTGGTCGGCCATTTCCCGATACAGCTTGATGCCAACCTCGTCCACCTGGGGTTTTTCGTCTTCGTAAAGTGCCAGGGAGGTGCCCACGCCGCTGGAAGTCAGCTCGGTGAGCAGCTGGTCGAGCTTGGACAGACACAGGTAGCGGCCGCGCCCCTTGGCGAGGCTGACATCAAACTTGAGCCCGCTGTGGCGGATCAGTTCGGGCAGGTCCTTGTAGATGATCTGTTCCTGCAGGGCGACGGTGGCGGTGGAGACGACCAGGGTCTTGCCGTGGGAGATTGCGAGGGGAATGGCGGCCAGCAGATAGGACACCGTTTTACCGGTACCGGTGCCCGCCTCCACCACACAGATATGCTCGCCATCGGTTTTGCCGTGATCGCGCTCACCGGCGCCATTGCGCTCAATGCCGCCGAGACCGCGGGCGATGGCGGCAATCATCAGCTTCTGGCCATAGCGGGCTTTGAGCTCGCGGCCGTTGAGAAACTGACGATAGGCGCCTTGAATGGATTCTTTGTCTTTGTCGCTGAGCACTGGGAACCGGCTGAATTGCAAGAAGAGTTAAATCAGCCGGGCATTATCCACGCTTGGTCAGGGTATAGCCAATTTTCATCGCTCAGTGGCGTCAAAGCATTGAGTATTCGTTTTACTGCTCAAACGCCAGCCGGGAGACCACCGGATTGGCGTAGGCACGGATGGCCTTGTCCCGCCAGCGCTCGTCGATGGCGGCCATGCGCTGTTCGAACTTCTCACGAATTTCCTGGTGCTCATCCGGGTGCCAGGGCTTGGCCGGATAGCCCACTGGCAGCGCCGGTGCCTCGCCATAAATCATCTGATAAGCGATCAGGTTGGTGGGGTGCAGGACATAGTCGCTGATAATCTGGCGATCAATCTCGTCCGCCAGCGCGCCCACATCGGAGAAATCCCCCTCAATCGGCGTACCAAAGGCCGCATGCACGTGGCCCTTCTGGCCCACCACCCCCTTGCCGATGCTCGCCAGATCCTCGTGTGCCTGTTTTTCGTACTCGTCCTGATGCTCGGTGATATACAGTTCCCGGGCCTTGTAGCGGTCACACGGATCCCACTCATAGGAAATCGACAACGGTACGATGTGCAGCTCCCGCCAGAAGTCCGCAAACGGCTGCTCCTTCGGTTTCGCCATCGCAAACATCGCCGCCAGTGCCGGATTCGTGCGATCCAGGCCGTCCTTCGCACGACCGGCGCGCTGGGCAATCCACACGTGCTCGTTGTCATTGACAATGGAATGGTGGATGTAGCGGGAAAGGGTGATCGCCGCATTCAGCTTTTCCCGGCGGCTGCCGGAGCTGCGTTTGACCACGAAGCACTTGTTCAGCTTCATGATGTCGGTGGCGAATTGCTTGGACAGCAGGTTGTCGCCGATGGCGATGCGGGAGGTTTCGTGACCCTCTTTGTACATTGAGAGGATCGCCAACGCAGGATCCATGGCGATATCCCGGTGATTGGCGACGAACAGGCAGGCGCGATCCTTGGGCAGGGTATCCAGTCCGGAGATGGTCAGGCCGCAGCTGGTACGATTGACTACGCGTTCCGTATATTTGGCGATGACATCCTGCACCCCGCGCACGTCTTTCGCCTTGCGGAATTCAAAACGCACGAACTGACGCACCAGCCAGGCCAGCGGGCGCTCAAGTTTGCTCGCAGCACCGGGCAGCAGGAAATGCGCCACAATGCGGGACATCTCCGGGTCTTCCACCAGGCGGCGCAGGACCGGACGCACCTCATCATCCCGGTAGGGGCGGATATCATCAAACTGACTGGGATCCAATTTCTCTTTACTCATGGAGCTCATTTACCTGCCAACATCGGCGCGCCAACTAACGCGGCTGCGCACTGGCTCGTTCTTATTTTGGCCCGGGGCGAACACCCCGAACAAAAACCGGCGCAGAACATACCGGATGCAGCCGCGAACTGCCAGTATTCGCCGCTTGCGAAGCCGGAAGTGGAGCACAGATCGCCACCGCGATTCCAACCGAACACGGTGCCGATTAGCAAAGTGCGAGCCATCGCTATAGACATCTGTCTGGGCTGCCCGGAAAATAGACCGCTTTGCCGCCCGCTAACGATTGGGCGTCTACCGGGCCTATCCGCCCGCATCAGAACGATAACAACGTTTCCAGGCGCCCGGTCACCCCGGCACCGCCGCCAAGAAAAGCAGGAGAACGCTTTGAGCCAGACCGCGTCCAGTCAACCTGATACTGAACACCACACACCCAGCCTCCTGGATGCCCTCATCCCTCTCCTGATCCTGATTGCCCTGCTCTCGCTCTCTGTCTTCTTCTACGGCGCAGACTCGTCCTACGGCCCCAACCAGATCGCGCTGCTGCTCTGTGCCGGCGTAGCCGCCCTGATGGGGATGAAAAACGGTTTCAGCTGGAGTCAGATGGAAAGCGGGATGCTGCACGGCATTGGCCTGGTCTTCGGTGCCATCCTGATCCTGCTGGCGGTGGGTTCCCTGATCGGCAGCTGGATCCTCGCTGGCACGGTACCATCAATGATCTATTACGGCGTACAGATCCTGTCGCCCCAGTGGTTCTACGCCGCCAGCTGTATCATTTGCGCGGTGGTGGGCCTCAGTATCGGCTCCAGCTGGACCACCGCCGGCACCCTGGGCGTGGCCCTCATGGGCATCGCCGGTGCATTGGGCCTGAATCCGGCTATCACTGCCGGTGCGGTCATCTCCGGCGCCTACTTCGGTGACAAGATGTCGCCGCTGTCCGATACCACCAACGTCGCAGCTGCGGTTACCTCCAACGACCTGTTCCTGCATATCCGCCATATGCTGTGGACCACCATTCCCGCATTTGTCATCGCACTGATCATTTTTTCCATCATCGGCCTCACCAGCAAAACCGGCCACGCATCCGCCAGCGACATCCAACAACTGCTTTCCGCCCTGCGGGACGAGTTCCATATTTCCATTGTGAGCCTGCTGCCGCTGGTGCTGCTGCTCGCCATGGCGTGGAAAAAGGTCCCCGCCTACCCGACGCTGATGATTGGCGCACTGGTGGGCTGCGTGATTGCGATACTCTTCGAGCCCAATGCCACCCGCCAGCTTGCCGGCGGTGAAGGCCCACTGAGCCTGGTGAAAGGTGCCTGGCACGCGCTGTTCGATGGTTACAAATCCACCTCCAGCAATGAAGCGGTAGCTTCCCTCCTGTCCAAGGGCGGAATGAGCAGTATGCTCAACACCATCTGGCTGATCATCTCGGCGATGGCTTTCGGCGGGGTGATGGAGCGCGCCGGCTTCCTGGATCGTATCGTCAACTGGGCACTGTCTGGCGTGAAGACCGTCGGTGGCCTGGTGACCACTACCGTATTCACCTGCTTTGGCATGAATGCCGCGGCCGGCGACCAATATATGGCCATCATCATTCCCGGGCGCATGTTCCGCGAGGCGTTCGAAGACAAAGGCCTGCACGGGCTGAACCTGTCTCGCACACTGGAAGACTCCGGCACCATCACTTCGGTGCTGATCCCCTGGAATACCTGCGGCGCCTACATGAGCGCGACCCTCGGTATTGCCACCTTCACGTATGCGCCCTTCGCGCTGTTCAATTTGCTGTGCCCGCTGCTGGCCATTGCCTACGGCTGGCTGCACTTCAAGCAGATGCCGCTGGGCAAACAGGACGTATTGCCGGTAGCGGAAGAGGCTCCCGCGCAATAACCTTCTACCTTCTCATCCACATCCTGAACACAACAGGGAGCGCCCGGCGCTCCCTGCCAACACCCCGGTATGACCGTGAGCGAGCACCGTGAGCAAGCAAAGTAACGACACGCCTTCAAACCCCGCCCCCACAACACTGTCCGGGTTGATTGCCGCTGCCAACTTCCGGCTGCGCTGGTTTGATCTCGGCCGCCGGGTGCGCGAGATCCATACCGAAACCGCCGAACAGTTTGAAGCCGGCGAAACACCCTGGCCGCACCCTTACCTGCGTCACGCCTGGTGCGGACTGTTACTGTGGCCGAAGGCCGACACGGATGGAGCACCCGTGGCATGGTTCCTGCGCCTGCCATTGGACGAACAGGGCAAACTCCTGTTACCCGTCCGCGACCGCTTCCTGCGACAACTGGATGACGCCCTCAAGCCCATCGCCGGTGCCACCGACCAGCAGAATTCAGATCCGGCGGCGCGCCTGCAGCGCGCACTGGACGACAGCGGACTGACGTATACGCCGCCGGACGAGCGTCGCGCAGTATTCCACGCAAAAGCGGCCCAGCGCCTCAAACACCCGCCCAGCAGCCACTGGCCCGCGGCGCAAAAATTCGCAGAACAACCCGACCACACCGCCTGGCAACACCTGGCATTACAGGGCATCGCCGACCTGGCAGTGCGCTGGCAGGAGGTAAAACCCACCCTGGTGAAACACACCGGTGAATACCCCGCACCGTTTCTCATCAGCCTGTGCCAGTGCCTGGAAGGCGAGCCGGTTGACGGCACGCTCACCAGAGCGCTGATCCGGCGTGCTGATACCGTACTAACAAATATTGATGCCGCACCGGGCGACCGGGAGTCACTGGCGCCTGCAGACCTTGCCCTGTTGACGGCGATCGTCCGGGGCATCTCTCACAGTACCGAGGCCCACCTGCGGCAGGACTTTCTGCTGAAGCTGCTGGAGTCTCCCGCGGCCGCCAACGGCGAGGTGCTGGCTGCAATCGGCAGCCGCTGTTGCGACGACCTGCTGATTCCCGAACTGGCTGAACTGTGGTTACAGAACCTCAGTGAAAGTCAGCCTCAACAAACTTTCAACCTGCTGCTGACAGATCTCCTGTTCCTGCCACAGCTGCGCAATGTACTCCTGGAAACCCTGCGTAACCCGGAACGATCAGAGGCCATCGCCCGGGCATTTGGCGAGTTTTTACAACCCAGCGGGCAGTAATCTGGATATCATTTGCCTGCCCTTTTATTCCGTTCCGGCAGGTACCCTGCCCTGCCGGAGACTCCCCCATCGCCGATGAGCAAAAATTAGCCGCACAATTCAACCCGGATTTTGCCCTCGGTTGAAAAATTTTACGCCCCGTACTGTTTGCGCATCACACGAAACGTCGCTTGACCCGCCAGAAATTTATTCCCCGGCAAGAAAAAAAATTTTTTCTCACTTTACTGAAGTAACAGCCCGCCCAATACAAACTCAAAAAAATCCTGAAATGGCGCCAGACGCTACGTATACAGACTTTTTCCTGTGACAAAGTGGCGGCTGTTTTATCCCCAATTGCCCCTTGGCGGCTATTTTAACCGCGCGCCTATTACACTCCATTGGGCGGTATGTTTGTAGAAAAGATTTTTACAAAGCACACCAAACAGGTGACGTTTTATTGTCTATGCTATTGACTGACATCAACGGAAAGGAGTTAGGGGATGAATTTCACTCCAGCAAAGTACTTAACCGGAATTATTTGTGCACTGGTCCTCGCAGGTTGCTGTGCGCCGGCTCCGATGCCGGCCGCCTGCCCTCCGGGCTCAGAGCAGATTCCGACTTCCATGGCCTGTCCTGCGGACGCGGATTGCTGGATGGCATCCGATAACGTGCGCTGCATGAAGGTGGTTAAATAACCACATTCATAACAGGACATGCGAGATGCCGCTCTTTCTGAGCGGCATTTCGTTCTGGCCACCCCGGTTCGACCAACCTCGCACAACAAACCGCTGAAACTTGCCCAACGGTAACTCGCAGTAATTTCTCGCTTTTTACGTATTACACGTTTTCTCCGTTTCTACTCTTTCCTCCCTCTGCCTGCCGACAGGTATCACATCCGAATCCGTTACAATTGAAACTGCATACCCGATGCCGTATTCATATCTTCACACTGTCATAACACCATGCCCGGTCAACGACCGCCACTTCCTGTTGACGGATAAACTTCCTGTAGAAAACACCGGCATCCCGTGATCGAGCCACATGATCTGCTGGCCGTATGCGTCATTTGTGGTTAATATTTGCGCCTGTAAATTTACTACAAGAACGGCTATACATACTCATGGACGCACTCCCACTCACAGCAGCTATTGCCAAACTCCAACAGCACCAGAAGCAACACCACTGGTCGCTGCGTGAACTGTTCGCAGAATCTCCCGAACGCGCGCAACAATTCAGCGCATCGGCGGCGGGCCTCTATCTGGATTACAGCAAGAACCTGCTGCGGGAAGACACCCTGGCACTGCTGCTCGAATATGCGGAAACTGCGAATCTGAAGCAGTCCATCAACGATCTGCTTTCCGGCACCAACATCAATAACACCGAGCATCGCCCTGCCCTGCACACCGCTCTGCGTTTCCAGGGAGAACCCACGACAGAGCACGAACAGGCGGTGGCCGAGTGCCGCGCGCAGATGAAAGCGTTTGTAGAGCGCGTGCTCAGCGGCGAATGGACCGGTTTCAGCGGCAAGGCCATCCGCCATGTGGTCAATATCGGTATCGGCGGATCCGACCTGGGCCCGCGTATGGTGTGTGAAGCCCTGCGCCCCTGGCACCAGGAAGCGCTGGATGTACACTTCGTGGCCAACATCGACGGCGCTGACCTGAGCGATACCATCGCTGCACTGCCCGCTGACGAGACCCTGTTCATCGTCGCTTCCAAGTCCTTCTCCACGCTGGAAACCCGTCAGAACGCGCTCTCGGCCCGTCAATGGGTGATGGATGCAGGCTGCAAAGAGTCGGAGTTGGAAAAGCATTTTGTCGCCGTGAGCAGCAACATCACTGCCGCACTGGATTTCGGAATCGCCGCGCAGAATATTTTCCCGATGTGGGACTGGGTGGGCGGTCGCTATTCCCTGTGGTCCGCCATTGGCCTGCCCATTGCCCTGGCCTGCGGATTCGAGGCGTACAGCGAGCTGCTTGCCGGTGCCAACGCCATGGATACGCACTTTGCAGAAGCGCCGTTTGAGCAGAACCTGCCGGTACTGATGGCGCTGATCCACTTCTGGTATCGCCAGACCTGGGGCGCCGGCAGCCTTGCGGTTCTTCCTTACGCACAGCGCCTGGCCAAGTTCCCGGCGTGGCTGCAACAGCTGGATATGGAGAGCCTGGGCAAGCGCGTTACCCGCGATGCGCAACCGCTTACCTACCCAAGCGGTAGTGTGATCTGGGGTGCCGAGGGCAGCAACGGCCAGCACTCGTTCCACCAGTTGCTGCACCAGGGCACGGATATGATTCCCGCCGACTTTGTGGCGATCAAGGAACCCACTTCCGAGCTGAAAGAGCAGCACCGGTGGCTGCTGGCCTGCTGCCTGAGCCAGAGTCAGGCGCTGCTCCAGGGCAAGTCCCTTGCGGAGGCGCGCCAGGAGCTGGAGGCTTCCGGGCACACCCATAAAGAAGTACACCACCTGGCGCCGCACAAGGTGATTCCGGGTAACCGCCCGAGCAATACCCTGATCGCCGAGAAGCTGGATCCGTTCCACCTGGGCAGTCTGCTGGCGCTGTACGAGCACAAGGTATTTACCTTCGGCACGCTGCTGGATATCAATCCGTTTGATCAGTGGGGTGTGGAACTGGGTAAAGTGCTGGGCAATGCTGTGCACGATGCCATCGAGGGAGATATTCCTGCGGACTGGGATGGGTCTACGGCCAATCTGCTGAAGATGCTATTGAAGTAACTTTTTTGCTCAGTGGCCGCCGCTCAGGTAGCTGGGTGGCGGCAAAAACTATCTACGAAGCACCAGGGCTTTTCTTAACCTGCTGCTCCAACAGAGGGTTGATCAGATCCATCGGCAGCGGGAACACTATCGTGGAATTCTGCTCGCCGGCAATATCGATCAACGTCTGCATATACCGCAGGGTAATCGCATTGGAGTTCTTCGACAGCTCCCTAGCCGCCTCGGTGAGTTTCACCGCCGCCTGCGCTTCACCATCGGCGTGGATCACCTTCGCCCGCCGCGAACGCTCCGCCTCTGCCTGCTTGGCAATGGCCCGGATCATACTCTCGTCGAGATCGATATGTTTGATCTCTACATTGGTCACCTTCACGCCCCAGGCATCCGTCTGTTCATCCAGAATCTTCTGGATATCCACATTCAACTTATCCCGCTCGGAAAGCATCTCATCCAACTCATGCTTACCCAGCACCGACCGCAACGTCGTCTGTGAAAGCTGGCTCACCGCCTCATCATAATGCTCCACATTGATAATCGCCGACTGCGGATCGATCACCCGGTAGTAAACCACCGCATTCACCTTCACCGAAACGTTATCGCGACTGATCACATCCTGCGTCGGCACATCCATCACCACCGTGCGAAGATCCACCCGCTCCATGGTCTGGATCACCGGAATAATAATGATTAGACCCGGCCCCTTCACCGACTGAAAACGTCCCAGAAAAAATACCACCGCGCGCTCGTATTCCCGCAGCACCCGGATCGCGTACATCACCAGCAGAACAACTGCCAGCCCCAGCAGGGTGAAAAAATAGCTGACCATAAACATGCTCCCTGAAATTCAATTTTTATTCCGGCTGCACGGGTTTCACTTCCAACCGCAACCCCTGCTCCGCCGTTACCTGTACCATCTGCCCCATGCTCAAATCACTACCGCTGTGAGCCATCCAGATTTCACCATCGATTTTCACCAACAGTGTTGGTGTCACCTCCGCTACCACGCCAGTGCGCCCGACCATGGCTTTATTGCTCGCCACCTTCGGTTTGCGCAGACTGCGTCCCACGGCGTAGAGCAGCCCCATCAACGCGAGACCACTGATGCCGGCAATCGCACCAATCAAACCTTTTGAGACCTGCATACCCGGTACATCGCTATCGATCAGCATCACCGAACCAATAATCAATGCGATCACCCCGCCAATCCCCAGCGCGCCAAAGCTGGGGACAAAAAATTCCGCCGCAATCAGCAACGCCCCCACTACGATCAATGCCAGGCCGGCGTAATTGATGGGCAAAACCTGTAGCGCATAGAGTGCCAACAGGAGACTGATCACCCCCACGATCCCCGGCACCATGGCGCCGGGGCTGTAACCTTCAAAAATAAGCCCGTAGATACCGATCAACAGCAGGATATAAGCCACTTGCGGATTGGTAATGATTGCCAGCAGCTCGTTGCGCCAGTCCGGGCTGTATTCCACCACCGGTAACCTGGTGGTTGCCGGGTCGATCTTGCGTGTGCCGGATGCCATTGCTACTTCCCTGTCGCCCACCTGCTGCAGCAGGTCAGTCCGGTTCTCGGCGACAATATCGATCACATTCTCTTGCTGCGCCTCGGTTGCGGTCAGTGTGGCTGCCTCGCGCACCGCTTTCTCCGCCCAATCCGCATTGCGTCCACGGCGGTTGGCCAGGCCGCGGATATAGGCGACCGAGTCGTTGATGACCTTGCGCTCCATGGTGGATTTGGGCGGCGGGGTGGATTCAGTGCCATCGGCACCCTCACTCTCCCCCTGCTTTCCGTCTTCGCCCGTATCACCTTCCATTTTTTCTGGCTTGGGTTTGCGCTGTTCGGGCCTTTCACCGGGTGCATCTCCCTGAGGATCCTGCCCGGGCATGCCCCCCATCTGCACCGGTGTGGCGGCGCCGAGGGTGGTGGATGGTGTCATCGCGGCAATATGACTTGCGTAGAGAATATAAGTACCGGCACTGGCGGCACGAGCACCGGCGGGCGTGACGTAAGTAATGTAGGGGATATCAGAGGCGAGAATGTGCTGGATGATGTCTCGTGTCGCCGCATCGAGGCCGCCCGGCGTATCGAGGCGCACAATGATGAGTTGAGCGCCTTTCTCTCTCGCCTCGTCGCTGGTACGCACCAGGTAATCGGTAGTGGCCGGCCCGATGGCACCGGATATGGAAAGCTCCGCAATATGTGGCTCATCGGTATCGAGGTCGGACTCCTGCGCCGCCAGCGACAGCGACAGCGACAGTGAAAGAGACTGCGCTACCAGCAGCAGCAACCAGAAGGCAACGCCTTTCGACAACCGCTTGATCATAGGATTATTCCGGGGGCGGAAGCGGGAGAATGGAAATATGAGCGTAACAGACTGGCCAGGAGATGGAGGGAATCAGGCGCCCACTGTCGTCCCTGCGTCGACCGAATTCGCGCTTTATACCGACAAATTCTACTTATACGGAACTCCCTCAGTTGCGGGACATCCAATCCATTGGATGGAATACCGCTACGAGTCACTTAATCAATTCCGCAATCAGCACCGAAAATATCATCGCAGCAGACGGATCGCAGTAACCAATCGTGTCATATCCCGCCACATATTTTGTACCCCCCCAATACCACCGGGGGCAGAGTCGGCGAACGGTTGTCGCGTTGGGGGTTGCGCTGTGCCTGCACGGTGTCGCGCTGTTTGTCCCGGTTCAATTCTATTCAGCAACACCATCAAGGCCGGATCCACTGCGGATAAAGCTCTCGTTCGAATCACACGACCGCAATATGCCCGGCTCACTGGAGCGACCTACCCCCGAGGCCGAAGAGCCTGCAAAGCAGTCGCGTCCGGCTACATCGAATCCAGTATCGCCCGATCCAGGGGCGACAGGCCCCGAAACGCCACCAGCCCCGCTTCCCAAGCAGGCCATTCCAGAATCCAAACCGACCTCCCGGAAACAACAACCTGCGCTCCGGCCAGAGCCCGCGGGTGTACCCGAAAAGAAATCGCAGAACCTGACAGAGCCTCCCGGGAATTCAGCCAGCCACTCGGACGGCGCCAAATCCCGCTCGACGGTTTTCGACCCCAGGCTGTCACAGCAACTTCAGAAAGCGCGCAATAGGGTGCAAAAGTTTGAAACCCGCGATACTAACCAGGCAACTGAAAACGGCGTGTTCATTCAGCGAGGCAATAAATGCTGGGAGTTTAAGAAACTGTTACCGGCAGGCAATGAAACCAACGTGACGCAACGATTCAATATCAACTGCAGCGAGCGCCGCAGAACACAGGAAGATATCGACCGGCTTGCAGAAAAGTACGGCATTCCCTGAAACCGGCCCATTATCTATCGTGAAATCAGCTCGCCAGGTAGCGTCGGGCGAATTTTGGATCCATCTTTTTCAGGTCCACCACCACTAGGCCGTCCACGGAATCGCAGAAATCCGGATCGATATTGAACGCGTGAAAGCTGGTTCCGCCCGGGACTGTGACCGCGGTGTACTTCTTGAAAAGCGGTGGCAACACTACCCCCTCTTCTTTCAATATCGCTTTCAACTGCAGCATGTCCTCATAAGCGTCGCCGTTGAGTGACGGCAGATCACTCCGCTCTTCGACAAACGGGAGGCGCGCATTACCCATGGGAGTCTGGGTAGAGAAGTGATGCAGGAAATAGCGCACAATGGCGGATTTGGCGCGGCGAGAGAAATTACCGGGCATGGATACCGGGCCAAACAGGTAGCGGCAATTGTTGCGCTGAATCCACTGGCCGATACCACACCACAGCAGATCCAGGCCCCGGCTACGCCAGTATTCCGGCAACAGAAAACTGCGGCCCAGCTCCGCGGAGTGCGGCAGACACTCTTCCGGTGAACCGGAATAGTTGAACAGGGTGGCGCTGTAGATTTTGTCTGCAGCGAGCCCGTTAGTGCTCACCAGACGATAAGCGCCTGCCACCTGCTGCCGCGCACGATCCCACAGTAACAGGTGATCGTAGTAGGCATCGAAGGCATCCCAGTCGCGGCTATTGCCGGTCCCTTCTCCTACGGCGCGAAAGGCGATCTCACGCAATCGTGACAGTTCGCGCATCACCGGGCAATCCGCCTGCTGTCGGTAGAGTTTCACTTCAAATCCCCCCTGCGCGACGAGGGTTTCACAGCCAGCCAACACGGCCGCAACGTCGGCGACCGGTTCTGCCCCCGCGATCGGCTCCGGCGCCAGGCCACTGGGCCCCTTGTGCAGGCGGTAAACCTGCTTTTTCCACAGCTTGGCCTGGGCGCGGGGCGCCATGGGCCAACTGCGGAAGTGTTCCGGTGAAACCGGTGTGCCGATACGGATATCAATGCCGCGATGTACCTGCTTGAACATTTCGCGCACCAGCCACAGGGTGGACAAGGGCTTATTGACCATTGACAGGCCGTACCACCAGAGCGAATTGCGGCCGCGTACCTGTATCGGCAATATCGGCGCCGAAGCTTTATCCGCAAAGCGGATAAAGCCCGGATTCCAGCGTCCGTCGCGCACGCCCTGCGGAGTCAGCCTGGAAACCTCTCCCGCAGGAAAAACAATAATGGCAGCACCTTTATTCAGGTGCGCATAGATACCTTCCACATCTTCACGGCGGGTACGGCCGTTGAAATTGTCCACCGGCAACAGGTAACCGCGCAGCGGCTCGATGTTCCAGAGTAACTGGCTCGCTACCGCTTTCACGTCCTTGCGCACCCGCGCAACCAGATCAATCAGCGCCAGCCCGTCCAGACTGCCAAGCGGGTGATTGGAAACGATCACCAGAGGCCCTGATTCGGGAATGCGTTCCAGCTCCGCCGGGTTGATGTCGTAATGAAAATCGAACGAGCGGAATACCTGGCGAATAAAGTCCAGGCCACCAAGGTGCGGGAAGTCCCGGCCAAATTGCTGCAGTTGTTGTTCGCAGCAGATTTTCTTCATCGTCGCCGAAACCAGCCGACGGGTCGGGCTTTTCGGCGCGGCGCTATACCAGGAGTTACTCTGTAACAGGTTTTCCAGCTGTATCATGCCGCTACCGCCTCCGTCATGATACGAGCGATCTTGGGTGTGCGGTGCCAGTGCAGAATATCCAGTGCACCACTTTTCTCTTCTACTACAGCGGTCATAGAGTCAACCCAATCCCCACAATTGGCGTAAGTAACCGATTGCTCTCCTGCGCCACTATGGCGGATACCCGCCCGGTGAATATGCCCACAGATCACACCATCGAAACCGCGACGGCCGGTTTCATTGATGGCGACATCTTCAAATTTGTTCATCATCTTGCGCGCGGCATTCACGCGATTTTTCACGTGGTTGGCGAGGGACCACCAGGGCATATCAAAACGGCTGCGCCAATAATTGATCCAGCGATTAACGCGCAGCATCAGGTAATAGCTCTGGTCGCCGATGTGGTAACTGACGGGATTGATCTGGATGTGGTGCTCGAACTGATCGCCATGGGTGACCCAGTAGCGCTTGCCATCGGCGGTGGTATGGGTCCACTCCCGCTCCACACGGATATTGCCGAGGCGTTTACCAGCCCAGCTGCGCATGGGGGCATCGTGATTGCCCGGAACATAAATGACTTCCGGCGTACGGCTGCTGATTTCAGACAGCATGCCGAGCAACAGGCTGGACGCGTGACACCAACTGCCCTTTCCCTGGGAGAGGGCCTTCATATCGAAGATATCGCCGACCAGATAGACCGTGTCGGCAGTGTTCTGGGCGAGAAAGTCCGCCAGCCGCTGCGGCTCGCTGTCCCGGCTGCCCAGGTGTACATCGGAGATCCACAGTGCGCGATATCGATTACTCATTGGCAAGTCCCATCGTTGGTTTGTGAAACTTTGCTTGAGTTTTCTTACAAACTGGCGGCCATTTGTTGAAGGTTATATTGCACAGGCTTCAGACAGCTGAGCCCTACGCCTTGGCGACCTCTTATCCCACCCTGGGGACCGATTGAAGTACATTTGCGCGGATCACCTCCTGCTCCGCGATCAGTTCATTGATCAGCGGGCGGTCCTTGCGGTAGTGCGCCGTTTCCTTGTGTGCCTGCAACGCTTCGGAGCTGGCATATATCTCGTACAGATACACCAGACTTTCGCTTTCCCGATCCTCCAGCACGTCGAAACGATGGCAGCCTGGCTCGTTTTCTACAGAAGCAGCGGCATTCTGACGAATCACCTTCAGATACGCGTCTTTACACCCGGGCTTCAACGTCACCTTGATAAAAATACAGAACACAGTTTCCCCTCCATTTGTCATCCAGCTTGTGGTGCTCTATGTCGAGCTTCACACTGGCGTGACAGGTCGACATTGCACACAGTTATTGTATACAATATTCAAGATAAACTGTACCGACTATGGAGAGATCATGTCAGTCCCCGAACGCCCCAAGCGCCCACTGAACGGAATGCGCCATATCGCATTTCGGGTCAATGATCTGGAGGCCTGTGAACGGTTTTATACCGACCTGCTGGGTATGGAGGTACTGTTCCGCCCCCATCACAATCTGGTGTACCTCACCCTGGGTAACGACAACCTGTCGCTATCGCGAGATCTACAGGGCGCGGAGAAAGCGGAAGGAGGAACGCTGGATCATTTCGGGTTTGTGGTGGACAGCGCAGAAGAGCTGGATCAGTGGTACCACTATCTGCGCTCAGCAGAAGTACCGATGGTCAGTGCCCCCCACGACCACCAGGATGGCGCCAGGAGCTTTTACTGCCTGGATCCCGCAGGCAACACGGTGCAGCCCATCTACCATCCGGCGATTTCCGGGCAGACCTTCAGCAGCACCGGCGATCACCAGAGCTAATCCCGCACCCGCTGGATCTGCTCAAAGCGGGAAACACTGCCCAGATATTCCTGCCAGCTGTGCTCAAGGTCGGCAGTCTGGTACTGCTGGTACTTCTCCCGATCCAGCCAGTAAACACGGGTGCTGGCCCGCCGCAGATCAATCAGGGGTAACTGATCGATGGCGGCGGCGCCGCGTTTGAAGACGGAGCCGGCGCGGGAGTTCTGGATCATGTCACTGACGATAGTCAGGCGTACATTCTGCGCCGCCGGATCGATCCGGTTGAGTGCCGCCAGATCTGACAGCGCCTCAAAGATCGGCGACACCGGCTGCTCCCCGGCGGCCACCGCCGCGGCGATGGCCCGATCCAGAGGCTGCTCAAATCGCTCGCGGTACAGTGACTGCACGAAGTGTCGATTCGCCGTCAGCGCATTGACGTCTTCCCCCGAGGGCGGTTTGCACAGGTCCACCACCGGGTCCGACAAGCCGTGATAACGCTCGTCCAGCACGAAAATGGAAAAACGGTCATTCACTGCCGCTGCGTCCAGCAGGCCGGAGAGATGGGCACGCAGGAATTGGCGCTGGTGGGGAGACAGGGTATCGGACGCGTCGACCACAACGAGATGCTGCTCGGCGCGGGGCAGGTTGTCATTGCACAGGGTCACCCGGTTGTAATCCCTCTCCGGCGCGCGCAGCACAACCATCGCAAATACCACCAGCGCCAGCAGGATCACACTGCCGGCGGCAAAAATGATTACGCCCTTGCGATCCTCAGCCGAGAGACGACGGGTCCCTGACCTCATCCCGCCCTCCGCAGACCGTGCTCGATTTCCAGCTTGTCTACCAGCGCCGTAAGCGATGCCTGCGCGGACTCACAGCGCGCATTGATGGTTTCCGTGGCCGCCGCATAGGCCTGATCCAACGCTTCCAACAGCGCCTCAAACTCGGACAGATCCCGCCTGTGCTGCTCAAGACCCGCGGTATTGAGTTGTGGCAACTTGTCCAGCTCGAAACGCAGAAGCTCGCCAAAATAGGCGGCGCGTCGATTCATCATCCGCGCCGAGTAGGACTGATAATAGCGAATCAATTCATCCAGCAATCCCTGAGCCTTGACGATATCTTCTCGATAATGACGATGAATCTCGTCGCTGCGCTCGATACTCGCCTTGAACTGGATAAACTGCGCACGTATCGCTTTCTCTTTTTCTGCCAGTTCCTGTTGCAGTTCTTCCGCCGCTGTATTGATCGACTCGACGGCCTGTTCGTACCCTTCACTCCAGGCGTCTTCCAAGCCACGCACGCGGCGGGTGATGGCGGTATAGCCGGGATAGCGATCATCCACGAGAAAGAACTTGGCCGCGAGCAGAATCAGGGCGATGCCACTGACGATCACCATGATCCAGGAATTGAAATCGCGTATCCCCAGCGGTTCTGCCAACAAGCTGGCGATCGCCATCTGTGATGCGGTGAAAGGATCCTGTTCCAGCGCCTCTCGGTAATGCCCCACACCGAACACAAAGGTTGCCGCGGCCCCAATAACCGCAATCAGAAGCAGGGCAGCCCCGGCCTTGCGCAGATAATCGATATGCAGGCAGTTTCGCAGCGCAAACGCTATAAACGCAGCGAAGCCGAGGTTGACCAGTGAAATGATAAAAGACTGGAAGAACCCACCCACCAGCCCCAGCTCGCTGCCCTTGGACAGGAAGAAAGCGTTCAGCAGGGTCTCTAAAATGACGATAAAGAAAATGACCGAGTAATGCAGGATTCGCGACTCGCGGTAGACCGCCTCCCGGGTCAGCTCGTTGCGATGCTTGAATATTTCCAGATCCATTCGCACCGCGGACAGGTCCCGGGCATTGCGCTTCAGACTGCTGACCAACCCGGCCACGAGTCCACCGAGCTTTTTCTCAATCAGGGATTCCGTATTGCGGATCTGCTGATGCAGCTGGCGAATCTCCACCTCACTGCGCGATTGCACTTCTGCGTCAAGCTCGGACTGACGGTTCTCGTGCACGCGGCCGATAATCTCCCGCGCCACGTAGGAGCGCATGCTCTCTTCGCTTTCGGTGTGGTTGCGGCGATCAACTTCGGGGATGCCCGCTTTCACATCGCGTTCCACGCGCTGTTCAATCTTGAGGGCCGAGATGGCACTTTTGGTTGCCGGTATTGAGGTCATGACGTGTACCTAAAAACATCCACTACATTTTAGGTTTCGGGTCGGCGCTGATTTTGCCCTGCCCCCTGCTACCAGGCACGGGGCTGCAGCGTTTGTTCAATGAACGCGCAGCACAGATTCCCTCTTTCAGCATAGCCCCCGGGCGCGGCCTGTGGCCCTCATCCGGCGCAGATGCGATAAATGGCAGTGAACGGCAAATACAGGCGCCAACGTCATGTCCATGACGTTACATCCAGTGCCCCCAATATTTGCGCCAAAAAAAACGGGCCCGAAGGCCCGTTTCCTGTCTGCACTGAAAACCCGATAGTCTCTCAGTCCGTATCTCTGGGTTGCCCCATGGGAGACGGAAACGGAAACTTGGTCACCTTGTCGCCCTTGACCTCGACAATCTTACCGGTGCCCTCTTTCTCCACCTCGTCGATACGGACGATGCTGTGCATGGGAATATAGGAACGCTTGACCGAATCAAACTCGGTTTTCAGCTTTTCTTCGCTCGGATCCACTACCAGCTGCGACTTCTCACCGAACACAAACTCTTCCACCTCAATAAAGCCATACATCTCGCTTTGATAGATGGCGCGGGCGTAGAGCTCGTACACCTGATTCTGGTTGTGGAAAATCACTTTGTAGATCGGGTTGGCCATAGATCTCTCTGGATGGGGGGCAGATAACGCAATGCCCCGTGAATACTAGTGTCCTGCTTCGTGCTTGACGGCACTGAATAGGGGGAAAACCGCGGGCCAGGCCGCGAAAAGCGCGGAAGAGTAGCACTCTCGCAGGTCGGCGTCTATGCAGCCCCCCGGTCGGCCGGTATAATGCCCCACCTTTAAAATTGACCAGTTTTTGATCAGCACACTTTTTTAATATTCAGGTTCACTATGTCATCCGAACTGTCCGAAAAACCGGTGAAAAAGCTCTTCATCAAGACCCACGGTTGCCAGATGAACGAGTACGATTCCGCCCGCATGCGGGATCTTCTCGGCGAGTCCCACCAAATGGTGCCCACGGATGACCCGGAAGATGCCGATGTGCTGCTGGTGAACACCTGTTCTATCCGTGAGAAAGCACAGGAAAAACTGTTCCACCAGCTGGGCCGCTGGAAGCACCTGAAAGAAAAGAATCCCGAGCTGGTGATCGGCGTCGGCGGCTGTGTGGCGAGCCAGGAAGGCGAAGCCATCGCCAAGCGCGCGCCCTATGTCGACCTGGTATTCGGTCCGCAGACCCTGCACCGCCTGCCGGAGATGATGGAAACCAAGAAGCAGAAAAGTGGCGCCATCGTGGTGGACGTCTCTTTCCCCGAGATCGAGAAGTTCGACCGCCTGCCGCAGCCGGAAGCCGACGGCGTAAGCGCGTTTGTCTCCATTATGGAGGGCTGCTCCAAGTACTGCACCTTCTGTGTGGTGCCCTATACCCGCGGTGAGGAAGTCAGCCGGCCGGTAGCGGATGTGTTGGAAGAGGTGGCCCACCTGGCGGATCAGGGCGTGCGCGAGGTGAACCTGCTGGGCCAAAACGTAAACGCGTACCGTGCAGACGGTGAAGATGGCCAGGTAGTGGATTTTGCCGAGCTGATCACCTATGTGGCAGCCATCGATGGGATTGACCGCATTCGCTACACCACCTCCCACCCGGTGGAGTTCTCCGATGCCCTGATTGATGTGTACGCCGAGGTGCCGGAGCTGGTGAACCACCTGCACCTGCCGGTCCAGAGCGGTTCCGACCGTATCCTGATGGCGATGAAACGCGGCCACACGGCCCTTGAGTACAAGTCGAAAATCCGCCGCCTGCGGGCGATTCGACCGGACATCTGCCTGTCTTCGGACTTTATCATCGGCTTCCCCGGCGAGACCGAGCGCGACTTCGAGGCCACCATGAAGCTGATCGAAGACGTGGGCTTTGATATCTCCTTCAGCTTCATTTATTCCGCGCGCCCGGGCACGCCGGCGGCAGACCTGCCGGACGAGACCCCGGAAGCGGTGAAGAAGAAGCGTCTGCAGCTGCTGCAGCACCGTATCAACCAGCAGGCAGCCGAAATAGCGCGCCGCATGGTAGGGAATGTAGAGCGTGTTCTGGTCAGCGGCGTCTCCAAAAAAGACCCCGGCCAGTTGCAGGGCCGCACTGAGAACAACCGGGTGGTCAACTTCCGCTGCGACCAGATGGAACTGATCGGCAAGTTTGCCGATGTGCTGATTGAAGAAGCGCTGCCAAACTCCCTGCGCGGCACTTTGGTGGCTTCTGAGCTGGATGGGCTGTTGAATTAACCTTGAGCCCAGACTGCGAATTCCGGGCGCCCGGTTAACTAGATCTAGGCGGCCCTGCTGCCGGGATTCGTTTCCGGGACACGCTACAAGCACATCCCTGTGCGCTCGGACGCGGCCATCCATGGCCGCGTACGGTCCCGGAAACGAATCCCGGCAGCAGCGCCTTAGCTTCGACTGCAGTGCGGTCCCAACCTCTTTGGGACGGTAATTGGAGCAAGCTCGAGGCTAAGGCGCTGATACCGATAGTCCTTTGTGAGACCTTCCGCGAGAGGGACCTCGCGGAAGAGCCCCCATGAATGGGTTCACGGGGGGGCGCCTAGCTCGTGTCTCACAAAGGACTATCGGTAGCAGAGCCGCCACAATTCGGCTACGAAGCTCCAATAAGAACCTGCAACAAGGCGCACAGGATTCGCCTGCAAGCAGGTTCCTACGGGTGGGATTTGGGGCGCTGGAAGGCCGTATCTTCAAACCTTCATACTTCGGTGTTATAAGCCGCGGAACCGGTTAGAACCCAATCGTCACAAACCGACCTTTCCCCTACAAGGGAAATGGGTATAACCTACAGACTGAACCCCCAGACAAAAGGTGCATGGAAACCAATTTGGAAACACAAGCCCTCGCTCACAGCATCACCCTGGAGCCCAACGACGCCCGCCGCCTGGCCAACCTCTGTGGCCAATTTGATCAACACCTGCGCCAGATAGAACAGCGACTGGATATCGAGATCCGCAACCGCGGCAACCAGTTTGCGTTCTATGGCGACGAAAAGTCCGCCCGCGCAGCCGGCGAAATCCTGAACAACCTCTACCGGGAAACCGGAGCCAAAGAAGACCTCACTCCGGACGAGATTCATCTCGCCCTGCAGCAGTCTGATGTGGAAGAGCTGGTCAATGGCAAGCAGCAGATTGCAGAAGGCGAAGGTGACCAGGTCGTTCTGATCCGTACCAAAAAGTGTTCCGTGCGCCCCCGCGGTCTGAACCAGCGCAAATACGTCCGTGCAGTGCAGACCAACGACATCAACTTCGGCATCGGCCCCGCCGGTACCGGTAAAACCTACCTTGCCGTCGCCTGCGCCGTGGAAGCGCTGCTGAAAGACGAGGTAGAACGTATCCTGCTGGTACGTCCGGCGGTAGAGGCCGGCGAGAAACTGGGCTTCCTGCCCGGCGACCTCAGCCAGAAGGTGGACCCGTACCTGCGCCCGCTGTACGACGCCCTCTATGAAATGCTCGGCTTCGAGACCGTGGGCAAGCTCATTGAGCGCAACGTGATTGAAGTGGCGCCGCTCGCGTACATGCGCGGTCGCACCCTGAACAACGCGTTCGTGATTCTCGATGAGAGCCAGAACACCACCCGTGAGCAGATGAAAATGTTCCTGACGCGGATCGGCTTTGGCTCCACCGCGGTCATCACCGGCGACCCCAGCCAGGTGGATTTGCCTCGCGGCCAGGCCTCCGGCCTGCGCCACGCCATCGAGGTGTTGAGCCATGTAAACGGCATCAGCTTCACCCACTTCGGCGCCAAAGACGTGGTGCGCCACCCGCTGGTCCAGCGCATCGTAGAAGCTTATGACGTGCACGAAGCGGAAGTGGAAGCGGAGCGGGAAGCGCGCAAGGCGGCCGCGCTCAAATCCCGCGGAGAAGACGCGGCTTAGCCGCCGTGCCCGACAATGACCGAATCACGTACACCGGCCACTCCGGACGGCCCCCTGCCCGGACCCGCTGCCCCCCGGCTCACGCTGGATGTGCAGCGGGCTTTCACGCGGCCCGAGCTTCCTACCGATGAACAACTCGCCCTGTGGGCAGCTGCTGCTGTGGGCGATCACCGCAGCGAGGCTGAAATCTCCCTGCGCATCGTCGATGAAGAAGAGAGCCAGGCCTTCAACAGCCAGTACCGGGGCAGACACCAGCCCACCAACGTGCTGTCTTTTCCCGCCGACATCCCGCCGGAGCTGGGGCTTCCCCTGCTCGGTGACCTGATAATCTGTGCCCCGGTAGTGGCGCGGGAGGCGGAACAGCAGCACAAAGCACTGGCGGACCACTGGGCACACATGATGGTCCATGGCACACTGCATCTTCTGGGTTATGACCATATCGAGGACGATGAGGCCGAGATCATGGAAAATCTCGAAACCCGCACTCTGGGGCAGCTGGGTATCGACGACCCCTATACCGAGCACACCCCCGAACAAGAACCGGCGCAAAGCGCCGAAGTAGACAGAATTTCAGACGGAACCGACGAGTAACGCGGAGTATGGCCACATCTATGACCACCGACGAACCCCCAAGTAGCTCCTCTTCCAACCGTCCCCGAACGGGGGAGAAAAACTGGTTGGAGAAGATACTGGGTGCTTTTTCACAAGAACCCAAATCCCGCGATGAACTGCTGGAAATCATCAAGGACGCGGCGGAAAACAAAGTTGTAGACGCCGAAGCCCTGTCCATCATCGAGGGGGCGCTGGATGTATCCAGCCAACAGGTGCGGGAAATCATGATTCCGCGCTCGCAGATGGTTGTGGTCAGCATTGAAGACCATCCGAAGGAATTTCTGCCCAAGATAATCGAATCCGGTCACTCCCGCTTCCCGGTAGTGGGCGAGAGCATCGATGATATCCGCGGCATCCTGCTCGCCAAAGACCTGCTGCCATTGATGCTGAAGGATCTCGACGAGTTCCGCCTTGAGGATATTATCCGCCCGGCCAATATCATTCCCGAGAGCAAACGCCTCAATATTCTGCTGCGGGAATTCCGCGAGAACCGCTATCACATGGCCGTCGTCATCGACGAGTACGGTGGCGTTTCCGGCGTGGTGACCATTGAAGATATTCTCGAAGAGATCGTCGGCGAGATCGAAGACGAGACCGATGAGGAAGAGGCCGACAGCTTTATCCGCAAAGTCAACGACAATGACTTTGTGGTGAAAGCACTTACCCCCATCGAGGAATTCAATGAATATTTCGAGTGCGAATTCAGCGATGAAGAATTCGACACCATTGGTGGTCTGATCATGCAGTCCTTCGGTCACCTGCCGGGGCGCGATGAAAAAACCCAGATGGGTAATTTCCTGTTCCGCGTGCTTTACGCAGACAACCGGCAGATTCACCTGTTGCGGGTGAGCCGGGAACGTCATCGAGCGCACGGCGACGATTAACCCTGGAATCCGGTACGGCATGCCGCGAACAGGCCGCCGTACCGGGAGCCGCTGATATAGCTGGCAGCCCGAATCTATGTCCAGACTGCTGACCGCCCTGATCAAATCTCCCCGCCTTACCGCTTCAGTGATCGGCGCCGTTGCCGGCGGCCTGCTGACGCTTTCCCTGGCACCATTCAATTACTGGTGGTGCAGCCTACTATCGATCACGATTTTTGCCTGGCTGCTGGCCCCGGGCAGCTTTCGCAACGACGACGCAAACACCCGCTTCACCGCACGGCGCGGTTTATGGATCGCATTCTGTTACGGGTTTGGCCTGTTCGTCACCGGTGGCTCCTGGGTGTACGTATCGATTACGGATTTCGGTAATTCTTCGCCGTTTCTGGGCGTCGTCCTCACCGGCGCTTTTGTCACCATCATGGGGTTGCTGTTTGCGCTGCCCTTTGCGGCCATCGGCCGTTTCCGCGCCCGTCCGCTGAGCTTCGCCCTCGCTTTCGCGGCACTCTGGTTTATCAGCGAGTGGTGCCGAACGTGGGTGTTTACCGGCTTTCCGTGGCTGTTCGCCGGCTACGGGCACCTCGAGACCTGGCTCGCAGGCTGGGCGCCACTGGGCAGCGTATACGGTATTGGCATCTTACTGGCGTTTACCGCTGCGGTCATCGCCCTCGCCCTGCGCGGCGCACTGACACCGCTGCACGCACCGGCAAGTGTCGCACTGATTGCGACGGCGCTGATCCCCTGGCCTGTGGGGCTGGCACTGAAAGAGACCCAATGGACAACACCGGAAGATGACGTCGCGCGGCTCGGGTTAGTTCAGGCCAATGTTCCCCAGGAGAAAAAGTGGCTACCGGAATTCCGCGGTGAGACGATTCGCCGCTACCACACCGCCACCGAAGCACTGCACAAGCAGGATGTGGACGTGATCATCTGGCCGGAAGCGGCACTACCGCTGTTGTACCACCAGGCCCCCAACCTGATGGAAGCACTGCAACGCAACGCCGAGGAAACCGATACCGATCTGATCACTGGCGTTCTCTATGATACGGAGCAGGATCAGCGGCGTATCATCCACAATTCCGCCGCCGTATTCGGCCACGAACAACAGGTCTACCACAAGCGCCACCTGGTGCCGTTTGGCGAGTATGTCCCGCTGGAGGACTGGATCCGCGGCACCATCGAATTCTTCAACCTGCCGACGTCTTTCATCCGTCCGGGCCCGGAGGGCCAGCAGCCGCTGCGCGCCGGCGCGCTGTCCTGGGCCCCGTTGATCTGTTACGAAATCGTCTACCCCCAACTGGTGGCCAGCAGTGCTGGCGCGGCGGACGTACTGCTGACCCTCAGTAACGACGCCTGGTTCGGTCGCTCTATCGGCCCCCTGCAACATATGCAGATGGCGCAGATGCGCGCACTGGAAACCCAGCGCTACCTTGTACGGGGCACCAACACGGGGGTTACCGCCATTGTGGCGCCCGATGGCCGGATCCTGCAGCAATTGCCCCAGTTCGAGCAGGCCACACTGACCGGTGAAGTACAGGGCCGCACTGGTTTCACACCGTTCATGCATTACGGCGTGTGGGGGATTCTCGCCCTCGCCATTGTCATGCTGTTATCCGCCTGGATATGGCAGCGAAAGCCGTCAGCCTACCCCGAGCCCGAGTTTAGCGGCGACACTGCGGACTGACGTACGGCCCGCCCTCGGACCCCCGCCCCTTATCGGGCTCGTTCCTACCTGCCCCCTCCCGGGGGCACTGTTTACACCCCGCTGCCGTCTGCTTTCACCTACACTGCGTGAAAGCCCGGCAACGCGGCATACGGCTGCTATTATGCTGAGATATTCAGCCGGTGAAACACGGGGGCACACCTTGTTGCTTCCGTCTATTCGCCGTCCAGGCATCGGGAGTACAGGAATACGCCGGTGCGCAACAGAATGAAAACCCGAAGCGCATTCCATGGATGTGCGGCACGGACGCCCGATTTATGCACTGTTTAATTACTGGCGGCACGGGACTGATAGGCCAATTATTTTGCGCCCGCTGGCTTGCGCGCGGCCATACCCTGACAGTTCTCAGTCGCAACCCGGAAAAGGTACGCCGCCTGTGCGGCGAGTCCGCCACTGGCGTGAAAGATTTACGGCAAGTTGAGGGCCCGGTGGATGTTGTGGTCAACCTGGCGGGCGAGACCATCTCCAAGCGCTGGACCAGAAAAAACAAGCGGGAAATCCGCCACTCCAGACTCGAGCTCACCCAAGCGCTGGTGCGCTGGATACTGGACCTCAAAGAGCCGCCGCGGTATGTGCTGTCGGGATCGGCGGTGGGCTACTACGGGGACCGCGGCGGCGATCTATTGAAGGAAAGCAGTGGCCCGGGTGGCGGCTTTGCGGCGAACCTGTGCAAAGACTGGGAAGCGGCAACCCAGCCGCTTCAGGACGCCGGTATCTGTGTGGGGATCACACGCACGGCGATTGTGCTTTCCACCCGCGGCGGGGCGCTCAAGCAAATGCTGCCACCATTTCGGCTCGGGCTCGGCGGCCCCATGAGCAGCGGCGAGCACTGGATGAGCTGGATTCATGAGGAGGATATCGTCGGCCTGCTGCTGCACGCCATTGATCACCGGCTTTGCACCCCTTTCAACGCCTGCGCTCCCGAAGCAGTCACCAACAACAGCTTCTCCCGCCTGCTGGCAAGACAACTCCATCGCCCCTGCCTGATACGCACCCCGGCGTGGGCGCTCAAGCTCATGTTCGGAGAAATGGCCGAAGAGCTGCTGCTGGCGAGCCAGAAAATGGAGCCGCGCGTAGCCCTGGATAGCGGCTACAGCTTTGAGTTTCCTACGCTGGAAAGCGCGCTGTCTGATCTACTGGGGCGTGGCAGTAACGACCGCGCTGCGAGCCGCGCCCATCCCAAAAGCCGCTAGTGGTACTAGCTAGTGATACTAGATAGTAATCAGGCGGCCGCGTTATCGTCCGAGAGAATCTGTTCAAGATAACTAAGAGCGGTCTCGGAGGTCACGGGGTCCGCTTGGCACTCCATCGGCGCCGACCCCACCCACTGCGCATGCCAGCGGTACCAGGCGTGACCAGTATCACTTTCTATCTGCTGTTCGGAGGCTTTGGGTTGGCGAAGTTCCACAAAATCCGTCTGTTCCGGATCCAGCTCAAACTCCCGCACGATCTGCCCCACAAAGGTGGCAAAATTCTTACTGAACTGTGCACCGCCTTCACTACCGGAGGACAGTAGAACCAGTTGCCGCTTACCGCGGCGCGTCAGCTTGAAGCCGATCCACACCGGTCGATTGAGACGGTTGTGCAACTGCAATGGAGACAGGGAAGTAGGAATACCCGTCATTGGAACAGTACCTCGCTTTATTGTTATGTTGTTATTTCAGGGGGACATTCCAGGGTCCCGCCGCGCGGCTGCCGTTCTTGCGGCAACTCGACGGAAAGTGCCGGTTGTAGACTGCTTCTACTATTTTGGCCGCTTCATACATCCTGTTTAACAACACCTCGGCGCAACGGCAGATCTGCAGATCCGCCTGTACACCAATGCCTTCAGCGGCCGAAACAGTTACATAAGTAACCGGTTCGGCGCACAGTCTAGTTTTCTCACTCTCCGGCGGCAACCGCCAGGCGCGGACGGTTGGTTCACTTCGGTCAACCCACCGTCACGCAGGCCTGTTCACCGCCAGACTCTCACCTGACATTCCCACAAACGCTCAACAGTGGCGTACCGTGGGAAGGGGGCGCCATCGATACCACTGATCTGCCAGTAGCTCCCGGATGTATACCTGGGTGCGCAACAGGGCCGAGGCACTGGGCAACCAACGCAGCAAGCCGGCTTCACCGCGGGGAACCAGCTCTCCCGGGCTGCCCACGGGCAGCGGAATCACCTGCAGACCGGCGCGCGCGAAGCTCTCGGCAGCCCGGGGCATATGCCACCAGTGCGTCACCAACAGTACGCCTTCGACCCCGGCGTCGTGGAGAAGTGCCGCCGAATTGGAGGCATTTTCCGCCGTTGAACGACTGCAATTCTCGCGCCAACTTACCGGGCGCTGATATAAATTCTCCAGCGCTTCCGCCATCATGCGGGCTTCCGAGGCCTGCTCCTGCTCATAGATTCGGCCGCCCGATACCAGAATCGGCAGATCCTCGGGTGCTTTGGCCGCTCCCCAGTGCACACGCTCGAGCGTTGCAGCGGACAGGCGCTCGTTACCGGTTTCCCCATCCCGGTTGCGCCCCCCACCGAGAATCACCAGAGCACCGGGCTCTACATCCGGTGCCGGCCGCTGCTGTTCCGCCAACTGCCGACCCAGCCAGCCGGAGAATACGGGTGTTGCGCAGGCCCACAGGGAGAGGACGCAGAACATAGCCAGCGGCAGAGACAGTTTTGCGAAAGGGCTGGAGGCGGGGAAAAACCAGAACACCAGTGCCAGCACCAGCCCGACGAGTGGTGCCATGGGTGGGGTTACGAGCGTCGTGAGAGCGGTTTGCAGTTCCATAAGCGGCTTGCAGCATTAAAAAGTTATTGTAAGCCCCACTTCTGACGCGGTGAGGCGGCAGCAGTCATTCGGCTCGGAGCTATTCGGTCAGACCACCGCTGATCTGGCGAAAGCAGCCGTAGCCACAACGATGGCAGGGCGTAATCTGGGCCCCAGTTTCGGGCAAGGCGCGATAGCCACAACCCAGGCACTGCAGCTCTTCCCCCCGCGTCACGGTCTCCCCCGCCAGCGCCCATGGCTCTCCGCGGCGGATACAGCGCATCAGTGCCGGCCACGCAGTTTTGGTGGGATCGGCAGCATTCAGCAGCCAGTCGCCGGTACGTTCTTCCAGAACCCGCAGCTCGTACTCAAGCTCATCGAAGTAATCTTCAGCCCGGTGCAGGTCATCTTTCAGCCAGGCTTTCAGGAACGCAGCCCGATTGGCGGTTAAATCCTCCACCGCCAACTCCCCCTCTACCAGCCGCTCCAGATCCCGGCGCGCCTCGGTTGAGAGCTTGCCATCTTCATCCGGAAGTTCGGGATTCGCGACCTTCCCGGCCTGTTTAGGTTTCTTACTCACCCTATCCCTCCTATAATTCGCCGTTTTCCGACAGAACCGCGCAGGCGGTTGGCAGAGCCGCAAGAACGGGTTCCGGTCGGAATGTCCCAATAGATCGAGTCACAGAGTATAGGTTCCCCACAGATGGAAGAGCAGTACAACCCCTCCGCAGTCGAAGCCGCCGCCCAGGAACACTGGGCCGAGCGGAAAAGCTTCGAGGTAAAGGAAGACCCCGCCAAGGACAAGTTCTACTGCCTATCCATGTTCCCCTACCCCAGCGGCAAGCTGCATATGGGGCACGTGCGCAACTACACCATCACCGACGTGATCTCCCGCTACCAGCGTATGCAGGGCAAGAACGTGCTGCACCCCATGGGCTGGGATGCTTTCGGCTTGCCGGCGGAAAACGCCGCGATCCAGAACAAGACCGCACCGGCCAAGTGGACCTATTCCAATATCGATTACATGAAGGGGCAGCTGAAAGCCCTCGGCTTCGGATTTGACTGGTCCCGCGAGCTGGCCACCTGCCAGCCGTCCTATTACCGCTGGGAGCAGTGGTTCTTCACCCGCCTTTACAAGAAAGGCCTGGTATACAAAAAGAACTCCGCGGTGAACTGGTGCCCCCACGACGCCACCGTGCTAGCCAACGAGCAGGTGGAAGACGGTGCCTGCTGGCGCTGTGGCACCACCGTAGAACGCCGCGAGCTGGCCCAGTGGTTTATCAAGATCACCGACTACGCCGAAGAGCTGCTCAAAGACCTGGACAAGCTGCCGGACTGGCCGGAACAGGTACGCACCATGCAGCGCAACTGGATCGGCAAGAGCAAGGGCGTAGAGTTGGCGTTCGCGCTGCCGAAGACCATTGCCGGTGTGGACCACTTCGACGTCTACACCACCCGCCCGGACACCTTGATGGGAGTGACTTACGTGTCCCTGGCCGCAGAGCACCCGATCGCTCTGGAGCTGGCCGAGAGCAATCCGGAACTGAAAGCGTTTATTGCCGAGTGCAAAAAGCAGTCCATGTCCGAGGCCGATATGGCCACCATGGACAAGAAAGGCATGGACACCGGGCTTAAGGCTGTCCACCCGCTCACCGGCGAAGAAGTCCCGGTTTGGGTCGCCAACTATGTGCTGATGGATTACGGCAGTGGTGCGGTAATGGCGGTGCCCGCCCACGACCAGCGCGACTGGGAATTTGCCAAAAAATATGACCTGCCCATCCAGCAGGTAGTCGCGCCCACTGGTGACGAAGCCATCGACCTGGACAAAGAAGCCTTTGTAGAGAAAGGCGTGCTGGTCAATTCCGGCGGCTTTGACGGCCTCGACTTCGATGCCGCCTTCAACGCCATCGCCGACGGTTTAGAGGCCGCCGGCAAAGGCCGCGTCACCACCAATTACCGCCTGCGCGACTGGGGTGTCTCCCGCCAGCGCTATTGGGGTGCGCCCATCCCCATGTTCAACCTCGCAGACGGCAGCGAAATCCCGGTACCGGCTGAAAAACTGCCGATCCTGCTGCCGGAAGACGTGGCGCTGGACGGCGTCACTTCGCCGATCAAGGCCGACCCCCAGTGGCGCAAAGACGAATACAACGGCGAAGCGGTAGAGCGCGAAACCGACACCTTCGACACCTTTATGGAGTCCAGCTGGTACTACGCCCGCTACACCTGCCCGGACTTTGAGGAAGGCATGCTCGACCCGGAGCGCGCCAACTACTGGCTGCCGGTGGACCAGTATGTGGGCGGCATCGAACACGCCATCCTGCACCTGTTGTACGCGCGCTTCTTCCACAAACTGATGCGCGACGAAGGCCTGGTGAAGAGCGACGAGCCTTTCAAACGTCTCCTGTGCCAAGGCATGGTGCTGGCCGAATCCTTCTACAAAGAAGACAACGGCCACAAAACCTGGATCGCGCCGACTGCGGTCGACGTAGAGCGCGACGACAAAGGCAAACCGATCAAGGCCATCGAGCGCGCCACCGGTGAAGAAGTGGTTGCCGGCGGCGTGGTCAAAATGTCCAAGTCCAAGAACAACGGCATCGACCCCCACGCCGCAGTACAGGAATACGGTGCCGACACCGTGCGCCTGTTCACCATGTTCGCCGCGCCCCCCGAGCAGACCCTCGAATGGCACGACTCCGGCGTTGAAGGCGCCAGCCGCTTCCTGCGCAAACTGTGGAAAACCGTTCACGGCCACGTAGAAGCCGGTGATGGCAGTGCTCAGATTGACGTCGACAACCTGAGTGACAAGCAACAACAGCTGCGCCGCAAGACTCACGAAACCATCCAGAAAGTCAGCGACGACTACGGCCGCCGCCAGACCTTCAACACCGCCGTCGCCGCGGTGATGGAGCTGTTGAATGAAGTGGGTAAGATCGCCGAAAGAGATTCCACCAACGGGCTCGCAGTAGAGCGCGAAGCCCTGCAGGCCGCCGTACTGCTGCTGTCCCCGGTGACCCCGCACATCAGCCACGCGCTGTGGAAAGCCCTCGGCAACAGCGACGAACTGGTCGACGCCCCGTGGCCGCAAGTCGATGAAAAAGCCCTGGTGCGCTCCAGTATCACCCTGGTGATTCAGGTCAACGGCAAGCTGCGCGCGAAGCTGGAAGTGCCCGCGGATGCCGACAAAGAGACACTGGAAAAACTGGCGCTGGAAGACGAAAACGTACAGAAGTTTACCGATGGTAAAACCGTGCGTAAGGTGATCGTGGTACCCGGCAAGTTGGTCAATATCGTTGCCAATTAAATAGCCGAGAAATGGTGGATGCGCTTCGCTTACGAAGCACAAGAGCCAGACGCGAAGGCCGGGTGCCGGGGGACAGTTTTCAGGAGCGTCGCAAACAGGATGTTTGCGCCGCAGCGCCCAGGGATGGGTTCTCAGGGGGGCGCCTAGCTCGGTCCTGAAAACTGTCCCCCGGTGCCCGGCCGCCATAGCATCAGCAAAAAAACGAACCAAGATGAAAACCAAAATGCTCCGCACAATCACAATAATCCTGGCCGTAACCATCACAGCCTGTGGCTGGCACCTCCGCGGCGCACCGAAAAACTTCCCGCCGGGCAGCAAACTCTTTATCGCCACCGAAGACCCCAGAAGCGATATTGCGGAAACCATCACCAGCCTGCTTCAGACCAGCGGCCTACCCCTGGCCGAAGCCCCCACGGAAGCCGACTACGTCCTCACCATCCACAGTGAGACCGAACAAAAGCGTACCGTCTCCGTCGACGCCCGCGGCCGCGCCTCCGAATACGAACTCATCACCAGCGCCGAATACAGCGTGCGCGACAACACCGGCCGCGACCTGCTCACCGAAGCCAAAGCCGACGTCTACCGGACCCTCGAATGGGACGACGACGAAGTCGTCAGTAAAGGTGAAGAGGAGCGCCTGCAGCGGGAAGAAATGCGCCGCGAACTGATCAGCCGCATCATTGACCGCCTACGCCGGATCGACATCAGTGCCCCGGTCACCGACGGCACCGTCACCCCTTGAACCACTTCGCCCTGAGCCCCTGATATGCCTCGTATCAACCCGCGCCAGCTGGCACAAAACCTCCGACAGGGCCTCTACCCCCTCTACGTTGTAACCGGGGACGAGCCCCTGCTGGTTCAGGAGTGCTGCGACAACATCCGCGAAGCCGCGCGCAAACTGGGATTCAACGAACGGGAATTGCTCCATGGCGAAAACAACTTCGACTGGGGGCAATTGCTCTCCGCCGCCGGCAGCATGTCCCTGTTCGCGGATAAGAAAATTATTGAACTGCGCCTGCCCGGCGGCAAACCAGGCGACAAAGGCAGCAAGGCCCTGCAGGAATTCGCCAACAACGCCAGCGACGAAACCCTGCTGCTACTGGTGTTACCCAGACTCGACCGCTCCCAGCTCAACAGCAAGTGGGTCAAAGCATTGGAGTCCAGAGGTGTACTGGTACAGATCTGGCCGGTGGACGCCTCGGAAATGCCGCGCTGGATTCACCAGCGCCTGCGCGCCAACGGGCTCAATGCCGAGCCGGAAGCCATCCAGATCCTCGCCGAACGGGTGGAAGGCAACCTGCTGGCCGCCAGTCAGGAAATTGAAAAACTCAAACTGCTGGCCAATGACAGCGTCATCACCGCCGAAACCATGAGCAACGCCGTGGCCAGCTCCGCCCGTTACGATGTATTCGGCCTGATCGACAAGGCGCTGGCCGCGGACGCCGCCGGCGCGGTCAGAACCCTGCAGGGACTGCGCGCGGAAGGCGTGGAAGCGCCCGTCGTGCTCTGGGCCATTGCCCGGGAAATCCGCAGCCTGCTCGAAATCCAGAAAAAACTCGACGAGGGCCAGCCCCTCAATCGCCTGGTGCGCATCCAGAAGCGCCAACCATTGGTGCAGGCCGCCTGCCAGCGCCTGCATCCGAGCCACCTGGAAAGTTTTCTGCTGCGCGCCCGCGCCGTGGATAACGCCATCAAGGGCGGGCGGGAAATGGATCCCTGGGCTGGCCTGCTGGAGTTGACCCTCAACCTGTCGGGCAAGCGCAGTATTTGAAACCGGCACCGCCACGTTTCGCATCGCGATACCGGTTTTACCGCATCCAGTTTAAAAGCTCACCGAGCCATTTTTTCTGTGTAAATCGCGTTCACCATGGCACCGTCATCACTGTCACCGGGTAATTCCCAGAACATAATGCCGCCGAGCCCAAGCTCTTTGACATAGCGGGTTTTCAGCGTAACCGAGCGCGGCGTATCGAATGTGGCATAGCGCTGCTTTTCCGCATTGTAGGCGTAGGCCGCTGCCGCCTTTTGATCCCACAACAGCTGGTAACCATTCTCCGGACGATACTCTGTCGCCAGCTGGGAATAACGTAAACCCGGTACATGCTTGCCGGTTTGGAAACGGCCATTCCCGGTTTTTTCCACCTCCTCCCACACCCGGGAATAGAAAGCCGCGCCAATCACGATCTTGTTTGCCGGAAAGCCGGCATCCAGCAAAAACCGCACCGCATTGTCCGTGGACTGCTTTTGCTCGGCGGTGGAATACAGCGGCGTGTGGTGACCGGTCACCGTACTGAACCCATTTACCAGGTCGTAGCTCATCAGATTGACACTATTGATCAAAGGGGCGATGGCTTTCCAGTCGAGAGATTTTTCCAGGAACTCATCGAAACCACCGGCGGCGACGGTAATCAGATAATCCTGCCCCAGCGTATTGCGCAGTGCCCGTACCAGCGCGGTAAAGTTTTCCCGGTCTTCCGGCTTGTACGGATGCCCGGGATGCCCCTCGATTGCGGGATACTCCCAATCCAGATCCAATCCGTCTCCGCCGACTTCGTTCAATACCGTTTTCACAGAACGGGCAAAAGTCTGGCGGTTTTCAGCGGATGAGAAGACATCCGAACAGGGCTCACAACCGCCCCAGCCGCCGAGCGCCAGCATAATCTTGAGGTGCGGATAACGCGTTTTAAGCGCCAGAAGTCGCCGGTAATCTTCTATTGCGGCCTCATCGCGAAAACCGACTTTATTGCCATCCAGATATACAAAGCTGTAGATCAGGTGAGTCAGTTTATTGAAATCGTACCGCTCCAGACCCCGGCCATCTCCGGTGTAGTACCCCATCACAGCCAGCGAGTCCGGGCTCACTGGCGCCGCCGGCTTCGTTTCCCCTTCCCCTGCCAACGCGGGCCCAGCGCTCAATAGAAGACTCAATCCCAAACACGCACCCCAGAAATACACCAAATAACGCAACATGACGTTCCCTTTTTTATGTTCAGATCAGATGCTGAATACTATCGTCAACAAGCCCAGAGTGACAACGCTGTCAATTCTTCAAGGAGTTGCGCGTGAATCCAGTGCACTACGCATTTTGGCGCGAGCAGACAACACTGCCGACACCTAAAGACAAGTGCCTTCCCGGATAAGGGCGTAGGATAAACGGCGAACCCGGGCCCGGGTGACTAACCTTGGGCCAGGTAACGGTATCCGTCTGCGGGTCTAAGAGAGAAGAGCGAGAGTCAATCCATGAGCAAAGACCAATCCCCGTCCGCGCTGGCCAGTACACATACGGTCATCAATCAACCCAGTCCCCTACAGGGCCACAATCTCTATGCCGGAGATACCGCACTGCGCGAGGCTGTGCAGCGCAACGGCGGACACTGGGGGGAAGACGACCTGCAGCGCTACGGTGAAGTCTGCGGTCGCCCGGAGTGGATCGAGCGCGGTTTCCAGGCCAATCACTACAAACCGGAGTTCGAGCCGCACGATCGCGTGGGCAACCGGATAGATCAGGTCAATTACCACCCGGCGTATCACCAGCTGATGCAACTGGCCCTGAGCGAGGGTTTGCACTCCGCGCCGTGGACCGATCCCAAGTCCGGTGCCCATGTGGTCCGCGCCGCCAAATACTACCTTCACTCCCAGCTGGAAGCAGGCCACGGCTGCCCGGTAACCATGACTTTTGCCTCGGTGCCCTCCATCAAGCTGACACCTTCGTTGGCAAAAGATTGGCTGCCGAAAATAACCCAACGGGGATACGCCCCCAGCAACCGCCCGCACACAGAAAAAAGTGCCCTCACCATCGGTATGGGTATGACCGAGAAACAGGGCGGTTCCGACGTCCGCGCCAATACCACCACCGCCACGCCCATCGGTGACGGCGCCTACGAGATTGTCGGTCACAAGTGGTTTACCTCGGCACCTATGTGCGACGCCTTCCTGATGCTGGCACAGACCGACGCCGGACTGAGTTGCTTTCTGGTACCGCGCTGGCGGCCGGATGGCACCAAGAACCCGGTTCAGGTACAACGGCTGAAAAACAAAGCTGGCAATGTCTCCAACGCATCGTCTGAAATCGAAATGCGCGGCGCTCTCGGCTGGCTAGTGGGTGAAGAGGGGCGCGGCGTGCCCGCAATCATCGAGATGGTCTCTGCCACCCGCTTCGACTGCATGATCGGCTCCTCCGGCGGTCAGCGACAGGCCGCGCTGCAGGCCATCTACCACGCCAGTCAGCGCAGCGCGTTCGGCAAAACCCTGATTGACCAGCCGCTGATGCAGAATGTGCTCGCGGACCTGCAACTGGAGGTCGAGGGTTCCGTTGCCATGACACTGCGCATGGCCCAGGCCATGGACAACCTCGACAACGCGCAACAGAAACTGTTGATGCGCCTCGGTACCGCGGTGGGGAAATACTGGATCTGCAAGCGCACACCGCACCACGCCTATGAGGCGATGGAGTGCCTGGGCGGCAACGGCGTGATCGAAAACTTTATTACCGCCCGCCTCTATCGCGATGCCCCCATCAACGCCATCTGGGAAGGCTCCGGCAATATCCAGGCCTTAGATGTACTACGCGCACTGACAAAAACACCGGACGTTCTCACCAACTGGTACGACGTATTGCACCAAAGCAAGGGCAACGACCTGCGTTACGATCGGGCCCTGACCCACCTCAAAAGTCAGCTTTCCGACATGGATCAGGTCGAATACCGTGCCCGTCATATTGTGGACCAACTGGCATTGACGATGCAGGCGAACCTGCTGATGCAAGGTGACAGCAGCGCGGTGGCGGAAGGCTTTATAGCCTCGCGACTCGGCACTCAAGGCGTTGGCAATACCGGAACCCTGCCTCTCGGCGTGGATGTAAAAACCATTATCGAACGCGGCAATCCACTCGTTGGCTGACACACAAACAAAATAAGAATCTCGACACTGACCGGGCACCGCTCACCCAATCAGAAATAGTGCCGGTTTGCCCGGCACGCGCCTCTCTGCACACTACTACCGCACACCACCACACTAGCTAAAGACTCAGGAGATCAAGGCGCGGATCTGATCCAGGTCCGGATTACTTTCCGGCAGTGCCAGTTCGCGCCGGCGGACTTCCTGGGAGAGCTCTGTGCCCGCTTTCTGCAACGCGCATTCGGCGAAATGGGCGAGCCGGCTATTGTCGTTTTCCTGCTGGCTGAGTTCTGTAAGCTGACGCAGTAACCCGCCGTAAACCACCAGCGCTTCGTCATACCGGCTCTGGCGAAAATACAGATCCGCCAGATTCTGGTTGCTCACCGACAGCATTGCCACCGCGGCTTCATGATCTTCCCATTCACCAAGCAATGGGATCGCGAGCTGGCACGCTGATTGATAAAGTTTTTCCGCCTCGCTCTCCTGCCCTTCCTGATAGGCACGATTGGCGGCGTTCATGACTGCCTTCCACTGCTCCATAGAGCTTCCCTAAAGGTTTCCATGTCCTGAATTGGCGCAAAACACCTCATGCGAATGAGAACAACACATTTCGGAAACAATACCAGTATTGTGACAGCTATTGTCAAGCGAAAAGTAATAGCACAAACAGTACACCACCAAATGACGGCGGGTTTTTATTTCAGCCCGCCTTCACAGTGTCCGGCTGTTTACTCACTCGACGTTATGACTTCGACTTGTTCTCTTTGGTTTTCGCCACCGCTTTGCCGGCTATAGTGGAGCCCAGATCTGAGACAGCCCGCACTCAGTAGTTTAGGCTGTCATCCATGGAGGATGATAGCAGTGAGTAAAACAAGAAAGCGCAAGACACACAAGCCCGAATTCAAGGCTAAAGTGGATCTGGAGACGGTACGCGGTGTCAAGGCGAACAACGAGATTGCGTAAACGTACGGCGTGCATCCAGTGCTGATCAGTCGAGGCTCTGGGCCAGTTTGACGAGGAGGAACGGAAGATTGCCAAGGCGTTGTTGGAAAGCCTGATTCCAAGCACAACGCCCGGCGCGCCTTTGAAGTCAACGGGGAGCCCGGTAAGAGCAAACGTCCGGCAGTGTTCAGAATTCTGTGTCATTTTTTTACCATTAGCAAAAAAGAGATGACCTATGACCAAGCCCACTTTCGACACGGACGCCACCATCAAAGCACTGAGCGAGGGCAAAGACCTCAGCGGTAAAGATGGCATCCTCCCCTGATCAAACAGCTCACAGAAGCCACTATACAGGCGGAGCAGCTCGCCAGCGAGGATTAGCCCAACCGCAAGAACGGCCGCACCTCCAAAACCATGAAGATCGCTGCGGGGCGCTTCAAGCTGGACACACCACGTGATCTAACTGGCACCTTTGAACCGCAGATCGTCAACAAGCACCAGACGCATCTTACCGATGAACTGGAGCGCAAGGTCATTGCCCTGTTCGCTCTGGGTAACAGTTACCAGGACATCCACACCCACATCGCTGACATGACTGGTTCAATCCATTCGGAACATAGGTGCCCGTCCGGCTCACCTCTCCGGGCATCTCGTACAGATCGTTGCTGCTCGTGAGTAACGTGTAATGTCAAGACTTGACCCCACCGCATCACTCAGGCGGTTTTGTTGAAGTCCAACCCTATCGATTCTATTAAGCGACAAAGCCCCGGCAAGCTGTCCTGCCGGGGCTTTGATAATTTTTGCTTGATCCAAAACTAAAGACCTGACCCCGGACCCCGTAATGTCAAGACGCGACCCCTATGCCCCTTTTACTTTACTAAAACGGATGAGCCTGGGATTTAGCGAGTCCTGCCCGCCTCCTCAGTGGCCAGTTTTTCCAGGAATGGAACAGCAAATCTCTCAAAGTAATTTCGTTCCTTCTCTAAAAAATCTTCTGTGAACTGGCGGGCTTCTTCCCGACGCCCCATCAGATAAAGACAGCTTGCCACCCGTTCAGGATATGCTCCGAGCATATCAACACGGTCTTGTAACAACGGCAGCAAGGCTTCATAGCTTGCAATAGATTTGGCGTAGGACAAGCCTACATCGAGATAGAGCTTCGCCAGCCGCTCGGCTTCGGCCTCAATGTCAGTTTGGCGGGTGAAGTGAAAGACCGGTTCATGTGGTGACAGTAGCCCCATGTGAAGGGCGTAAGTTGCTACACCGCGATCGTATTTTCGTTCTTTCAGAACACTCCAAAGCTTCTCAAGGGGAACTACATGAATGCCGACAAACGGGTTGATTTCAAAGTATTCATCGTAAAGAGCCTCGTTGAGCCCCACCCAGCAATGAAAACCATCTTCAAGCGGCCAGTCGACAGCCTCCTTGCGATAGCGGGTAAACCCTACAGCCATCAACGCTTCGTAGCATTTTCTCAACACCTCCTGCTTGAAAACACGGTCACACCGATTATTCATCTGAGTCTGCGCCACGTTAGCATCTCCGCTCCAGTTTACAGCTTGTCATCCTGATAGGTTCTCCAGGAGTTAAACCGGCCTTTCTTGCATTTTCACCCACCGGCGTAACTTCACGTCCCGCCTTCACATCATCAAAAAGCTTCTTCTGTCCTTGGGTAAGTTGGCCGTTGCCGGATTTTACTTCAACAATTCCTTTTTCTTTCGTCACGATATCCGGGACAGTTCTTGTGCCATCACTGGTTCTGAACGTCACGCGCCGCCCGGCCACTTGGTCGCCGAGCTCATTAACAACTAAAGAACAGGGGATGACACAGGCCGAACTGGCCGAGGTACTGGGGATTTCCCAACAGTTGGTCGCCGCCTATGAGGCCGGCAACCGGAAGATTCCGGTCTCCATGCTGCCAACGCTGGTCACCTTGTTTTCGGTGTCCCTGGAGCAACTGCTGGGGATGGAGAAGATGCCCGCCAAGCGGGGGCGCGCACCCGCCCTGCAACGTCAGATCGAGCAAATCAGTCTTATGCCGAGAAGCCGGCAGAAGGTTATTTCGGAGGTGTTGGAGGCGCTGATCAAGCAGCAGTCCGCTTGATCACGACAAAGCCCCGGCAGATCACTCTGCCGGGGCTTTGGTAATTTTTTGCTGGGTTCAAAACCAAAGACCTGACCCACGCCCCCTGCTATTTATCTTCTTCATTGGCTTCAACTCCTAATAATTTGAAGACTCCGCGAAAAAAACCGATAACAAGAAGTATTACGAGTGGAAGAGTAATGGTGAGTGCAGCAAGTATTTTTAATCTTTCTAACAATATGGCTGTATTAAATTCACTGCCCGATAGATTATTTACGACAAATGCGTAGATCGTTAACACTGTCAACACACCCGCGACTACAACAAATATCCCTGCGGCCAAATGTAAATACAGTCTGCATACTTTAGATAAAAGGTTAACCATGTATTTGCCCCGAGGACCTGAAAGACCGAGTTAACAGTGTGGATTTGCGGGTAGACAGGTGGCTGGTTTAACCTCTACAGCTTTAACAGCTTCAGTAACGGGAGCGGATGTTGCGGCTCCCTCCAGCGCAGAGCCTGTAGCCTGTCCCACCGCGAAGCCAGTGTTTCCACCGCTGTCTCCACCTACGTTTTTAGCAGCATTCCCTAATGCGTCTCCGATTTTATCTGCGACCATCTGACCAGCCTTCGTATTCCCAAGGGCGGTACCTGCTGCTGCTCCTAATCCAGCAGCCGTCGCGCTATTGGCAATTTCGGAAGCGCTATCTCCTTTTGCGATACCTCCGGCTACTTCCGAAGTGGCTGCAATCACTCCCGCTCCTGTTGCTTTGAGCCCCTTTATTGGAGAGACCGCCGCCGCCACCGTAGCGTTACGAGCAACGTCCGCCCCGTTAAGAGGCGTATTAGTCATTTTAGAAACAGCCACGTCCGTGCCTACTGAGACCGAAGCTGATACGGCCGCGACCACCAATGCGATACAAATTCCGCCACATGCAAACTGCCCAGTCGGATCTACGAGGTTTAACGGATCATTATGCACATAAGCATAAAGATTCATCTGATCCTCATACCCAACCGGATCAGTCTGCAAAAACCTCCCAAGCTTCGGATGATACATCCGTGCCTTGTAGTGATACAGCCCAAGCTCCTTGAGCCACGCTTGCCCGGTGTAGCCAAATCTTCCGTCATTGTTTGCTGCCGGAATACCGTACGGGTCATACGCATTCCTGAGCAGCACACCTCCCGTGTTGCTGCTCTGCGCGATGATGCTGCCTTGGTGGTCAGCGTGTAGGTAACGACGATAGCTTGCGCCAATGCTCGCGCTGTCGTACTGCACCAGTGGTTCGTCGACCTGATCCCCATGCACGTATCTTCGGGTTAGGGTCGAGCCGCTGTATTCCCCGACCAGCGCATCGCCATCATACAGGAAGCGGCGGGTGTCACCGTTGATCGTGACCAGATGCAGTCGACCGAGTGGATCCCAGGTGAAGCTCGCGCTGACACTCTGACCATCGACCGTACCGCTCGCGGCTACAAGCCGGTTCTCCATGTCGTAGGTGTAGGTGACCGAGCCATCGCTGGTCAGATTGCCGTTTGTGTCATAAGCGATCGTCTGCCCGGCGATGTCCGTGTACTGGTTCAATCCATTCGGAACATAGGTGCCCGTCCGGTTCGCCTCTCCGGGCATCTCGTACAGATCGTTGCTGCGCGTGAGTGACGTGACTTGGCTCGCCGGATTGTAGGTGAACGCATTGGTGAGATCGTTGGTGCTGCCCGAGAAATCCTGCGTGAAACTTTCCAGTCGCTCGACATTGTCCTGCAGGTACGTTGTTGTGGCACCACCGATACGCAAGATATGCCAGCGCCCGCCGCCGCGGTGGTAGTCGAACGACAACATCGTGGCGGCACTGGCGCTCGGGGAGGTGGATGTGGACTCGCCCAGGCTGGCGAGGCGGTCGAGGCCATCGAAGCCGTACTCAAAGAACCAACCGTCGGGATGCGTCACGCGCGTGCGGTTGCCGTTCGCATCGTACCGGTAGCTCAGTGTGCGGGTGGTGCCACCAACGCTGGTCGTGGCGGACATGAGTCGGCCGAAGCCGTCGAAAACATTGGTGATCCCCTGCCCCGCATCGCTGCCGAAGCGCATGGATAGCGTCAACCCGCGCAGGTCGTAGTCGTAACTGATGTCCGGGGAGTAGGTATTGTCGGAGAGATCCTTGAAGGTCAGCCGATTATTGTTATCGTAGGTATTCGTGATCGAGGCGCCGTTACGCTTGCGCTCGTGAGTGAGATTGCCGTTGTCATCGTACCCATACTCGTTATAGTCGCTCTCGTTGACCGCGCCCGCGGTGACCGGCGAGGGATACACGCGACGCTGGAGACGCGCGTAGCCGTCGTAACGCAGTTCAGTGCGGTTGCCGTTGGCATCGGTCTGCGAGGTCAGCAGTCGGTGGTCATAGGTATTGGTGACGTAGGTTTGTTGCAGCGCCGTTCCCACCGCACGCTCTTCGGTGAGCACTTGATCCAGCGTGTCGTAAGTGTAGCGATGGATCCGGTCCGGCCCATAGCTGCCTTCCGCGCCCAGCGTGCAGGCACTCGCGGGGAGCAAGTCATAGCTGGCCGGGTTCATGCGTACAGCCTTGCACTCCACCCGATTCCAAGTGTCGTAACTGAATTGAGTCAGCGATTCGGCCTGCCCATTCTTGCCGATCACCCGCTCGGTGACCTTGCGGCCGTATGTATCGTAGGTGTACTGCGTGGTGATAAAGACGGAGAACCCCGGCCAGGACGCGGGTGCGACCGTCTCATCCAGCCATGTGCTGAGTTCGCCACTTTCCACCTTAAGCAGCAGTCTCTTCGTCGTACCGCTCGTGCCGTAGGTGTAGCGCGTGGCAGCGTAGTGCAGCGGACCAGCGCCATCCGGATCGGGCGCGATGGTGCCGAGAAGCTGCCCTCCGGGGCTGTAGCGGCTGACGGCGGTGTACGGCAGCTCCACTTGCGCCGCATTAGCTGCGATGGCCCACAGTCCGGCAAGCAGCAGGCAAATAGAGCGATGCATGGTATTCGTTCTTATTTTCATGGGGCTTTCCCTGCGGCGTTAGTTACACTGGCTCAATCCGGCTTTCGGTTTTGTCACGCCGATCTGGTTACCGTAGATGTCGTACTGGTAACAGGTTCGCAGCGTCGGGCCGCCCGGCTCCGAGACCGTCACGCCGGTCAGCAACAGATTGTCGTGATCGTACTCGAAGCGCGTTATCACTTCGTCTCCGCCAACGCAGCCATTACCGGCAGAACTGCTGTTGATACAGTACTTTTCCGCCGTCTTCATCCAGATCGGCGTACCGCTGATCTTGCTGCTGCCACTGTTGAAGTATTGAGCTCGCAGCGACGTGTATTCGTAGCGTGTCTGCGCCCTGATGCCGTGCTTGTTCGGGGGATAGGTGATGGTGGCAACCTGACCCGACTCGGGGTGATACGTGTAATCTGTCGTGTTGCCGTTAGCATCACGAATCCACACGGGCTTGTTGCAAGTCTTGCGCGTGGTACTCGTACAGTTGTCCGGATACTTCGCTTCCCGGTGCGTACGGTAGACGCCGTCGATGAGATACTTCACCTTCGTCAGGTTGCCGCGCGTGTACTCGTACCGTTCCGGAGGACCGGACAATTTGTAGAAGTCGATGGGCCAATTCCTCGCTGAAGGCGCAAAGTTGATTTGGCCATCTTCGGTGTTTGCGAAACTGATGGCGTCCGGGTTGCCTTGAACGCTGCTCAAGACGACGTTAGTCACTCCCCCGCCGCCGTTGTTGACGGTGGCACTCCCCATGTAGTTCTGCAACATGGAGTAGCCGCTAGGCCTATCAAGGCTCGTCGCCTTGGTAACGACCCCGGCGGTCCGCGCTCGATGCACCCAGGAGCCAATGATGCTGTCGTTAAATGTAAAGATATTCTTGAAGTCGTAGGTGAAGTGTTCGCTGTTACTTCCCGCGGGCGTTATCCCTACCAGTCGTGGCGAAAACTCCGTACCCGGCACGTACGGTTCCACCACGCCCGACTCGCTGTATGCCAGGTCGTAGGCGCTGAAACGATACTTGGTGATACCGCCTTGTGCATCCGTCACTTTCACTGTGCTTTCGCCAATGAACATCGTTCTGGGCATCCCGGCGGGCCAATCGAAGGTTGCGGTGGGCCAGGGGTTGGTCAAGCTGCAGTCCTGCGCTGTCGGCGCGCAGAATTCCACCGCATTGTTGATCGCCTTGACCTGCTTGGGGTTGGCAGACGACCAGCCCGATGCCGCGGACGTAAGCGCTGTCGGCACACCGATGAGATCCGGGTTGTCTGGCTTATCCATCGGGCGGCTATCCTGGGCGTAGATGCTCTTGAGCTGAAATCCCGTGTTGGACTGGATACCCATACCGCCAGGCGTGACCGTGATCGTAAACCCGTTCGGACGAATGATTTCACTCAGCAGGCCGGTTGCGCCTGCCGCCGCATTGGCCGCGCGCGTGAACTTCACAATGGTCCCGTCGGGCTTGGTCCACTCGAGCAGCGCGCCATTACTCACCAGCGTGTGCCGCTCGTCGCCGACTGCGATATAGGTGTATGGGGGCGGTGTGCTATGGAACTGCTCTACACGCGCGCCGTTGACCTCGACTCTGAAGTCCGCAGAGTCCACGAAGTCACTCACACGCAATACAGCCTTCGGGGAATAGGTCGCCTCCTGGGACAAGTTCACGTAGCGCGTTTGTGCCCGCAAGTTATCGCTGAAGCCGCGATAATTGAGAAAGGCAAAGTCGTTCGCATACACGGAAATCCGATGACTCAATCCCATCGCGCCACCAATGCTCACGGTGTCGAGGCCGTGTGTGACCTGCCCCGTAACCATATTGACCCCGAACTCGTCGACGATCTGTACTTTGGGTCGCTCGATGTCCACCGCTTGCGCCGCGGCGGAAACCGCCACGAGCACCACCAACACCCAACCGAAGGACCGTCCTCTGTGTATCACCTCCATCCGATCTTGCTCCATTCAAAAATAAGCGCGCGTGCCGCAACCCACACTATTGCAAGCTCGAACCCACTTGGGCTTGTTGCCAGCGGGGTTGTTGTATGGACACGATATGTATCCCGTCGTCACCGTGAGTGTCTTCACAGTGCCGCTCGTATCCCTCAGCTCGTATGTCGTGGCGCCATTGACTGCATTCCAGCTCGCCCTCCACGAGCAATTCGCAACCTGCGAATATGAAAGTCCGCTGGGAGCAGGTGGTGCTGCGCTCGACGTTGTAAATGAACCACTCGCCGCCGGACCGACGTTGCCGGCGCCGTCGCGGGCGCGCACCTGGAATGAATATGTGCTGAGCTGATTGAGACCAACGAGATTGACGGCGAGAACCTTCTCAAGCGCGGTCCACGTGGGCGCGTTGTTGAGGCGATATTCGTAGCCGGTGACACCAATGTTGTCGGATGCGGCCACCCAATTCGCACTGGCCGAGTACGAGGTGACATTACTAAACGAAGGCGTCCCCGGAGCCGAAGGCGATGTCGTGTCAGGCGCCGCAGGTGTATTGAACGATGCGGAGTTGGACGTGCTGTAATTTCCAGCGCCATCGCGTGCCTGTACCTCGAAAGTGTACGTCTTTGAGGCAGACAGTCCGGTGAGCCCCACCGTCGTTCCGATGCCGATCGACACCCAGGATCCACTATTGAGGCGATATCGATAGCCTGCCACGCCTGAAGCGTCCCTGGATGCGGTCCAGGTTACGGTGGCACTCGACTGCGTCACTGCGCTGAATGTGGGAATGCCCGGCCGCGACGGGGGCGTGGTGTCCGACGAGAAGAAGTACGACCTGGTGCTGCATGCAATGCTGTTACAGGCCTGCACCCATTCAGGTTTGTTGCCATCAGGATTGCCCACCGGACAGTTGACGATGGTGGACGGCGTCGTCAAATTGCGTTGTGCGGCATTCGTCTCATCGAACGCGTAGTAGGTGGCTCCAGCGGATGCACTCCACGTCACATTCCATGCGCAATCTGCCATCAGTCTCGCATCCAGATCGCTGGGTGGCGCAGGTGCCGCCGAGCCGGTTGTGAAAGATTTAGAGACCGAAGGCCCCGCATTGCCGGCCGCATCGAGCGCTCGCACTTCGAAGATGTACGTCGTGTGATCCACGAGTCCAGACAGGCCCTGCTTGGTCCCGCTGCCCTTATTGGTCCAAACCGCCGCACTGTTAAGCCGATACTGGTAGCCAACGACCGCAATGTTGTCCGTGGCGGCACCCCAGCTTGCCATCACGCTTGTGCCATCGACACTTAAACTCAAAGCACCGGGACTGCTCGGCGCCGACCGATCCACGGATACGCCGTTTTCGCCTGTCGTGTAGTCGCTGCAACTCGCGCCATTACATGCGCGGACACGATAGTAGTAGTTGCCGGTGCTCTTGCTCGTAGCGCCCCACCCCTGGTCACTCCCGTTATACACACGAGTCTGCGATGTAAAGCTCGAGCTTGAGGACTCGTACAGCTCGTAGGCGGTCACAGTCCCGCTAGATGGCGCACCCCAGCCGATGGGGTAGTCGCCAGAGCTGCTTATAGTGGGCACCGCAATCGAGACAGGCGTGCCCGGTGGGAATGCAACTACAACAGGGTTCGCACCCGCTGCATATTCACTGCACAAGCCTTCATTACATACGCGCACACGGTAGTAGTAGCTGCCGTCAACCTTACCGCTGATCTCTTTGGCCCGCGCTGCGCCGCTGTAGACCCGTGTTTGAGTGCTGAATGTAGAACTCGTCGACTCGTATAACTCGTATGCGGTGAACGTCTCTGACGGTGCTGTCCATGTGATCCTGTAACTGCCGGTGCTGCTGTTCACCGGCACGTTGACAGATGGCGGCGCGCCGGGCGTGGCGAGATCACTTACCTGCGTGCGATTACCTGCGGCATCGAGCTCATACAGCGTTTCCGTGCCATCGTCGCGCGTGACTTTGTGCAAACGACCCAGAGCGTCATATTCGTAGCTGGTCGATGCGGCCCAACTCGCTGCGGATAGGAGAATACAGATGCCCGCCGCAATCCAGTAAAGAACCGCACGACCTCCGTCGCCGCAGGATCCCTGCGATCTGCGCCCACGCACATCGACCTCAAGCGAAGCGTTCATCCATGATTCTCCCTATTGTTCTGCCACCAAGTGTTCAGAGCGACAGTATTTGTTAGCGCTAACCTGCTAACTCTCAAAGAATGCGGGCGCCGTCTGTGCTCTCCAACCCGGCTAGGCACAGACCAAACGCCTGCGCATGGAAAAATCGCTGAGCCTGCAGGGATCCCCCCAAAACCCGAAAGCGATCAAAATTTATTCTTGAGTGTGCAATGGCCAAGATTTGTCTGCGCAATTTGGATTACTGGCGGAGAATAAAACCACAAATCGAGGAAAGTTTTGATAGCGCTACCAGTCAAATGGATGAGTTTCGCGTCAATTTTTGGTTGCGAGGGGAGCTTTTGATAGGAAATTGCTACTTGAGCCAATAAATCGGCACCAAATGGCGAATCTCTACCGTGGCTGGTTTACGGACTTTCGAAGTAAATGAAGTTCCATAGCGGCTTCAGCCTTCGCAACCCTGCTGCTTATGGCGAGCTGCGCGGCCATGGCCAATAGCCCAGTGGATTTCATCCACTACAAGGCTCGGCTGACACCGAACTTTCGTCCAAGTCCGCTACCGGGATGGTGGAGATCGAATTTTCCGCTACCGCCGACTGGGTCCGTGAGCAGGTCTTTTCCCCCAAACACAAGAAATTCTCTCCGTGGTCGACGATCGGCTCGACCTGTCCTACCGTGTCGACAAGGATGCGCTGATCATCACCTTGAACAGGTACCTGATCCTGGGCAGGCATGAGCGACTCGATATCGCCTACCGGGCCAATAGGGTTCAACGCGACGGAAGCACTAGTTCACAGCTCGGCGGCGCCGTTTCGCAGCGGACTTCTTACCCGGCTTCTTCTTGCCCTCCTCCTTGACCACCCGCAGCAGCGGCTCGTCCGAGCGGAAGATCAGGCCGTGGGTCTCGGTGGGTCTTCTGGCCCTGCAACAACTGTTGCAGGTACCGCACTATCTGCACCGAGATTTCCTGCCCCGGCACCAGCACGGGAATACCCGGCGAATAGGGCACGATTTCGTCGGCACTGGTGCGGCCGATCAGTTGCTTCTCCGCCAGTGTGCCGTTGTCCATCAGCGGCAGCTCTTCAGTATCGGCGAAATAGGCATCCCCCAGCAGATAGGTGAAGCGGGTGAATTCCGGCTGGCGCCGCGGCGAACCCGCGTGAGTGCGCTTGCGGGTGTTGCGGGCCAGCTGTTTGAGGGAGTGGATCAGGCGCAGCAATTTACTCTCGGTGCGGTTGGCAGCTACCTGCGTTATGACATGTGATCTGACAGACTGGACGGTGGCTATCCCAAACCGGTGAACAACAGCACTTGGCCGGGTATAGGTGCCTACGCCACGGAAATCTCCGCCGCTCAAAAGTGGAACAGCAGCCGCGCATATATCTTCCTGACCTATCAGCGCTATCTGCGCTACGACATCAGTAGAGACTCGGTGGATAGTGGCTACCCTAGGAATATCAGCGGCGATACTTGGTCAGGGCCTATGGTCCCCTGAGGGAAACCAGTCAACTTTGAGCTTATCCGTTCTTTAGAACACAGCCGGCGCACGAGTTTTCATGCACCGCGTTTAACCCACCAATTGGTGCCAAGAACCCGTCTTGGTTCAATCATTACCACGGAACATGCGTACCATCCCAGAACAGTAGCCTGCCGTTGTCTTCCGGCTGCAACTATTCAAGCACCGCTACAATACGCTGTGCACTCTGTGTCGGCGAATAGAGTTTGCCGTCAGGAATATTGCTCTGGAAAGATTTGGAAAGTGGTGTGTCGGTGGTTCCCAAGTGTATCGCCACAACACAGTATGCCTCACCTTTCTGCTCCATTCGATCGAGAGGTTCCGTTCAGCGCCGCTTTGTTCACGCGATATCTGTACCAGCCGCCCAGGCGGCTGTCCTCGATACTGCCGACTTTTGCCGACAGTGAGGCTCAGACTAGTGGCGACCGCTTTTTAAGCAGCGGTGCCAGTGCCTGAGCGAGGTGGGGGTGTGTCAGCACATTGACAGAGATGCTATTGACTAGTGCTTCGTCACCGCACTGCTGCAGATTTTTTCCGGGCTGTCCCCGACCAGTGGAGCGTTCCGCAACCGCTGATTACCCAGTTCGGGACGGGCTGCACCCGAAGCCAGTTGCCCACCTGTTCCAGAGAACTCTCGTCAGCAATAGACGCGCGCAGTTGGCGGTGATTTGCGGAAATGGGGGCCAGCTCCGAACGGCTGACGGTAAGCAGCAGCACGCTAGGGAAACGTCTTACCAGTTCCTCACACAAGATCGCGCCAAGACCGCCACTGGCGCCGGCCAGCAGGATACACTCGGGGCTGTTGGTTTCACCCTGCGGCATTGGCTTCCCTCCCCTGCGGCCATTTATGGAACTAGCGTTCCGCCTTGCCGCCTTTCCCTGAAGATTTTTCCGATTGGCAGACAACCCGCAACATGGGTTCATCGGAGCGAAAAATCAGCCCGTGAATTTCGGTGGCATTCTGCCCCTGCAACAGTTGCTGCAGAAACTGCACGATCTGGGTAGAAATCTCCTGCCCAGGCACCAGAACCGGGATACCGGGTGGGTAGGGAACAATTTCGTCAGCGCAGGTGCGCCCTACCAGTTTTTTCTCTGCCGCTACGCCATTGTCCATCAAGGGTAATTCTTCGGTGTCGGCGAAGTAGGCATCCGCCGGCAGACAGGTTAGACGGGTGAGTTCCGGCAGCCGTCGGCTGGCACTGATATGGCTGCGGCGACGGGGGTTGCGTGCCAGTTGTTTTAACGCGTGCACCAGACGCAATAACTTGCTCTCGGTACTGCCGAGTGTCACCAGCACACTCACGGTGTTGTAAGTGGTTTTCTCCACCTGAATGCCGTACTGATCGAACAGTTTGACCTGGATCTCTTTGCCGGAATATCCACTGCCGGAAACGTCAATAGTGACCTTGGTAGGGTCGAGTCGGATATTGTCGTTTTCCAGCGCGGGGGGAATCAGGTCTTCCCGCGTCAGCGCGCGGAACACGCCGGTGGCATCGACTTCCCGGCGCAGGGTTTCCACCATCTGCAAACAGTGCCGCAGGCGGCCGAAGCCTTCCATCACCATCTGTTTGCGGGCCACGTCGAGGCTCGCAATCATCATGTACTGAGGGCTGGTAGACGCGTACATGTTCAGGTTTTCGCGGAAGCGGTACTCGTCAAAATCCGGATCCTGTACGTGAATCATACTCGCCTGGGAAAACGCCGACAGCATCTTGTGCGTGCTCTGGGTAACATAGTCTGCACCACACTCCAGGGCTGTGGGCCGCAGTTGCGTATGGAAATAGCCATGGGCGTACCAGGCCTCATCGATCAGGACTTTGACCCCCCGCTCGTGGGCGGACTCGATGATCGGTTTGAGATCGTAGCGCAGACCGTCATAGGTGCACGAGGTGATCACCAGCAGGCCCGCATCCGGATGCTCGTCCAGCGCCAGCTCGATATCCGCCCGGGATACCGGGCCGTAAATACCAAACTGCGGGTGCAGGGTAGACTTCAGATACACGGGCTCACAACGGTTCATCACCACTGCGTGGTGCACCGACTTGTGACAGGCCTGATCGACAATGATCTTTCCACCACCGCCCAGGATCTGTTGAATCACTACTTTGTTGGCGGTGGACGTACCATTGGTAAGAAAGAAGGTCTGCTCCGCGCCAAAAGCCTGCGCGGCAAGGTCCTGCGCCTCCTGAATGACCGAGTGTGGTTCCAGCAGGCTGTCGAGCACCTGAACCGATACAGAAAGATCGGTATTGAAGACGTGCTCACCCATAAAGCGGTAGAAATCCCCCACCCAGGGGCTGTTGCGCAGGCTGTCACCGCCGGAGTGGCCGGGGGTGTGCCAGGCATCGCGGGCACTGAATACATACTCTTTCAGGGTGTCCGCAAACGGCGTCGACGCACGGCGGGCAATAAACGCCTGTACCAGGCGGAACATGTGGTTGAAGTTGCCCTCGCGACGGTCGAACAGTTCGTCAAACCGCTGTCGTACCGACGCCGGTGCGCCACCGTGTCCGTCGAGAAAGGAATCCTGCGCCACCAGAAACACATTCAGCTGCGCGCGCAGTTCGTGCATCCGGTCTGCCAGCAGTTCCGCGTCCTTCAGCTCGTCCGGGCTGCAGCCGGCATCAATAATCAGCGCCTGCAGGCGGTCTTCGCTGCACAGGTGCTTTTCCAGCGCCGCAGTAGCCACGGCTTCAAAGCGCAGCCCGAAGGGGTTTTCGTGTTGCGCAGCCGTTGCATTGAGTGCATTCACCCAACTACTGCTCAGGTCGCGGTCATTACTGACCAGTGCAACCCGGCACTCCAGTTGCGGATGTCCATCACTCAGGTTGCCCAGATCAGGCATTGTCAATTCCATACCCATCGCAATTCTTCTTATCTTTCAGCATAGAAGTTAGTGAGACTCTGCATCAATCGGGCTGAGGCAGCGCGGACTTGATCAGAGGCGTGCTCAATACTAAATGAGGCCACAAGCAATGAGTTGGCGGGTTCAGGATTCAGAGAGAAGTGTGGAGATCAATCCCGCATACAAAATGAATGGTCATAAAGCGACGCGAGTTCAGAACTTTGCGCTCTGAACTTCGCCATTGAACTGCAAACAGTGCTGCACCCGCACCCGTTGCACCGGACTGAGATCATCCAGGGAGAAGTATGCGAACTCGGAATGTTCCGGCGACAGAACAATATCCCCATCGCTAAGGAAATGTGCGCGGAAGATAAAAACATGGGAGTTGTATACACGGTGGTAATAGACGCCACTGAGGTAGTCAATAATGACATCCCGGCCCAGCTCTTCCCGACACTCCCGGTGAAGGGCCTCGTGCACGGTTTCACCGATATCCAGTGCACCGCCAGGCAGCCCCCAGGTTTTATCCGCGTAAGTGGCGCGAACCTGCAGAACTTCGCTGGCATCGTTACAGATCACCGCGTGCGCGCTCAATTTATAGGTATCGTCAAATCCCATCCGCGGTTCCCGGGCCCGTTTGCTCGATATCGATCAGCTCCCGACCCCGCGCGCCAGCTCAAATCCAATGCCCAGGGTCTGCACAGATTCATCGTAGTCGATCAGGCTTTCGCCGTAGCCATTAAAGTACTTGATGTAACCACGCACCCGGCTTCCCATGGGAAAGCTCCAACGCAGTTCCACCGCCCCCTTGTTCTCCGAGCGCAGGTTGTTGCGCAGCATCATCGACACATTGTGCTCACCCGCGTTCATACCACCGGTGAACTCGAAATGGCCCAGGTAATATTCGATATCGGGATTGTCGTCGTCCTCGCGATCTTCCGGGATGCGGTACCAGGGCTTCAGCGCAAAGTAGTACTGGTCCTTCTCGAACACAAAATTGGCGTAGATTCGGTTCCAGCTCCGGGATAGCGGCTCACTGCGGCCGTTGGATTGATGATTGAACGCCACCTGATTGGCCACGTTCTGCCAGCCGAACGGAGACCAGTCGTTGAGCCAGGTCATGATCAACTCCGGCTCGTGGTTGGTTTCTCGAAAGGGCGAGGAATTATCGGAATTGTATGCTTGCCAGAAAGAGCGGTTGGTATAGGCGACACTCATAAAGGATGCCTTGCCGAGGAAGCCGCGCCAGATGGGGACCTGCACAGAAAGCTGGAACTGCACTTCGATGGAATCCAGATCGACCTGATCGTCGACGTCGTAATCCTCCAGCCCCCCTTTATTGGGTGAGGGATTATAGGTCACGGGAAGCAGGTAATTGGTTTTGTGCGACGCCAGGGTAAATGGATTGTTGGCGGCCTCGCGGATCGCCTGGGTACGTTCACTGACCAGCGTATCCTGTGGGGACTCGGGGTCCGGCGCGGTGGCAAATGCCGGCGTCTCCTGCTGGGCTTCAGGCCCGCGAATCTCCTGCAGCTGACAGTGGATGCGCATTTCTTCCAGAGTGATGTCCGCCGGTGCAGTCAACATCTGTTCTCGCAGGCAATTCTGCTGTCGCTGTTCCTCACTACGCAGACGGTCATCCATCGACTCGGCCTGCTGGGCGGGATCCGGCTCCACAGGTTCGGACACATCCGCGGATGCCACCGCGACGTCGGTAAGCCCAAAGCAGCAGATAAATAACAGGGAAGTCAGGGAATCAGGTCGAGAAAGGCGATTCAGACTAAACAACACTGGCGCTCCAGAAATTATCCAAGCGCCAGTGTACACATTATGGGAGAAGGAAACGTGTGGCCGGTCGTAAAATTGGCGGGTTTAGGCTCTCATCTTCAAGCCAGTACACGTAGCTGGGGTGACCACTCCAGGTCCTTCAGGCGGACCTGCCACAACCGACCAGTACTGCTGGGCCAGTCATAACCGACCAGCAGCCCGCGCGGGTCCACAAAGCAGTGCGCATCGCGCTCTGCTTCATCCCCCTGATAGGAAAAGACCGCAATATCTTCCCCCAAGTCATGCACGCCCTGAATATTGGCGTCTCCGGGCATCATCGCCGCCCGTCGGTGGCTTACTCTTGGAGCCAGCAGTTTGCCACGCTGGGAGGGATCGACGATATCCGGGGCGACAACCTCGCACCCAAACTCCATATCGCACAGGCGCAACAGCAGCGGTCCCATGAAAATCCGCATCAGCGGAAACAGGAGACGGTTGTCGCCCTCGACGATACTGCGCTGCAGCCCATTGGGGCCGGTCCACTCCGCCTCGATCGGATCCCCCATTGCCGGCCGTTTTTCCGATTGCGGTGCCAGCCGATAGTGCGCATTGACTTCATCCACCTCATCCCGCCAGGTCACACGGGACTCGGTAACCAGGCCGGTATCCATCAATGCCCGAACCTCAATGCCGTTGCCCTGCTCGCCTACATGCCGGCGGCTGACCAGCAACTGCTGTCCCGATGCATTACGGCCCAATTGCCAATCATCCTGAACCGGCATGATGCGACCATCACAACTATACTGATAGCGCCCCTGCGCCAGGGTAGCTGTCATTCGCATAAGATTTTCGTCCATGATCACTCTTGATGCAGTCAATGAATCCGGAGGCGTGTTCGCACAATATTGATGCATAAAAAATCCCCTCCAACCTGTAAAAAGTATTGCACAAGCCCCGGGCTTTGCCGGGGTTTTGTGAATAATTTACGATTGTTTACGCTTCAATAAGCGCCCCGCGACCGCAACGAGAAAACAGCTTTTGAGTTCCGATAGTTACATAGCCGAGGCGGGAAGGCGGGAAGAGCTGAGGATATTAGCCGACAGTGAATGCCGGCCTATTGAAAACAGTCGGGAAAGAACAGTTGGTAAACGGATTTCAGGAATGCAAGAAAGCTGCTTGAGGATAGTTACAGATAGCGCTGCCAGAACTCTGCCTGGCCAAAAGACTCGTCCAGCGCATAGGGTTTGAAACCCACTTTGCGGTACGCCGCCTGTGCCGGCAGGTTTTTCTCCAGCACTTCCAGCGTGATCTTACAGCACCCGCGCGCACGCGCTTCCTCCACGACCTTTTCAAACATTGCAGTACAGATTCCGCCCCCGCGGGCAGACTCGCTCACCACCACATCATGAATATTCACCAGGGGCTTGCACATGAATGTGGAGAACCCCATAAAGCAGTTCACGAGCCCCGCCGGCTTCCCGTTTCTATAGGCAAGAACCGTAAACGCACCGGGGAACTCCGCGAGCTTGTTAGCCAACTCCTGCCTGCAGCGCTCATTCAGCGGCTCGCCACCGCCGAATGGGTCTTGTGCGTATTCGTCCATCAAAGTTACAAGATCCGCGGCATCGGACGGATCACGATAGTCGGCAATGGTCAGCTCTAGCGTATCAGTACTCAAATTAACTCCTGGAAGAATGATTGTTTTGTTATATCGTCAGGCTCACTCATTCTCGCCCGCAGTGTTATTGTCTGGAGGGCTCGGCTGTTTGTCATTATCCGCGAGCATAAACTTGCGGCGATAGTTCCGTACCCGCACTCTCTGTGCCAGCAACCAGCGCACTTTCTTGCGTCTTCTTACCAGGGTTGTATCGTGCTTGTTCAGTCGGCGAGGTCGACGCACCTTTCTATTGCGCACAGCCATAACCCCCTTCCCGTTTTGTGATTGATGGCTGCAGGTTAGCAGAAGCGACGGACCCGGCGCCATCCCACGGGGTCGTGACCATTCCGAATCGCAGCCAGTTGGCGGCTTCGGGTAAAAAACGATATTCTGCGCATCCCTTTCAATAACCGGAAGCAGTGCCTTGTCCCAACTCGAGAACCTTCTGCAAAAGAACCGCGAGTGGTCCGAAGCTACCCGCAAAGAAAAGCCGGATTTCTTCCTCAAGCTTTCCGAGCAGCAATCTCCTGAATACCTGTGGATTGGATGTGCAGACAGCCGCGTACCCGCGAACCAGATTGTCGACCTGCTGCCAGGCGAACTGTTTGTTCACCGCAACGTGGCCAACGTTGTCGTTCCTTCCGATCTCAACTGCCTGTCGGTAGTCCAGTACGCGGTGGAGGTTCTGAAGGTCAAGCACATCATGGTGGTGGGCCATTACGGCTGTGGCGGTGTGCGCGCCGCCCTGGAGGATGCCCGGCTTGGACTGATTGAAAGCTGGCTGCGCCATATCAAGGATGTGCGCGACAAGCATCACACCCTGATCGAGCGGTTTCCGGAGGAAGAGCGCGTAGACCTGCTGTGCGAACTGAACGTATTGGAGCAGGTGGTCCACGTATGCCAGACCAGTCCGGTACGCGATGCCTGGGAAAATGGCCAGGACCTGTCGGTACACGGTTGGCTCTACGGCCTCAGCAACGGCCTGGTAAACGACCTGCAGGTGACCATTGAGAGCACCGAGCAGCTCAATGACATGTATCACCGCGCCCTCACCAGTATCGCCGAGCGGGGCGAAGCGCGCTGACCCTGGGTTAACTATCTGCAGGTCGGCAATCGCCCGGCGTTAACTTTAGTGGCGTTTTTCCCTACACTCCCCTCTTCCACACGGGTGATCCATGACTGGCTCACCTCGTGTGTTCACAAATTTATTTCCGTTCGAATTGATGCTGTAACCAGGGGTATCCATGTCCGACTTCCGCGTTTGGGAATGCCAGATCTGTGGCTGGGTGTACGATGAAGCCAAAGGCTCACCCGATGACGGTATTCCGCCCGGCACGCGCTGGGAGGATATCCCCGATGACTGGAGCTGCCCGGAGTGCGGCGCCAGCAAAGATGAGTTTTCCATGGTGGCAGTCACTGCTGAGACTTCCAGCGCACAGCCCTCTCCTGGCCAGTCGCCCGCGCATTCGCCCGCCCGTACCACCACTACCGCCGCGGATGATACCAATACGTCCAGCGCAAGCACCGCCCACCGTATCTGGGAGTGCATGGTATGCGGCTGGGTCTACGACGAGGCCAAAGGCGCACCGGAAGAAGGTATCCCGGCAGGAACGCGCTGGGAAGACATCCCTGACGACTGGACCTGTCCCGAGTGCGGGGTCAGCAAGGAAGAGTTCGACATGGTGCTGGTCAGCAAACCGGCTGAGGACCCCGCAGACGGCGCCGCCGCAAGTCCGGCATCAGCGGCGCTTCGGGATGATCTGGCTCCACTGGTGATCATTGGTACCGGCCTCGCCGGTTACCACCTGGCGAAGGAATTCCGCAAGCTGGACCAGACAACCCCGGTCACCCTGATTACCGCTGACAATGGCACAAGCTATTCCAAGCCCCTGCTCTCTGCGTCACTCGCCCACGGCAAGACGCCGGCCCAACTGGCCAGCAGCAGCGCGGAGACAGTGGCGGCAGAGCTGAATGTGGACATTCTCACCCACACTCAGGTTACCGAAATCCACCGCACACAACAGACCGTGGGGCTGGTATCCCATAGCGGCAGCATCCGCGCCGAACTGCGCTATTCGCGGCTGGTATTCGCCACCGGTGCCAGCTGCAGCGCCTTGCCCGCTATCGAAGGTGACGGCCACACCAACCTGTTCCGCATCAACAGCCTGGATGATTACGGCCGCTTCCGCACCGCGCTGGCCAACCGCAAGCGCGTACTGTTGATCGGCGCCGGGCTGATCGGCTGCGAGTTCGCCAACGACCTGATCCAGGCGGGCTACGAGGTCGACGTGGTCGATGTACAGCCCTGGCCACTGGCGACACTGCTGCCGGAAGCGGCCGGGCGCGATATCCAGCGCGCACTGGAAGCCGCTGGCGCGCGATTCCACTTCGGTAGCGGAGTCAGCCGATTGGTGCGCAAAGGGCGTGGAGTCGTGGCGCAACTGCAGGACGGCCGCAAAATTGAGGCCGATATCGCCCTGGCAGCCCTCGGCCTCACCCCCAATACCGGCCTGGCGGCGGCAGCCGGGCTGACCGTCAATCGCGGTATTGTTACCGACCGCGCACTGCGCACCAGTGACTCGAATATCTTCGCGCTCGGCGATTGTGCAGAGGTAGACGGCCACAATCTCTACTTTGTCGCCCCGCTCACCCAGAGCGCGCGCGCCCTGGCACAAACCCTCAGTGGCACCGATACCGCGGTGCACTATGGCTGCCTGCCAGTTGCCGTCAAAACCACCCTGCGTCCCACCACCGTGTGCCCACCGCCGGCCGACAGTGAGGGCCAGTGGCAGGTTCGGGAACACCCGGATGGCGTCTCCGCCCGCTTCCATGGGCCCGATGGCCAGTTGCTGGGGTTTGCTCTGACCGGCAACGCCATCACCGAACGGGATCAGCTGGTCAGCGCGTGTCGCCCCCTGATGGATTAAAGAAAACCACGCAAACAGGCCGCTTTTCCCGTAGAATGGCGGCCAGCACATTTTTTGAACAGATTTTGATCGAAGTATGACGGTATCTACCAACCCCGCCACCGCCACTGAAACCACCCCGGAAGGACAGACACCCGCCGAGCGCGCCCGCGCCCTGCGCGACACCTTGGGCCAGTTCACCACGGGCGTCACAGTAGTGACCACCGTCGACAGCAGCGGTGAGCCCGTGGGTATGACCGTCAACAGCTTCAATTCCGTCTCCCTCGATCCGGCCCTGATCCTCTGGAGTATCGACCGCAGCGCCCTCAGCTACAGCGCCTTCACCCAGGGTCAAGGCTTTGCGGTACACGTACTCAAGGGCGATCAACAGCACGTTTCCAACCTGTTTGCCGGTCGCGGCGCCGACAAGTTCGGTCAGGTCAAATGGCATACTGGCCCCGGCGGCATTCCCCAACTCGATGACTGTGCCGCGCTGTTCCACTGTCGTCGCGTCCAGAACATCGACGGCGGTGATCACACCATCCTGCTGGGTGAGGTGGTAGAGTTCTCTGCCACAGGCGGTGACCCACTGGTCTTCCATTGCGGTCGCTATCGCGCGCTCGCCGGGGAATAAAACATCCGTGGCGCAGGATTCCCCTCTGCCAAAAATTCTGGCCACCTTGTAACCTGAGCGTCATACTTCAGGTACACGCTAGGGACCTCCAGCTTCAGGCTGGTTCGGGTTCCAATCTGGTGATGTCACTATGCAAGATGCCGACACCCTGTTCTGTTTTGCCCACCGGGGTTACCCCAAGCGCGCTACAGAAAACACGCTGCAGGCCATTACCCACGCCCTCGAATTTGATATCGACGGGGTCGAGATCGATGTGTGGAATGTGGGCGGCGAGCTGATCGTCAAACACGACCGCCGCCTGGGCCGCCTGTTGGCCGGTCAGGAGCTGCTCACCGACCTCTCCCCCGCCGAAGTGCGCAAGCGGCTGCTGCCCGGCGGCGAACAGGTGCCGACCCTGTACGAGGTACTGGAGCTGGTGGGCAACCATGTGCAGCTCAATATCGAACTCAAGGGCCCCAATTGCGCCGAGTTGGCCACCCGCGTGCTGGAATCCTACGTGCGCGACAACAATGCCACCTTTGAACAGTACCTGTTCTCATCGTTCGATCACCGCCAGGTGTACGAGTGCCTGCAACGCCTGCCTCAGGTGCGCCGCGGTGCTCTGGTGGATGGGGTCCCCCTGGATCTGGCCGCACTGGGCGAACCGCTCAAGGCCTACTCCATTCATCACAGCCTCAATTTCGTGTGCCCGGAAATCATTGCCGACGCCCGCCAGCGCGGGTTCAAAAACTATGTGTTTACCGTCAATCACCGCCACGACCTGGAGCTGGTTGCGGCCATGGGGGCGGACGGGGTTTTTACCGACGAGCCGCAACTGATCATGGATTACAACCAGTCGCGAACTGCGGAAATGATGCTAGAGCAATTGGCAGGCAGCGACAGTAACTTTCCCCTCCCCTGATTTTTGTGGGCTTCACATAAAAAACGGGCAAGGTGCTCACGGCACCCTGCCCGTTTTAGTGGCCATACTTTTTGTGGCCGGGTACATAGAACCGGCTCGCCATTTATTCTCGCTGTATCAACCGAAGTCCTGCTTTTCCATCCACGGAATAATACGCTCAAACGCGCGCTCGATATTTTCGATCGAAGTCGCGTAACTGAAGCGCAGGGCATTGCGGCTGCTTTCACCAAAGGTGTCGCCGGCAATAGTACATACCCCCGTCTCCCGCAATAGTCGCAGGGCGACGTTATTGCCATTTACACCTTCGGGCAATGCGGGGAACATGTAAAACGCCCCATCTGGCACGTAGCCTTCGAGGAACGGGGTCTGATCTACCAACTCCACCAGCCGGTTGCGGCGACGCTTGTAGGTGTTCACCACATCGTCGACAAAACTGCGATCGCCCCGCAGGGCCGCCACCCCGCCCCACTGACACGGCGTATTGGCCACCGTGGTGGTAAACATGTGGTAACGGCGCAGTTTGCGGATCGCGCCCTGACTGGCGATCAACCAGCCGATACGCATCCCCGCCATGCTGAAGGTTTTGGAAAAACTGCTCATCACCATCACATGATCGAGGTCGGAGCAGCACGAAAGCACGCTCGCGTAATCCCGGTCGTCGTAGATCAGGTGGTCGTATACCTCATCGCTGATGACATAGATCCCGCGATACGCCGCCTCCTGCACAATGGTCTCGACCGTTTCCCGCGGATAAACCGTACCGGTGGGGTTACTCGGTGAATTGAGCACAATCGCATGAGTATTGTTGTCGATCGCGTCGATGACTTCGTAAGGATCCAGCTGATGATTGTTTTCTGCTCTTGTTGGAACGTACTTCACCTCACCGCCATTCATGCGAATCAGCGGTGCATAGAGCATGAAAGACGGGTCTGGCACGATGAATTCCCGCCCCGGTGCGGAGACTGCCGTGAGCGCCAGATAGATCGCCTCGGTGGCACCGGTGGTCACCAGGATATTTTCCGGTGAGATATACCGTCCAGAACGCTCGCCGTAGTATTCCGCCAAGGCATCCAGCAGTTCCGGCAATCCGGCATCCATGGTGTAACCGGTCTGGCCCGCCTGCAGTGCTTCCACCGTTGCCTGTACCACATGAGGTGGCGTGGGCGCGTCCGGTTGCCCGATGGAGAGATGAATCACGTCGTTCATGGTGGCCGCAAGATTCACCATCTTGCGGATCCCCGGAACCGGGATGGTCAGTAGTGCGGGGTTCCAGACCGGATCTTCCGATTCGTAAAAATCAAAATCCAGCCTGCTCATACCTCACTCCCCTCTTCCGCACCCTCCTGAGAGCTTTCGTAAAACAGATCCGGGCGCTTGTCGGTGAGCGGCGCCGCCAACTGGTAGGCCTGGGCTGCGCGCAGTACCGCCGTATCATTGAAGCGCCCTGCCACCAGCTGCAGGCCGATAGGCATGCCGGAGGATGAGAATCCGCAGGGTACCGAGATGCCCGGCTGCCCGGTGAGGTTGAATGGATAGGTGTAAGGCGTCCACGACGGCCAGCGGGTACTGGGCCAGTCCTGCGGCACTTCGCGGCCGGCTTCGAAAGCGGTAATCGGCAGGGTCGGGGTCAGCAGCAGGTCGTACTTTTTGTGGAACATGGCCATCCGCTCGCACAGGGCCACGCGCTCGTTGACCGCTTCCAGGTAATCCAGCATGGAAAGCTGAGATGCCTTTTCGGACACCGCCACCAATTGCGGATCCATCATCATGCGCTGTTTTTTGCTGATATTGCGCAGGGCATTGGCAGCACCGCCGTAAAACAGGTGGCCGAATGCCGCCAGGGGATCGTCAAAGCCCGGTGCCACTTCGGTAATTTCCGCACCCAGCGACTGCATCAGGTGCGCCGCCTCGCGTACCGTCTCTTCCACTTCGCGATCCACCTGGACATAGCCCAGAGTGGCACTGAAGGCAATCTTGACACCTTTCAGCAGTTGCTCAGGCTCACCTTCGATCTCTGCCAGATAATCTATGTTACGGCGGGGAATGGCATTGGTATCCCGGCAGTCCGCTTCGGTGAGCACGTTCATCATCAGAGCGCAGTCGGCCACAGTCCAGGTCATGGGACCAGCATGGGCCAGGGTGCCAAACGGGCTGGCAGGCCAGTGCGGCACTTCACCAAAGCTCGGTTTCAGGCCCACCAGGCCGCTGAAGCCGGCGGGAATACGGATAGAGCCACCGGCATCGGTACCCAGTGCCAGCGGCCCCATACCCAGCGGTACTGCGGCGGCGCTGCCACCGCTGGAGCCACCGGCGGTTTTGCTGGGATCCCAGGGATTGCGGGTCACACCGTCTACCGGGTTGTCGGTAACCCCCTTCCAGCCAAACTCCGGCGTGGTGGTTTTCCCCAGGGGTACCGCGCCATTGCGGTTGAGTGCCGCAACGCAGGGCGCCTCTTTGCCGAGGGTGGACTTGGGATCGACGGTTTTCGACCCCTTGATGGTGGGCCAGTCGGGCGTCAGGAATACGTCTTTGATCGCCACCGGAACCCCGTCCAGGACGCCTTTGGTATCACCGGACTGATAACGCTTTTCGGACTCCCGGGCGTAGGCAAGCGTGGTCTCTTCATCGACCAGGTTGTACGCGTTGACGATCGGGTTACAGCGCCGGATCTGGTCCAGCATCGCTTGTGTCGCTTCCACCGGAGAAAATGCTTTCTCACGATAACCTTGTAACAGCTCCAGCGCAGTCATACGAACCAGGTCGCTCACGATTACCGTACTCCCTATTCTGTTGGCAGTTGTTTTTATGACAGTTGTCCTTTTCCCCCAAATGTAGACCTATTTCGCGCCTTAGCCGGGAAATGCAGGTAGAACAGCCCGCCCCGATACAGAACCCGATGCAGCACCCAATATAACGCGCAGTCAGCCAATGGCTTCCGGCATGGGAATACCGGTTTCCTCGGCGACCTTTTTCAGATCCGCAAGCACAGAGGGATACAGCTGGACGCCCTCTGCGAGCTGTGACTGGCGCTGCCCCCAGGCGCGCTTTCCGGGCACCCGCACAGGATCGCCGTCGTCGCTCTCACAGGACTCCCACAATTGCAGCAGGGCCGCTGTCTGTCTTAGAAATGCATTTTCCGAGCCAAATGCGGTGGGATCGATAATCTGCAGGAATACAGAGTTGGCCTCGTCATCTTCCTGAACATCATCCGCGCGACCGTAACCGGACAGTGCCATGGAAAGCACTTCGAGCATCGCTGACAGCGCCGCTCCTTTATAGCCGTGATCCGCACCGCCCACCGGTAGAATACTGCCACCGTCCTGAAATGCCGCCGGGTCATCGGAGAGCTGACCACTGCTGTCTTTGAGATATTGTGCAGGCAGCTTTTTGCCCTCCCGCGCAGCGCGCGCTACATATCCCCCTGCCGTCACCGACATGCTGATATCGAACAGCAATGGGTACTGCCCGGCGGGTGCGCAGAATGCAATGGGATTGGCGGAGAACAGCGGCGTTTTCACGCCCTGCGGCGAAACGGTATTTTCCGCCGGGGTTGAGCAGGTGAGGATGCCAACACAATTGCGCTCGACAATCTGCGGCAGATAGGCGGCCAGACAGGCTATATGCTGACTGCGACGGATGGTGGCAGTGACTACACCGTGTTCCTGTACACGCTCCAGCGCCTGCTCCACCGCCTTGGTCACCACCCACGGGCCGGGCAGAAAATCCGCATCCCAGTTGAAGCAGTTTCCCCGGTCCGCCAGCATGTTGGGCTCTCCCGTCTTGCGGGACTCCCCGGACTTCAGCCACCCCAGATTACTCGCCACCCGGTTCAGACCATGGGTAGTAAACCCCATCAGATCGGCCTGTAAAAAAACACCGGCCATAGTATCGGCACGTTCGCGATCCAGCCCGGTGGAAGCGAACACGTCGCGGGCAAAAGCCTGTAATGCATCGGCACGAAAACGTTCAGCCATGGGTTACTCCCGTTTGGTTGGCGACTCTGATTGACAATCTCTTGGTTTGAATGCCCTTGCTGAGTAATGGGCAGGTGACTACAACACCTCAGTGATCAGGTACCTTCCCGCGCAGGGATTTCACTTGTCCGCGACGCGCTTTCGACTTTAATCGTCGCTCTTTGGATCCGCGGGTAGGCTTTGTGGGAACACGCTTTTTCGGCTTTTTCATCGCGCTAAGGATCAATGTTCGCAGACGCTCCAGGGCATCCGTGCGGTTTTTCTCCTGTGTGCGGAAGCGCTGCGCCTTGATGATCACGACTCCATCACTGGAGATCCGCTGATCGCGCAAGGCGAGCACCCGGGACTTGACTTCTTCCGGCAGACTGGAGGCCTGAACATCAAAACGCAGGTGAATTGCCGACGAAACCTTGTTAACGTTCTGCCCGCCAGATCCCTGGGCGCGCACCGCGTTCCAGGTGATTTCGTGTTCGGATATGGTGATGTGATTAGAAATTATCAACATGTATAGCCGGCTGGTTATTCAACAGAGTACCAAAGGTTCCCCAGCAAAGCCTTTCAACTATGCTCTAGTAAGAGTCGGCGCCTGAGATCACTTCCGGACGGTCATTCAGCAGACAGGATTTACCCCAGTGGACAACAGCCAGACGACCGAGAAAGCCCACTTTAACCCGCCCGTATTCTACGTGGCTACCGCAGTGCTCGCACTGCTGGTGTTCTACGCAGTAGTTTTTCCGCAGGGCGCTACCACGCAATTTCAAAGCCTGCAAAATGCCATCGTCTCATATATGAGCTGGTATTACGTCATGGTAGTCGCAGTGATCCTGATTGGTGTGCTTGCCGTGGGGCTATCCAGCTTTGGTGAGGTCCGCCTGGGACCGGAGCACGCAGAGCCGGATTATAGCTTCTGGTCCTGGTTCGCCATGCTGTTTTCCGCCGGCATGGGGATCGGGCTACTGTTTTTCGGTGTCGCCGAACCGGTGATGCATTACCTCGAGCCCCCGCTGGGAGAGACCGGTACCGCAGCCGCCGCCAGTGAGGCGATGGTACTGACCTTTTTCCACTGGGGCTTCCACGCCTGGGCCATCTACGCCATCGTGGCCATGATTCTTGGCTATTTCAGCTTCCGGCATAAATTGCCATTGACCCTGCGCTCGGCACTCTACCCGATGATCGGCGAGCGTATTCACGGCCCCATCGGCCATGCGGTGGATATTTTTGCCATTGTCGGTACCGTTTGTGGCGTTGCCACCACGCTGGGTTTCGGCGTTCTGCAGATCAATTCCGGCCTGAACCACCTGTTCGGTCTGCCGGTAGGCGATATGGTGCAGGTGGTGCTCATTGTAGTGACCACTTTGTTGGCCACGGTTTCCGTTGTAATGGGGCTGGACGCCGGTATCAAGCGCCTGTCCGAACTGAACATGATACTCGCCGGTCTGCTGCTGCTGATGGTATTGGTCCTGGGCAGCACCGTGTACCTGCTGCAGGCTTTCGTGCAGAACTTCGGCAGCTACCTCTCCGAAATCGTAAGCAAAACCTTCAACCTTTATGCCTACAAACCCACTGACTGGCTGGGTGGCTGGACCATTTTCTACTGGGGCTGGTGGATGTCCTGGTCGCCCTTTGTCGGCCTGTTTATTGCGCGGATCTCCCGCGGGCGCACCATTCGGGAGTTCGTTTTCGGTGCAATGCTGGTACCGGCAATCATCACCATGTTGTGGATGACATTCTTCGGTAACTCTGCCATTCACATGATTCTGAATGAGGGCCTGACTTCCCTGGGTGAGGCCGTCGCCGAAGACCAGTCCGTGGCGCTGTTCCAGTTTCTGGAGCAATTTCCACTCTCAGGCCTGTTCTCATTCGTCGCGGTGATCATGGTGGTGGTGTTCTTTGTCACTTCGGCGGATTCCGGCGCACTGGTGGTCAATATGCTGTCGTCTCACGGACGCGACGATACACCGGTATGGCAGCGTATTTTCTGGTGTTTTCTGATCGGCATTGTCGCCATTTCACTACTTTTGGCCGGCGGCTTGGGTTCACTGCAAACCGCTGCGATCGCCAGCGCATTGCCCTTCTCCGTCATTCTGCTGTTCGCCATGTATGGGCTGGTCAAAGCGCTTCGCACAGACACTATGAAGCGCAATACCCAGAGCGCGCCGGTGGCGCCGATCAGTGCGCGCAACCCGGTCAGCTGGCAGAGGCGGCTGAAGAATGCGCTCCAGCTCCCTTCACTGGCAGAAGTCCATGAATATATTGCCGAGGTGGGAAAGCCGGCACTGGAAGAATTTGCCGCAGAAATGCAAAAGAGTGGTTACGATGCCACGGTGACCGAGAAAAAGAATCACTGGGTACAACTGGATATCCACCAGGGGGATGAGACAGGCTTTATTTACGGTATTTATCCCAAGGCGACGCTGAAGCCGGACGCCAATAATCTGGATAAGGAACTGTCAGACGACCACGATGACGGTTCTCCAGATATCTATTTTCGTGCAGAGGTCCATCTCTACGAGGGTGGGCAGGACTACGACGTCATGGGCTGGACCAAAGATCAGTTACTGACGGATATGGTCTCCCAGTACGAGCGCCACCTGCAGTTCCTGCATACACTGCGATAAGAGACCCTCGATCCCCGACCGGTTCTTGCATACATAGGGCTTGTCCATGAAATTGCGTACCACTGACGACGGTAAAGCAAAATTTGACCCACCGGTGTTCTACAGCGCCACCGGTATCCTGATGCTGCTGGTCGCCTTTGCGGTGATATTTCCCGAACGTGCTACGGAGTTTTTCAAAGCACTGCAGGCGGACATCGTCGATTACATGGGCTGGTACTACGTACTGATCGTGGCCATTCTCCTGGTAACCGTGGTGGTCATCGGTCTGTCCCGGTTTGGGGATATCAAGCTGGGCGCGGAGCATGAAAAGCCCGAGTATGGTTTCTGGTCCTGGCTCGCCATGCTGTTCTCGGCGGGTATCGGTATCGGCCTGCTGTTCTTCGGGGTGGCGGAACCGGTGATGCACTACATGAATCCGCCGGACGCCCTGCCCGGCACCGTCGACGCCGCACGTGAGGCGATGGTGCTGAGTATTTTCCACTGGGGGTTCCATGTGTGGGCAATTTTTGCCGGCGTGGCCCTGATCCTCGGCTATTTCAGCTATCGCCACAACCTGCCACTGACACTGCGGTCCGCGCTCTATCCGATGATCGGCGAGAAGATCCACGGCCCCATCGGTCACGCTGTGGATGTATTCGCCATTGTCAGCACCGTGTGTGGGGTTGCCACCACCCTCGGTTTTGGCGTATTGCAAATGAACGCCGGCCTGAACCACCTGTTCGGCGTGCCCGTCGGCGAAATCACCCAGGTAATATTGATCGTGGTCACCACAGCCCTGGCAACCGCCTCGGTGGTTGTGGGCCTGGATGCGGGGATCAAGCGCCTCTCGCAACTGAATATGGGGCTCGCCGCACTACTCTGCCTGACGATTCTGGTACTCGGGAGCACCGTATTTCTGCTGATGGCGCTGGTTCAGAATATCGGCAGCTATCTATCGGTACTGGTAGACCGCACCTTTAACCTCTACGCGTACAAGCCCACAGACTGGATCGGTGGCTGGACCATCTTCTACTGGGGCTGGTGCCTGTCCTGGTCGCCATTTGTAGGGCTGTTTATTGCACGTATTTCCCGTGGCCGTACTATCCGCGAATTCACCATTGGCACGTTGCTGATGCCAACGCTGATCACCATTGTGTGGCTCACCGTCTTCGGGAACAGTTCGATCCGGATGATTGCCGATGAGGGGTTGCAGTCGCTGGCGGATATTATCCAGAAGGACCAGTCTCTGGCGCTGTTTCAGTTTCTGGAACAGTTCCCATTCTCCGAAGCGCTCTCCCTGTTGGCCATCGTGCTGGTCGTGATTTTTTTCATCACCTCGGCGGACTCGGGCGCCATGGTGATGAACATGCTCGCCTCCCATGGCCGCGACGACACGCCGGCATGGCAACGGATATTCTGGGCCGCAATCATCGGTGTGGTCGCCATTGCGCTACTCCTGGCCGGGGGGCTGGCCTCCCTGCAGACCGCGGCCATTACCAGCGCACTACCATTTTCGCTGATATTGCTTGCCGCCATATACGGGTTGATCAAGGCGCTGCGAACGGACACCGCCAAGCGGGACTCCCAGAGTGCGCCGGTGGCGCCGGTCAGCGCCCGCAATCCGGTCACCTGGGAACGTCGCCTGAAAAACCTGATTACCCTGCCGTCACTGGAAGAAGTGCGCGGCTACATCGATGATGTAGGCGAGCCCGCACTGAGGCGCTTTGCCAGCGAGATGGAAAAAAGTGGATTCATTACCCGGGTGGAAGTGGATAACCATGTGGCGCAGTTGCTGGTTCTACAAGGCGATGAAGTGGATTTTGTCTACTCCATCCATCCCAAGGCCCATTTAAAGCCCAACGCTACCAATCTCGACGCCGAGCTGGACGATAACTACGACGATGGTTCGCCGGACAAGTATTTCCGCGCGGAGGTCCATCTGAGCGAGGGCGGTCAGGATTATGATGTGATGGGCTGGACGCCGGACCAGCTGCTGACGGATATTCTCAACCAGTACGAGCGCCATCTGCAGTTCCTGCATTCTCTGCGGTAATTTCTGCCGGCGCCACATAAAACCAGCGCCACATAAAAAAAGGCGAGCACATGGCTCGCCTCAAGCAGGTCACATAAACGGATTGATCAGTGGGCGCTGGCCTGTCCAGCCCCCTGTGGGAAGCGGATACTTTCTACCATCTCTTGTACATCCTCAGGCGCTTCGCGAGTCACCTTGGCCACAGCAATGGCGACAGCAAAGTTGATGATCATCCCCAGGGTACCGATACCCTCCGGTGAAATACCAAACCACCAGTTGTCCGGTGTGTTGGCCGCAGGATTGATGAATTTGAAGTACACGATGTAGGCGGCAGTAAATAGAATCCCCGACAGCATACCGGCAATCGCACCTTCCTTGTTCATACGCTTGGAGAAAATCCCCATGATAATTGCTGGGAAGAACGACGATGCGGCAAGCCCGAAGGCGAAGGCGACCACCTGCGCGACAAAGCCCGGTGGATTGATTCCGAGATAACCGGCGATACAGATGGCCACCGCTGCGGCAGCTCGGGCATATAGCAATTCCTGCTTCTCGGTAATCCTCGGCATCAGGTTGCGTTTCAACAGGTCATGGGAAACCGATGTGGAAATCACCAACAACAGCCCCGCGGAAGTGGACAGGGCCGCAGCCACACCACCGGCTGCCACCAGCGCAATCACCCAAGCCGGTAGATCGGCAATTTCCGGATTCGCCAGCACCATGATGTCGCGGTCCACAGACATCTCATTGCGTTCGTCACCGGAGTAGAACATCTTGCCGTCGGCATTCTTGTCCTCCCAGCTTATCAGGCCGGTTTCCTCCCAGTTGCTGATCCAGCTGGGTGCCTCCGCGTGGGCCGTGCCCTGGCCGTCCGGACCATTGATGGTGTCGATCATATTCACCCGCGCGAACGTGGCAATCGCCGGCGCAGTGGTATACAGCAGCGCGATAAACAGCAGCGCCCAGCCCGCGGACTTGCGCGCATCGCGTACTTTCGGCACGGTGAAAAAGCGCACGATGACGTGTGGCAAACCGGCCGTACCCACCATCAGTGCGGCAGTAATGAAGAACACATCGATAGTACTTTTGGTCCCCGAGGTATATTCCGCAAACCCGAGCTCCGTGGAGAGACCGTCGAGCTTGTCCAGCAGATAGGTGCCGTCCGAGAGCATGCCGCCAAAACCGGTTTGCGGCAGGGCGTGGCCTGTCATCATGATGGAGATGAAAATTGCCGGCACCATGTAGGCAAAAATCAACACGCAGTACTGGGCAACCTGGGTATAGGTGATGCCCTTCATGCCGCCGAGCACCGCGTAGAAAAATACCACGCCCATCCCGATCACCACCCCGGTGACGATATCCACTTCCAGGAAGCGGGAGAACACCACACCCACACC